>CBFHWA010000010.1:0-27925 GCA_965659525.1 Pontimonas sp.
GCCGTGGATTCGATTCACTACAACTTGCCCTTTGAGCGGTTTCTTTCCGCCCTGCGCGATGAAGAGCCCGATATCGACGTCGACTTTGAAGCCCATCGCCGCGAAGAGGTCATTCAGTACGTCTACCAACGCTACGGCCGGCGAAACGCCGCCCTCGTGGCCACCGTCATCGAATACCGCGCCAAAAACGCGGTACGCGATATTGCCCGCGCCCTGGGCTATAGCCCCGGTCAGCAGGATGCTTTTGCCAAACAGATTGAGCGACGCGGCGCACTCACCGAATCCGATAGCGACGGCCTGCCCGAGGCTTTAGTGGATCTTGCTCGCCAGGTGCTCACCCTGCCTCGGCATGTGGGTATTCACCCCGGTGGCATGGTGCTCACCGACCGACCCATCGGTGAAGTAGTACCCATCGAACACGCCCGGATGGACAACCGCACGGTGCTTCAGTGGGATAAGGACGACTGCGAGTGGATGGGTTTAGTGAAATTTGATCTACTCGGCCTTGGCATCCTCGAAGCCATCCAGCATACCCTCACACTTGCCCGTGAGTCCCTCGGTGAAGACTGGGAGCTGGCCACCCTGCCCCGAGATGAGCAGGGTGTTTACGACATGCTCTGTCGGGCTGACTCGATTGGCATCTTCCAAGTCGAATCGCGTGCTCAAATGGCGCTACTGCCGAGGCTTCAACCCCGGCGCTTCTACGACCTGGCCATCCAAATTGCGATGATCCGCCCGGGGCCCATCCAGGGCGGAGCAGTACATCCGTTTGTTCGGCGCAAAGCGGGGCTTGAACAGGTGGAATACCTCCACCCGAAACTCGAGCAACCGCTCCAACGCACTCTCGGTGTTCCAGTGTTTCAAGAACAAATCATGCAAATGGCGATGGCCATTGGCGGCTGTTCTGCTGAAGACGCCGATGTGTTGCGCCGGGCGATGGGGTCAAAACGCGGACTGGAGCGTATCGAATCGGTTCGTGAAACCCTCTACGCCGGAATGGCTCAGAACGGGTTAAAACCCAAAGATGCCGACCGGATCTATCAGATGATTCAGGCCTTCGCCGGTTTCGGTTTTGCCGAAAGCCACTCGCTGAGCTTCGCCCTGCTGGTCTATGCCAGCTCCTGGCTGAAACTTCACTACCCCGCCTGCTATCTCACCGGGATGCTCAGGGCCTGGCCGATGGGCTTCTACTCCCCTGCCACGCTGGTCTCCGATGCTGAACGACACGGCGTCGACGTGCGCAGGCCCTGCGTTCAACGCTCAGGCGCCCACGCCGAGCTCGAGATTGCCCACGCTGGCCACGAGGCTGTCGCCACGGGAATGGACCAGTGTTTGGTCTTCGATCAACCCCCACCGGGTGAGTTTGACCCTGATGCGCCCGATGATGGCGCCCAGCATCGCCGCGATGGCCACTACGCGGTGCGCTTGGGCATTGCCAGTATCGAGGGCATCGGAGCCGATACTGCTGAGGAGATTGTGGCCGAGCGCGCCCGGGCGGGGCCCTACGGCGATATTTACGACCTCTCCCGGCGGGTGGGGCTTCGAGAAAAAACCCTCGAAGCACTGGCTGACGCGGGGGCGCTTGACGATGTGGGGCTCAATCGCCGTGAAGGGCTGTGGCTTGCCGGTTCTGCCGCTACCGCGAAGCCCGAATATCTCGAGGGCACCCACACCCCAATTGATATTCCGCTGTTTTCGCCCATGAGCGATGTGGAGACGATGCGTGCCGACCGCCGAGCAACGGGGGTTTCCCCCGGTGATCACCCGCTGGCCCACCTGCGTGAGTGGTTGACAGCCCAGGGGGTGAGCTCCAGTGCGGACCTGCGCAGCCACGATGTGGAGCGGCGAGTGTGGCTGGCGGGTCTTGTCACCCACCGTCAGCGCCCCTCCACCGCCCAGGGGGTGACGTTTTTAAACCTCGAAGACGAGTGGGGGTTGGTCAATGTGGTCTGCAGTAAGGGATTGTGGCGGCGCTACCGCCTCATTCTTCGACACAGCCCAGCGTTGATTGTTCGCGGGATGCTCCAACGCAGCCAGGAGGGTGTGATCTCGGTATCAGCTGATGGAGTATCCCAATTAGCCGTCGGGACTGAGGTGCGAGCGAGGAACTTTCAGTAGCCTCCTACCCGACGCGCCTGCCGAAGAGCGTGGAGCGCGACCGCTCCCGCTGCTGCCACATTGAGCGAATCCACGTCGTTGGCCATCGGGATGCGGGCAATAACGTCACACTGGCTAAACGCTGTGGCACTCAAGCCGGGCCCCTCGCTGCCCAGAGCAATGGCGACACGCTGGGGGGCACGGCGAACGTAGTCGTCGAAATCTACGGCCGAATCGGTCAGACCCATTCCCACCAGCGTGAAACCACGCTCAGCTAAACCGGAGCGGATATCTGACCAGTCTGCTCGCGTCCAGGGCACTTGGAGGACGGTTCCCATACTCACTCGGACACTGCGGCGGTAGAGCGGATCAGCGCAGCGCTCGGTAACGATGACCGCATCGGCGCCCATTGCGGCAACGGACCGAAACAGTGCCCCGACGTTCGTGTGGTCGACGATATCTTCGAGCACCACCACTGTCTGGGCCGTGGCAAGAAGATCGCCCACATCGGCAGTGACTGGCCGATTCATACTCGCCAGAGTGCCCCGGTGAACGTGGAACCCGGTGACGGATTCCAGAAGCTCATCATCACCAACCAGCACAGGGGCATTACTGCTGTGGGGGTGTTTTTCTAAAATAGGCGCCAAAGCGGGCAGCCATTTTGGGCTGGTGAGTATTGAACGCGCGGTGTGGCCGGCGTTGAGCGCTCGCTCGAGGATTGTTAGAGACTCGGCGATGTAGAGCCCCTGGGCTGGTTCTTGCACCCGCCGCAGTGCCGCGTCGGTGAGGTCGCGATAGTCCGAGAGCAGGCCCGCCTGGGCGCCATCGACGTCAACGATATTCATGGCTTTGTCCCCACACTCAGTGACACGAAACATGTTTGTAAGATTTCCCACCTAGCCTAAGAAGGCTAAACGCCAATACATGTCGGAAAGGGGTGCGGATGTCTGTCCTGGCTCCCATATCTCCCCTTATTCCCCCCACGGGTCACACCGTAGAAGATGCCGCCTCGGTCCTCGATGGGCGGCGCATGTGTGTGTTAACCGGTGCGGGTATTAGCACCGACTCGGGAATTCCCGACTATCGCGGTGAGGGTGCACCGAAAAACCACCCGATGAGTTTTAAAGAGTTCACCACTTCGGCTGAGCGTCAACGTCGCTACTGGATCGGCGCCCACCTGGGATGGCAGCGCTTTCACCGGGCTGCGCCCAATGAGGGCCACTTGGCGGTGGCGCAGCTGGAGGTCGATGGCCGTGCCTCGGGGGTCATTACGCAAAACGTGGATGGCCTCCACCACGACGCGGGGTCGCGCCGGGTTGTCGACTTACACGGCAGGCTCGACCGGGTGCGCTGCCTGGAGTGTGGTCAGTCTTATGCTCGCTCCGCTGTGGAACGCCAGATAGCCGCGGAAAATCCCGGCTTTGTCGAGGCCGTGACTGAAGACTCCATCCGACCCGACGGCGATGTGGATGTCCCCCACGGCATTGACTTTGCCCCTCCCCGCTGTGACCTGTGTCGCGGGGTATTAAAACCCGAAGTGGTGTTTTTTGGTGAGTTTGTCCCCGGTTCGGTTTTCGCCCACGCGCGGGCACTGCTCGAACAGTCGGATGCCCTCGTCGTGGCTGGTTCATCGCTGGTGGTCAACACCGGTATGCGACTGGTGAGTCTGGCCAAGAAGCGGCGAATGCCCATTGTCATCATCAACCGTGGCCCTACACGCGCCGACCAGGTTGCCACCATTAGGATTGAGGGAGGAACTTCTCAGTCGCTGCGTGCCCTTCGTCTGGCCGTGCGCGACTTAATCGCTTAGTCAGGCCTTTCGAGGCCTGCGGTTAGTCCGGGAGAGTAATGACGCGTTTTTTTCTGGTGCGACACGGTGAAACCGAGTGGAATCGCATCCACCGCATCCAAGGCTCCAGCGATATTCCCCTCAACGACACCGGGCGAGCCCAGGCGTTGAAAGTCGGCGGTGTGCTCTCCCGGCATCGCTTCGACCTCATCGTCGCAAGCCCGCTTTCGCGGGCGATGGAAACCGCGACCATCATCGCCCGCCGGCTGCACATGCCAATGCCGCTGCCGCTGCCAGCACTCGTCGAACGCAATTACGGCGACGCGGAAGGGGCGACTCGTGACGAGTTGGACGCCAAATTCCCCGGAGATACTCCCGTTCCCGGCCGGGAAGAGCGTGAAACAGTGCAGCGGCGGGTAATTCGCGCGCTGGGTGATCTCGCGATCCGCCACCCCCACGCCGATATCGTCGCGGTGACCCACGGCGGTGTGATCCGAAGCGTTGTCGACCACGCAGCACCCGGACAGTACAAAGAACCCATTCGAAACTGTTCGGTGCACAGTTTCCTTCACACCCCCGGTGGCGTCCAGCTGGTCGAATTTGACGACCCGATGGAAACGATTGCCCGCTCCTTAGCGACAGAAGACTTCAGCGAACAAAACCCCAGCGAAGCGCGAGAGCGAGCGAGCTAGTGGCGCGCCTGTCCGGGGTGGAGCGCTTCCACCTCGCCACAGAGGGCCTGGGCCTGGAGGTGTCCTTTATGGACCAATCCACCCACACTGCTCAGGAGGCGGCTGATGCGGTGGGTGCCCCGGTTGCCGCGATCGTCAAGTCTCTGCTGTTTATTGCCAACGGGTCACCCCTGCTGGTGTTGGCATCCGGGCCCAACCGGGTAGACGTTGAAGCCCTCGGCCAGCGCCTCGGAGTTGAGTTAGAAAAAGCTAACGCTCAGTTGGTCAAAACCCACACCGGCTGGTCGATTGGTGGCGTGCCGCCCTTTGGCCACCCCGAAACCATTCGCACCGTGATGGATGAAGATTTTTTCACTCTTGACACACTGTGGGCTGCTGCCGGTTCGGCCACAGCAGTTTTTCCCATTAGCCCACAACGACTTTTGCAGCTGAGCAATGCCGAGGTCATCGCCGTTGCCTAGTCGGGCCTAGACTTTTTGGCACACACCTTGGGCTCTGCCCGTCCGATCGCTAACCACCCGGAGGATTTTTCGTGAGCTTCACGGTGCCCTTTGGTCAGCCTGGCCTTCAACACGATCCCCAGTGGTACCGCCGGGCGATTTTCTACGAAGTCATGGTGCGCGCCTTTGCTGACTCCGACGGCGATGGCGTCGGTGACTTCCAGGGATTGATTGGAAAACTCGACTACCTCGAATGGTTGGGTGTCGATGCCCTGTGGCTTCCCCCTTTCTATGCCTCTCCCCTGCTCGACGGCGGTTATGACGTCGCCGACTACCGCCACGTGTTACCCGAATACGGCACGCTGGATGATTTCCGCGAGCTGGTGACCCAAGCCCACCAGCGCAATATGCGCATTGTGGTGGACTTAGTTGTTAACCACACCTCCGACCAGCACGAATGGTTTCAACACTCCCGTTCAGACCCCCACGGCCCCTACGGTGACTACTACGTCTGGTCAGATACCGATGACCTCTGGCCCGATATTCGCATTATTTTCAGCGATACCGAGGAGTCAAACTGGGCATTTGATGCTGAACGGCGCCAGTTCTACTTCCACCGCTTTTTCTCTCACCAGCCCGACTTGAACTACGGCAATCCCGCCGTTCAGCACGAAATCCTCGATGTTGCGAAGTATTGGCTGGATTTGGGCGTCGACGGCTTCCGCCTCGATGCTGTGCCCTATCTTTACGAATCAGACGCCGGACTCGGTGAGTCAGAACCAGAGACCCACGAATTCATTCGCACCCTTCGACAGATGATGGACAGGGAATACCCCGGGAAAGTCCTCATCGCCGAGGCCAACCAACAGCCCCATGAAGTCGCGGAGTATTTTGGCACCCCCGAGGCGCCCGAATGCCACATGGCTTTTGATTTTCCGGTCATGCCGCGGGTGTTTTACGCCCTGCGATCCCAGCAGGTGAGCACCCTGGTCGATGTCCTCGAGGAGGCCGAGCAGACACCGCAGGGGGCAAGCTGGGCGGTGTTTTTGCGCAACCACGACGAGTTGAGTCTCGAAATGGTCAGCGATGATGAGCGAGAGGCCCTCTATGGCTGGTATGCCTACGACCCGCGAATGCGTATCAACGTGGGCATTCGCCGCCGACTGGCGACCCTGTTAGACAACTCACGTCACGAAATGGAACTCGCCCACGCCCTGCTGCTGTCGCTGCCGGGGGCGCCGTTTCTCTATTACGGCGACGAAATCGGAATGGGTGACAATATTTGGCTCGAAGATCGTGATGCCTCCCGCACCCCCATGCAGTGGACCCCCGATCGAAACGCCGGTTTTTCGACCTCCGACCCCGGCAAGCTTTATCTGCCGGTCATCCAATCTCTGGGCTACCACTACAGTTCGGTCAACGTCGAGAGCGCACTGGCCCAGTCACGGTCTTTCCTGCACTTTGTGCGCCAGCTCATCCACGTGCGCCGGGCACACCCCGCGTTGGGTGTCGGCTCTTTCCAGCTTGCCCACACACCCAACGAGTCGGTTTTAGCGTTCGTGAGAACACTCGACGAGCAACAGTGTCGACCGGGTGAAGTTGCCCAGACGCTGCTGTGTGTCTTCTCGTTCGCCCACCACCCCACGACGGCGACGCTCACCCTGGATGCGCAGCATGCCGGAGCACGCCTGCGTGATGTCTTTGGTGGTGGCCAATTCCCGGGTGTGGGAGAAAATGCTCAGGTCACCCTGACATTGGGCTCCCAAGGCTTCTACTGGCTCGCGGTGGAGTAATCCCCGGCGAGGCCCACCTGAGTGGTTAGTCTGGTGAGATGGCTCACTGGGTGGATACTCTCGCGGTTTTCGATACCGAAACCACGGGACTATCAACTCGCGACGATCGAATCGTGACGGCCTATTTGGGTGTTATTGACGCCACGGGGACCGTCGTTGAGTCCCACAGTTGGCTCGCCGATCCGGGTGTCATCATTCCTCCTCGCGCCAGCGCCGTGCACGGAATCTCTACCGAGCAGGCCCAGCGTGAGGGCCGCCCCGCACCCGAAGTGGTCGCTGAGCTCACGACCAAGCTCCACGAGATCCAGGCGGCCGGCCTACCTCTTGTGGTCTATAACGCAAGCTATGACCTGTCGCTGTGCTACCGGGAGGCGCAGCGCTACGGGCTTACTCCACTGTCACACCCTCGCCCCGTGATCGACCCACTGGTTATTGATCGGGCCCTCGACCCCTATCGAAAGGGAAAGCGGACCCTCGACGCTGTGGCTGCGCACTATTCAGTGGTCAACCCTGCGGCGCATAACGCCGAAGGCGATGCCGTGACCGCGGGCCTGGTGGCCCGGCAATTACACGCGCGCTTTACTCAGCAAATGGCCGATGTTCAGGCGCTTCACGACAATCAGGTCGACTGGGCGTATCAGTGGGCGCAAAACTTTAAACGCTACCTGGAATCCCAAGGCCGGCCCGCCAGGGGCCTTAGCGGTGCGTGGCCACTTGATAACGGCCTGGACTGACGCGGTGGCTTAGGCGCCGAAGTTCTTAAAGCGCTGGTTGAACTTCTCCACCCGGCCGGCAGAGTCAAGAATGCGCTGCTTGCCGGTATAGAACGGGTGCGAAGCCGACGAGATTTCGACGTCGATGACCGGGTAGGAGTTACCGTCTTCCCACTCCACGGTCTTCTCGCTGGTTGCCGTTGAGCGGGTCATAAAAGACTCCCCCGAGGTGAGGTCGCGAAAGACCACCGGGTGATATTCGGGGTGAATGTCAGACTTCATCAACAATCCTTTACTCATCGACACGTGTGCGCCAACCGGCGAGTCTAGCAGGCTTAGCGGTCACTTCGCGCGCTGAGGCGCCCGTCGTGATCGTCGATGACCAGTGGCTTGCCAAAGAGGTCAGAGAGATTGTCGCTGGTAATCACATCGCCGACGAGCCCCTGGTCAAAAACTTCACCGTTTTGCAGCAACATCGCGTGGGTAAACGATTGCGGAATTTCTTCAACATGATGGGTCACCATCACCATGGCGGGTGCGCCATCCCATGCGGCGAAACGATCGAGCAGCTCGATGACGTCTTCGCGTCCTCCCAAATCGAGGCTTCCTGCGGGCTCATCGAGCAGAAGCAATTCCGGATCGGTCATCACCGAGCGGGCAATTTGCACCCGCTTTTTCTCACCATCCGAGAGTGTCCCCACAGTGCGATCGCTTAAATGGTCCAGATTCCACTCCGCGAGGACCCTGTGGGCGCGTCGAATATCAATATCGTCGTATTCTTCGTTCCACCGGCCGGTAACGGCGTGGGCAGCGGTGAGTACCGCATCGATCACCGACTCGTTAGCCGGAATGCGAGCAGCCATCGCGCTGGAGGCAAAGCCGACACGGGGGCGCAGCTCGAAAACGTCGGTGGAGCCCACTGTTTCTCCGAGGACTTCCAGTCGGCCGCGGGTGGGATGCATTAGCGATGCCAAGAGCGTCAGGAGGGTGGTTTTGCCCGCGCCGTTTGGTCCCAAAATGACCCAGCGCTCGGATGAGTCGACCACCCAGTCGATGTCGTGGAGTAGTGACTTACCCGACCGGGTCACCCCCACGGATTGCATACTCGCTACGGTCGTCATCCGCCCCAGCTTAGTCGAGGCTCATTCGAGCACACCGCCTCGACCTGTTCTACGCTTAGACCATGGCGGCGCCCAAAGTTTTTGGAATCGTCCTCGCGGGAGGCGAGGGGAAGCGACTGATGCCCCTGACCAAAGACCGCGCCAAACCCGCAGTGCCATTTGCCGGCCACTACCGGCTCGTGGACTTCGCAATCTCGAACCTCATCAACTCGGGGCTGCGCCAAATCGTCTGTCTCACCCAGTACAAATCCCACTCTCTTGATCGTCACGTGTCCCAAACCTGGCGACTATCGGGCATGCTCAACGCCTACGTCGCTTCCGCTCCAGCCCAGCAGCGACTGGGTAAGCGCTGGTTCGCCGGCTCGGCCGATGCGATTTATCAAAGCTTGAACCTCATTCGCGATGAAAATCCGGACATTGTTGTGGTGGTCGGAGCCGACCACGTCTACCGGATGGACTTTGAGCAGATGATTGAGGCTCACCGGCGAAGCGGTGCCGGAGTGACCGTCGCTGGTATTCGACAACCTCGGGAATGGGCCGACCAGTTTGGCGTCATCGAACTGGACTCACACACCGACGGAAAAATTGCCCGGTTTTTGGAAAAGCCGGAAACGGCCCAGGGCTTGCCCGACTCCCCCGATGAAATCCTCGCCTCGATGGGAAACTACGTTTTCGATGCCCAGGTTCTCATGCAGGCAGTGATGGAGGATGCTGAGCTTGACGAGTCAGACCACGATATGGGCGGCGATATCGTCCCCGCCTTCGTGGAGCGCGGTGAGGCCTACGTTTACGACATGGTCGATAACCACATCCCCGGCGCGACCGAAAACGATCGGCTCTACTGGCGTGATGTGGGAACGATTGACTCGTTTTATGACGCCCATATCGACCTCATCGCCACTGACCCCGCGTTTAACCTGTTTAATTCCCAGTGGCCGATTTACACCCAACAGTGGAACCTGCCTCCAGCGAAGTTCACGACCGATTCCGCGGGGCGAACCGGTGACATGACTGAATCCCTGGTGTCACTGGGTTCTCTAGTGGAAGGCGCGCGGGTGCGCGGGAGCGTGCTGGGCCAGTCAGTCCGGGTTCATCCGGGAGCACTCGTGACCGACTCTGTGGTCTTTGAAAAAGTCACCATCGGTGAAGAAGCCCGGGTCCACCGGGCGATTTTGGATAAGGGTGTCGTGGTCGCCCCGGGCGCCAGCGTTGGTTATGACGCCCAGCTAGACCGCTCACGAGGCTTCACGGTTACCCCATCGGGGATCACCGTGGTGGCCAAAGGCTTGGTCGTCGCGTGAGTGCGTCGTCAGTCCCGCTGCTGGTGGTGTTGGACGTCGACTCCACCCTGTCAAACGAGGAGGGTATCGACGAGCTTGCTCGCGCCGCGGGCCTGGAGCACGCTGCCCGGGTGGCAGACATTACCGACAAGGCGATGTGTGGCGAGATTGATTTCGCCACCAGTTTGGCCCAGCGTCTTGGCGTGCTCGCCGGGGTGCCCTCCAGCGCAATCGACACCGCACGCTCCCGGATTACCGCCACTGCGGGAGCAGCCGAGCTGATTGGCGCGGTCCATGACGCGGGTGGTGTTGTCTGTGCGGTCTCTGGAGGCTTTCACGAGCTCATCGACGATTTGATGAGCGAGCTGGGTGTGGACGCGTGGCAGGCCAACCGTCTCGGTGTTTCCGACAGCTCACTCACCGGTGGGCGCGTCGGTGAGCTGATCGACGGCGAGGCCAAAGCGCGGTGGCTTCGATTGTGGGCCCACCAATACGACGCCACACGCGTCATTGCCGTGGGTGATGGGGCCAACGATTTGGACATGATGGCTGCGGCCGATGTGTCGGTGGGTTTTGTCCCCAAACCTGCCGTGCGCGAACGCGTCGACCACTGCGTCGACACCCGCGACCTTTCCCAGGTCATCGCCTTGTTGGAGCCAGAGCGGGTTTAGTGACCCATCCCCAGCCCGCCATCAACGGGAATGACCGCACCGGAAATATAGCTGGCGTCATCGGAGGCCAACCAACTGACGACGGCGGCAACCTCGCTCGCTTGCGCAAAACGGCCCGCCGGGATGGCCGCTAAATAAGTTTCCTGTTGCTCCTGCGTGAGTTCAGCGGTCATATCGGTATTGATAAATCCGGGGGCAACCACGTTGCTGGTGATTCCGCGTCCTCCGAGCTCTCGGGTGAGCGAGCGAGCGAATCCGACCAGACCCGACTTGGCTGCGGCGTAATTGGTTTGACCAGCTGAGCCGTAGAGTCCAACGACGCTGGAGATGAGGATCACACGACCAAAGCGCGCTTTAATCATCGATTTGATGGCGCGTTTGACCACGCGAAAAACTCCGCTGAGGTTGGTGTTGATGACATCCTCGAAATCCTCATCCGCCATTCGCATCAGCAACGTGTCACGGGTAATACCGGCGTTTGCCACGAGAACTTCGATCGGGCCGAGGGATTGTTCAACTTCGGCGATGGCGCGATCCAGGCTTGCTCCATCGGTGACGTCGGCACGGACGCTTAAACACCCCGATGGTCCCGCTCCCGAGCGGGCGGTTACCGCCACGCGGTGACCGAGGTCACGAAATTGCTCGGCAATGGCGTAACCAATCCCGCGATTGCCGCCGGTAATGAGGACTGTTCGCGCGTGGCTCATAGTCCTCAAGCATATGTGCAGCTGGGGGTCTTACGATGGGACCACTATGGCTCAGGTTCATTCAGCAACCGCTCTGCACGAGTCACCCGACTCTGAGCGTAAAGACCGTATGGTCAAGTACTCGGTCGCGATGGGTGTGCGCTTAGTGTGCATCGGGCTGTGCTTTGTCACCCCCGGCGCATGGATGCTCATCCCCGCCAGCGGCGCGGTTCTGCTGCCCTACCTCGCTGTTGTCGCGGCAAACCAGGTGACCAAGAAATCAAACACCCCGGCTGTTTACCGCCCCTCCCAGATCGTGCGCTACAACCCCTCCCAGTCCTAGTGCTTGGTGATATCGGCCCCGATACCCTCCGGTGCTCCCGGCGCGAGTGCCAGAGCCCAGCCGGCGCCCAAATTGTGTGGCGAAACCCGAAGATTCACTCCGAAGATCGAGAAAAAATCTGGTTGGCCTGCGTGGAGCATGAACAGTATTTCCTCGACTACCTTTCGTCGCGGTCGTTCCCGGTGACGTCTCGCCCTCTGGAGAGCCCATGAGTGTGTGGCGTCTGATGTTCACCCGTCGATGGTTGATTGCTCTCGCGGTGACAATTCTGTTTGCTGTGATCACCACGCTCTTTGCCCAGTGGCAGTGGGATCGACGCGGACAGGCAGTCCTCGAGATGGAACGCGTCGAGACCAACTACGACCGCGAGGTCGTCAGTATCGAACAACTCCTGCCCGACGGCAGGAGTTTCGACCCGGCTGATAAGTGGCGCCCCGTCGCGACCCAGGGCGAGTATCGCTCCGACCAGCAGCTTCTTGTTCGCACCAGGCCCCGCGGTGGCACAGTCGGCTTTGACGTGGTCGTCCCCTTTATCAGCACCACCGGGCAAACGTATCTGGTCAGCCGTGGTTGGGTTCCCACCGGCGAGGAGAGGGATTTTCCTGACCTCGTGCCCAGCGCCCCTGCAGGCAACGTGCAACTCGTGGCCAGGCTGTTACCCGGTGAGCCACAAATCGCCGGACGTGGTGCGCCCGAGGGGCAGTTGGCGACGATTAATCTGGCCGAAGCGGCCGAAAAAACCGGCCTTGATATCCATCAGGGAGCCTATTTGGCGATGGACTCGGAGAGTCCGTCCGTCAGTCCCACTCCCCTGCCCCTGCAGCGGCCCCAACTCGATGAGGGCCCCCACCTGAGCTACACATTCCAGTGGTATCTCTTCGGCATTTTGGGTTTATCGCCTGGGGCTACCTCATCCGTGAGGACTACCGACGCCGTCACGGCCTCGATCGACCGGCGCCAAAAAACACCTCCCCCAGCGATCAGGATGTCGAAGACGCCCTGATCGACCAAGCGCAATCGCAGCAGCGTTAGCTCGGTGCCATGAGCCAAGCGCGGCCGCTTTTGGTTACAGGTTGAAGCCCAGTGCTCGCATCATGTCGCGTCCGTCAGGGGTAATGCGCTCCTGACCCCACGGTGGCATCCACACCCAGTTGATGCGAAAACGTTCAGCCACCCCGTCGATGGCTTTAGAAATCTCTTCTTCAATGATGTCGGTTAGAGGGCAGCCTGCTGATGTCAGCGTCATGCTGATAATCAGTGCATCTTCCTCATCGTCCCAACTGAGGTCATAAATGAGCCCCAGGTCAACGATGTTGACCCCCAGTTCGGGGTCGATAACATCTTTGAGGGCTTCTTGGACCTCATCGAACTTGTGGTCGGTCAGGGTGATGGTCGCCATTAGCTCACCTCCTGGGCTAGGTAGCGGTCGTAGCCTTCCTCTTCAAGACGCTCGGCAAGCTCCGGACCGCCCTGTTCAACGATTTGACCCGCGACAATAACGTGGACGTGGTCGGGGGTGATGTAGCGCAGGATTCGCGTGTAGTGGGTGATGAGGAGCACGCCGAGTCCGGTGGCCGCTTTCGCGTCGTTGACGCCCTGGGCGACAATTTTCAGCGCGTCGACGTCCAGCCCGGAGTCGGTCTCGTCCAACACGGCAAACTTCGGCTTCAACACCTGAAGCTGCATAATTTCGTGGCGTTTTTTCTCTCCACCCGAGAAGCCTTCATTCACACTGCGCTCGGCAAATCCGGGGTCCATCTTCAACGAGTCCATCGCGGAGCGAAGGTCGGAGACCCATTGGCGAAGCGCCGGGGCTTTACCGTCGATGGACTGTTTTGCGGTGCGTAGGAAGTTCGTGACGGTCACACCGGGAATTTCCACCGGGTATTGCATCGCCAGGAACAGCCCAGCACGCGCCCGTTCGTCCGTGGCCATCTCCAAGACGTCTTCACCATCGAGGGTGATGGACCCGGAGGTGACTTCGTAGCGGGGGTGGCCGGCGATTGTGTAGGCCAGAGTTGATTTGCCCGACCCGTTGGGGCCCATAATCGCGTGGGTTTCACCCTCGTTGAGAGTGAGCGAAACACCTTTCAAAATCTCAACCGGGCCTGCCTCGGTGTTGATACTCACGTGCAGGTCAGTGATCTCGAGTGTCGACATATTCCTAATCCTTACTGTTGATTCGTCGCTTACGCCTCGGCTTTATCGCCGATAGTGACCTGGGGGTCGATAAAGACTTCGCCGTCACGCACCGTCAGTTGGTAGACCGGCACCGGCTCAAAAGCGGGGAAGTTCCGGGGCTTGCCCGAACGCAGGTCAAACTGTGACCCGTGCGCCCAACACTCCAGGGCATCATCTTCGACGAATCCCTCGGAGAGCGAGATTTCGCCGTGTGAGCAGGTATCACCGATGGCGTGGAGCTGCCCGGCCGAATCTTTCACCAGCGCGATGGGGATCTCATCGATGGTGACCTTGAGCGCCTGCCCCAGGGGAACATCGTCGGCTTTACACACCAGAACTTCGGTCATGCCGCCTCCTCCGTTTCGCGAAGCTTTTGGCGCACTCGCTCCAGTAGTTGCTCAACGAGTTGCTCATCCGACATTTTCAACACGATCTCCCCGAGGAACCCCTGGACGACTAAGCGTCGGGCCTGAACTTCTGGAATGCCGCGTGATTGGAGGTAAAACAGGTGTTCGTCGTCAAAGCGTCCCGTTGCACTCGCGTGACCGGCCCCGGCGATATCCCCGGTCTTAATTTCGAGGTTGGGAATCGAATCTGCGCGGGTCCCGTCGGAGAGCACCAGGTTGCGGTTTTCTTCATACGAGTCGGTTCCCGTGGCATCTGAGTCGATCAGCACGTCACCAATCCACACTGTCCTCGCCCCGGAGCCGTGGAGGGCGCCCTTGTAACTCACCCGCGATGTCGTCTCAGGGCCCACATGGTGAACGTAGACGCGGTGCTCCAAGTGTTGTGACTGGTCAGCAAAATACACTCCGTAGAGCTCGCCACTGGCTCCCTGCCCATCGAGGGCGACCGAGGGGTTCACCACGACGATATGCCCGCCCATACTGACGGCGAAGTGCTTGAGCTGCGCGTCGCGGTGGACTTGGCCAAAGTGGGTGGCGTAGTGGATCGCATCCTCGGCCCACTCCTGCAAGCTCACCATTTCCAGGCTCGCGCCCGGCTCCAGGATGATTTCCACCGCTTCAGCCAGCAGAGCCTCACCACGCGATTCGATGATGAGTACACCGTGTGCATTGGCTTTGACCCGAACAACGGTGTGGGCGGCCCGGGGGGTGGGGCCCATCTCGTTGCGCACGATTCGTGTGGTCTGAGCCGACTCAGACGAGACCGTCACTTCGAGGACCTTTTCCACCTGCGACCAGGCATTGGCAGCGAGGCGATCTTCCGGTTTCGCGACAACACCGCGAGATGACTGCGCCGCGTCGACAAACTCCACACTCACGCCCTCGGGCGGGGTGCACTCGATGGGGTAGTCCCCGCCATTGAGGGGGCCCTCAATGAGGCCGCGGAGCTCGGCTACGGGACTCAGGCGCCATTGGGCTTCTCGGCCGGTGACAGCCGGGAAATCCTCCGGGCGGGTGGAATGGAAGCGCTCCGAGCGGGTTTGTACCGGCACGGAGGCATCCACACGTGTTTGGCTGGGGTCGAGAACGACTTTCGACCCTTCTGATGGTGCTGCGGTCATCTAGCCGACTGACCCTTCCATATTCATTTCGATGAGTTTGTTGAGCTCCAGGGCATACTCCATCGGCAACTCGCGAGCGATCGGCTCGATGAAACCACGCACAATCATGGCCATGGCTTCGTCTTCGGGCAAGCCTCGAGACTGGAGATAGAACAGCTGGTCCTCGCTGACTTTCGACACGGTCGCTTCGTGGCCCAAGACCACATCGTCAACGCGGATGTCGATCGCCGGGTAGGTATCCGAACGCGAAATCGTGTCCACGAGAAGCGCGTCACAGCGAACCGTATTGGCCGAGTGGTGGGCGTTTTCATCCACCCGCACTTCCCCGCGGTAGCCGGCTCGGCCGCCGCCTCGCGCAATGGACTTCGACACAATCGACGAGGTCGTATGCGGCGCCATGTGAATCATCTTTGCGCCCGCATCCTGGTGCTGGCCCGGACCGGCAAACGCTACCGACAGGGTTTCACCCTTGGCGCGCTCCCCAACCAGGAACACCGAGGGGTATTTCATCGTCACCTTCGATCCCAGGTTGCCGTCAATCCACTCCATGGTGGCGCCCTCGTGGGCAACGGCCCGCTTGGTCACCAGGTTGTAGACGTTGTTCGACCAGTTTTGGATGGTCGTGTAGCGAACTCGGGCGTTTTTCTTCACCACGATTTCGACAACAGCCGAGTGCAGGGAGTCGGACGAGTAGATCGGTGCGGTGCACCCCTCGATGTAGTGGACATAGGAGCCCTCATCGGCGATGATCAGCGTGCGCTCGAACTGGCCCATGTTTTCGGTGTTAATCCGGAAGTAGGCCTGCAGGGGAATGTCCACGTGAACCCCCGGGGGAACGTAGACAAAAGAGCCTCCCGACCACACCGCCGTGTTGAGTGCTGAGAACTTGTTATCCCCTGAGGGGATGACAGTGCCGAAGTACTCCTTGAAAATCTCGGGGTGTTCGCGCAGCGCCGTATCCGTGTCCAGGAACAACACGCCTTGCTCTTCGAGATCCTCACGAATCTGGTGGTACACCACCTCGGATTCGTACTGTGCGGCAACACCGGCAACCAGACGCGAACGCTCCGCCTCGGGAATGCCCAGGCGCTCGTAGGTGTTGCGGATCTCCTCCGGCAGGTCTTCCCAGGTCTGAGCCTGACGCTCAGTGGACCGGACGAAGTACTTGATGTTGTCGAAGTCGATCCCGGACAGGTCGGCGCCAAACGACGGCATCGGTTTGCGATCGAAGATTTGAAGCGCCTTAAGGCGCATCTGACGCATCCAGTCGGGTTCGTCTTTTAATTCGGAAATTTCGCTGACGACGTCGGTTGATAACCCGCGTTTAGCGGTCGATCCGGCTGCGTCAGCGTCGTGCCAACCAAATTCGTATTGGCCGAGACTTTCGAGTTCGGGGCGGTCGAGTAGGACGTCAGACATGATTTCCTCACTTTCGCTTGCTTGGGCTCGCACCGCGACGGGTTTTCAGCAGGGATTCGGTCAGCTGACTTACACTTCCCACTAAACCCTCTTGAGTGGCCGGGCCAGCTCCAGACGATGCGAGGCACCAGTGCCGTAGCGTTTTCACTCTAGTAGGGACGAGCGAAGAGATAAAGGATTCTAGGTGTGAGAACCCTGTGGATGTGGCTTCCTGACCGGATACTGGGTCGCACGCGTTTCTTTGCTTGGGCGTCTTTAGTCAGTCAGATCCTCATCATCGGCACGGGCGGCGCTGTTCGCCTCACCGAGTCGGGCCTGGGCTGTCCCACCTGGCCGCGGTGTACCGAGGAGTCGTTCGTATCGACCCCTGAGATGGGCTTTCACGGCATTATCGAGTTTGGTAACCGGCTCCTGACCTTCGTTCTGATCATCATCGCCATTGGCATGTTCCTCATGGTCGTGCGTATGCGCCACAAACGCCCCGAATTGCTGCGGCTCTCGGTCATCCTCGGTCTTGGCATCCCCGCCCAAGCCGTGATCGGCGGGATTACGGTGCTCACCGACCTCAATCCCTACGTGGTGGGCCTTCACTACCTCCTCTCCGCTGTTTTGGTCGGGCTGGCCGCCTGGTTGCTCTACCGGGTTCGAGTGGGCGCAGCCAGCAATATTGCCTCCGCATCCGGGCCCATTCGGACCCTGATTCCCCTCCTGCTGGGAGCTCTTGGCGTGTCGATCGTCGTGGGAATACTCACCACCGGATCGGGTCCCCACGCGGGTGACGGTGGGGCTGCCAGAAACAATCTGGACTCAGAGCTCCTCCAACACCTCCACTCCTGGCCGTCCTACATCGTCTTTGGCTTGAGCGTGGTCGTTACCGTGCTCGCGCTGCGCGGTGGTGGATCATCTGCTGATGGCCGGTTGCGCCGGGCCATGCTGGGCCTGACGGCTGTCACGATCGCGCAGATCGGTATCGGCCTCTACCAGGCCCGAAACGGCCTTCCCGAGCTCGCGGTGGGCATCCATATGGTTCTCGCGGCCGTCCTCGTCGCGCTGGTGGTCACCGCCTGGCTTAGTACCCGGGAAGACCCGGAATCAGTGCCAGGAGCGGGTCAATCCCGACAGCCAGAAACAGCAGCGTTAGGTAGCTGATACTCGAATGGAAGACCTTCATCGGACGAAGGTCTTTTTCACCTCGAATAGCGCGAGCGTACAGACGGTGGGATTCGATGAGGAACCACCCTCCCCCGCCCAGGGCTGCAAGCCAGTAGAGCGGGCCCATTGGCGCGACAGGGATGAGCAGTAGGGACATCACAACAGTCGCCCAGGCGTAGAGAATCACCTGAACGCTCACCTCGCGAGCATTTCGCACCACGGCCAACGGGGGGACATTGACGCCGCTGTAATCATCGCGAGAGCGCATCGAGAGCGGCCAGTAGTGCGCCGGGGTCCAGAGGAAGACCACGATAAAGAGAATCCACGCTTCTGCCGAGAGCTCTCCCGTGACTGCTGCCCACCCGATCAGGACAGGGAAACAGCCGGCAATACCGCCCCAGATGATGTTTTGCTCGCTGCGGCGTTTGAGCCACAGCGTGTAAACAAAGACATAGAAGAGGATGGCGGCCAGTGACAGCAACGCCGCGAGCAGGTTGGTGGTTATCCACAGCAGAGCCACGGAGGCCACACCCATCGACCAGGCAAACACGAGAGCTTGGCGCTCCGAGATTTCCCCCGTGACCAGGGGCCTACTGGAGGTTCGAGCCATGTCTTTGTCGATGTCACGGTCGATATAGCTGTTAAACGCGTTGGCGCTTGCGGCACTGAGTGAGCCGCCGATCAGGGTGAACAGCACTAACCAGAGGTTGGGAATTCCCCGTTCGGCAAGGACCATCACCGGTGCCGTCGTGACGAGCAGCAGCTCAATCACCCGCGGTTTGGTGAGCGCGAGATAAGCCCCCCATCGACCACGGCCGACGCGCGGGCCGGCCGAATGGGCCTGCGCCAAAGAGGGAGCATCGGGTCGCATGATCACCTCGTAGTGTAATCGTGCCGCCGAGGCCGCTCCTGAAAAGATGCCGCAGTGGGGCCGATATAGTGGAACCACTCCATTCTCTGCGGGTCGTGACCAGAGTGGAGGGCCCCGCTCGAGGGTCCTGGAGACACCCGAATCCCCAATGTTGAAGGAAACACTCGATGACTTCGGTATTTACCGACCTTGATCGTTCCGCTGTTGACACCGCCCGCCTCCTCGCCGCTGACGCGGTGGAAAAAGCCGGCCACGGGCACCCGGGAACAGCGATGAGCCTCGCCCCAGTTGCTTACCTGCTCTATCAGCAGGTCATGCGCCACGACCCCAGTGATCCACAGTGGCTGGGCCGCGACCGCTTCATCCTCTCGGCCGGTCACTCATCGCTGACCCAGTATGTCCAGCTGTATCTCGGTGGGTTTGGACTCGAGCTTGATGACCTGAAAGCCCTTCGCACGTGGGGATCAAAAACCCCCGGCCACCCCGAATACGGCCACACCAGCGGTGTTGAAATCACCACCGGCCCCCTCGGTCAGGGTTTCGCCTCGGCGACCGGCTTTGCCTACGCCCAGCGCTTCGAACGCGGACTATTTGACCCGGAAACCCCGGAGGGGCAATCACCGTTTGACCACTACACCTACGTCATCGCCAGCGACGGCGATGTCCAAGAGGGCATTACCGGTGAGGCGGCCTCCCTGGCAGGACACCAAAAGTTGGGGCGTCTGATCGTACTCTACGACGCGAATCAAATCTCGATCGAGGACGATACCGACATCGCTTTCACGGAGGATGTCAAAGCCCGCTACGAGGCCTACGGCTGGGATGTCCACGAAGTGGATTTTGGCTCGCCGGAGGCCTACAGCGAAGACGTCGACGCTCTGGCTGCGGCGATTACTCGCGCCCAGCACGTGAGCGATAAGCCAAGCCTGATCGTGGTCAAGACCGTTATCGGTTGGCCAGCTCCCAACAAAATGAACACCGGCAAAATCCACGGTTCCGCAATCGGTGCCGACGAAATCGCTGAAACGAAAAAAATTCTCGGGTTCAACCCCGATGAGCATTTCGCCGTTACCGACGACGTGATTGCCCACACTCGGGGCGGCCTGGCCCTGCGGGCACAGCAGGCAAGGGCCCAGTGGGACGAACAGTTTGACACCTGGGCTGCTGCCAACCCGGAGCGCCATGCGCTACTCAAGAGGCTTCAGACTGGACAACTGCCCGACCTGGAATCCGTACTTCCCGACTTTGACGGTGTCGATGCGATTGCGACGCGTGCGGCATCTGGCAAGGTCATCAACGCTCTTGCCGAGGTTTTGCCCGAGCTGTGGGGCGGATCGGCTGATCTCGCCGAGTCGAATTTGACCACCATTGAAGGAGCCCCGTCGTTTGCTCCGACCGAGCATTCGACGAAGGTGTGGAGCGCCCAGCCCTACGGGCGGGTGATGCACTTTGGTATCCGCGAGCACGCCATGGCCGCGATTATCAACGGCATTGTCCTGCACGGGCCAACACGCGCGTTCGCCGGGACCTTCCTGATCTTCTCCGACTACATGCGCCCTGCCGTGCGCCTGGCCGCGTTGATGGGTGTGCCCAGTATTTTCGTCTGGACCCACGATTCCGTGGCCCTGGGTGAAGACGGACCCACCCACCAGCCCATTGAACAGCTCTGGAGTCTCCGAGCGATACCGGGTCTCGATGTGATCCGCCCCGCAGACGCTCACGAGACCGCCTGGGCGTGGAAGACGATGTTGGAGCGTCGCGACGGTCCCGCTGGAATCGCGCTGACGCGCCAAGGGGTGCCCGTGCTCGATCGCTCGGGAACGCTCGGGGCGGCATCGCTTACCGCCAAGGGCGGTTACACGCTCGCTGAGGCAAGCACCGGTTCACCGGAGCTGATCCTCATTGCCACCGGTTCAGAGGTGTCATTGGCGCTTGAAGCCCAGCAGACCCTCGAATCTGAGGGTATCGCCACTCGCGTGGTGTCGATGCCCTGTGTGGAGTGGTTTGATGCCCAAGATCAGTCCTACCGGGATAGTGTGTTGCCCCCTTCCGTTCCCGCTCGGGTATCGGTGGAGGCGGGTATCGCTCAGGGCTGGCGCAGATTCGTGGGAGACCACGGTGCAAGCGTGTCCATTGAGCACTTCGGCGCATCGGCGGACTACAAGACCCTCTATCGCGAGTTCGGGATGACCGCTGAGGCCATCGTGACCGCCGCCCAGGGTGTTGTGAACACCATCCGGGCCAACCAGTAAGGAGTATGCGCCATGCGGGCAACACAGCAATTGAGCAATCTGGGTGTGAGTATCTGGCTTGACGATCTCTCACGGGAGCGCATTAGTTCCGGAAACCTTCAGGAACTTATCGATGAGCACAGCGTGGTGGGTGTGACGACAAATCCCACGATCTTCCAGCAGGCCATCAGCCAGGGAGAGCTCTACGCTGAGCGACTTGCCGCCCAGAAACAAGCCGGCAAAAACGCGGAGGAGGCCGTCTTCGCGTTGATGGCCGATGACGTTCGCGACGCGTGCGATATCTTCGTGCCCATTTTCCAGGCCACAAACGGTGTCGATGGACGAGTGTCTATCGAAGTGTCCCCGGAGCTGGCGCATGACACCGAGGGCACCATCGCCCAAGCCCAGCAGCTAGCAGACGCGGTCGATCGCCCCAACGTGTTGGTGAAAATCCCCGCTACCCGTGCCGGGCTTCCCGCGATTACCGAAACTCTCGCCCGAGGAATCAGTGTCAATGTCACGTTGATCTTCTCGCTTGAGCGCTACCGTGAGGTCGTCGACGCGTATTTCGCTGGCCTGGAAGAAGCCAGCAGGCGCGGTGTGGATATCTCGACGCTCCACTCGGTCGCATCGTTCTTCGTCTCTCGTGTGGATACGGCCATTGACGCCAAGCTCGACGCTGAGGGCAGCGCGGCAGCAGCCGCTTTGCGTTCACGAAGCGGTGTGGCAAACGCCCGACTTGCCTACCAGGCCTTCGAGGAGCTCTTTGCCAGTGAACGCGCCGCAGCTCTCGCCGCCCAGGGTGGTCACGTCCAGCGGCCGCTGTGGGCGTCAACCGGCGTGAAAGACCCGGCCTTGCCGGCAACGCTCTATGTCACCGAGTTGGCGGTTGACCAGACGGTGAACACCATGCCGGAAAAAACCCTGCATGCCACCGCGGCACTCGATTCGCTTGAGGGCGAGCGGGTAACAGCGTTTTATGACGAAGCCCAGTCCGTCATCGACTCCTTAAGCGAGTACGGCGTCTCCTACCAGGAGGTCACCGAGGCGCTCGAGACTGAAGGAGTCTCCAAGTTCATTGACAGTTGGCGCGAGCTACTGGGCACCGTGCAGAGCGCGCTGGATCAGCAGGTATGACGGTCCGGGTGAGCCTTCACCCGACCCTGTCGATCGGTGCATCAGCCCGCATCGACACACTGGTTTCTGGCCGGTGCGCGAGTCGACTCAGCCAGGGTGACTCCAGCCTCTGGGGTGCGGCTGCGCAATCAGAGGCCGCCATTCGTTTGGGTTGGGTGGCCAATCCCAGTCAGATGCTCCCTCTCGCCGAGGACATCATCGCGCTGCGCGACGAATTCCGGGAACAAGGAATTGAGCGTTTCGTATTGTGTGGGATGGGTGGGTCCTCGCTGGCGCCAGAAGTGATGGCTGCGTGGGCTGGGCTTAGCCTCGAGATACTCGACTCGACCCACCCTGACCACGTTGCCGCGGTTGCTTCCTCCGGCCTTCAGCACACGGCGGTGATCGTGTCGTCCAAATCGGGGACGACCGTGGAGACCGCCGCAGCCAGAGCGCTGTTTGCTGACGCGTTCGCCGCTGCCGGCATCGACCCGGCTACTCGTATCGTCATCGTTACCGACCCGGGCTCCCCGCTTCAGGATGAGGCCACACAGGCTGGCTATCGCGTGTTCTTGGCCGATCCCCATGTGGGGGGCCGCTATTCCGCCCTCACGGCGTTTGGTTTAGTCCCGGCCGGCCTGGCGGGTGTTGATATTCGGGCACTTCTCAGCGATGCCCACGCCGTCTGGCAGGCCATGCACGTCGATAGCAGCGACAATCCCGCTATCGCTCTCGCCGCAGCGCTATCGGAGCCAACACGGGATATTGCGGTGGTCTCCCCCAGCGATCATCTGCCCGGATTTGGCGACTGGGTCGAACAGCTCGTGGCCGAATCGACGGGCAAAGATGGGCTGGGAATTCTCCCCGTCGTGGCCAGCGGGGCTCATCCGCCCGAGCAGGCCCTGGGACTCAGTGATGTCGTTGTGGTGAACCTCACGGGTGATTCCACCGCTGAAGGCTCTGTGGGTATCAGTGCCACTCTCGGAGGGGCTTTTCTCCTGTGGGAGTACGCCACGGCGTTGGCAGCCGTTCTCATCGGGGTCAACCCCTTCGACCAGCCCGATGTTGAAAGCGCAAAAAAGGCCTCGCGCAGCCTCCTAAGCGAGATGCCCACACGCCCGCAGCCCGATGCGCAGACCGAGACCTATCAGGTCTGGTCATCCAATCCGGCTGCCACACTGGACGACGCCTGGTCGGCGCTTCGCCAGGCGCTGTCGGATTCTGGCTACCTTGCCCTGCAGGTTTATGGCAATCGCTTGGCACTAACTGGACTTGAGCCGATTCGTGACCAGCTTGTCAAGAGCCTGGGCCGCCCCGTCACCGTGGGTTTTGGGCCCCGCTTCCTCCACTCGACCGGTCAGTTTCATAAAGGCGGCGCAGCAGACGCGGTATTCCTGCACATTGAAGTTGCGCCATCCCAAGACCTGGATATTCCGGGTTTCCCCTACAGCTTTGCGACACTGATTGACGCCCAAAGCTGGGGAGATCGCGGCGTCCTGATCGAGCGAAACCGACCGGTGCTGACCATTCGGGTCGCGGACCAGGAGGCACTGTTGTCGCTGATGGGGCAGTTGCTGGAGTGGTGTGAGAAATAACCCGCTTCGGGACCCGGCTGACCGGAGACTAGCCCGCCTGGCTGGCCCCAGTGCTTTGGTGATTTTCGGCGTCACGGGTGATTTGTCCCGAAAGAAGCTCATTCCCGCCATTTATGACCTTGCTGCGGGAGGGCTGCTCCACCCCGGTTTTTCCGTCGTGGGCTATGGCAGGCGTGGCTGGTCGCACCAAGAGTTTGCCGAGCAGGTAGCCCAGTCGGTACGTGAATTCGCCCGGGAGCCCTTTGATGAACGGGTTTTTGAGGGCTTGCGTGCGGGGCTGCGGTTTGTCGAAGGCTCCTTTGACGACGCCGATGGTTTTGATCGTCTTGCCCAGCAACTAACGCAGCTGAGCCAACAGCGCGGTACCGGCGCTAACCACGCGTTTTATCTCTCAATTCCTCCCGGGCAGTTTCCCGTTGTGACCCAGAGACTCGCCGATGCCGGCTTGGCTGATCATCGTGAGGAATCCTGGCGGCGGGTGATTGTTGAAAAGCCCTTTGGTAGTGACGAGACCAGCGCAGCAGAGCTCAACCGCGCCCTTGAGCGGGTTTTCCCGGCCGAAGCGGTGTTTCGTATTGACCATTACTTGGGCAAAGAAACGGTTCAAAACCTGCTCGCACTGCGTTTTGCCAACTCAATGTATGAGCCCATTTGGAACGCCCACTATGTCGACCACGTGCAAATCACGATGGCTGAAGACATCGGGGTGGGCTCTCGCGCGGGCTACTACGACGGCATTGGGGCGGCGCGAGACGTCATTCAGAACCATTTACTCCAGCTCCTGGCGCTCACCGCCATGGAGGAGCCCGTCAGTCTCGGAGCCGATGATGTTCGGGCGGAAAAAGAAAAAGTCCTCGCGGCCATCTCCCCACCAGCACACCCACCTACCGCATCAGCCCGCGGTCAGTATCAGGCCGGCTGGCAGGGCGGTGTCGCGGTGGGGGGCTATCTCGACGAGGAGGGAATCGCTGCGGGTTCGACAACCGAGACCTACGCCGCGCTGCGTCTGGAAGTGAATACCCGACGGTGGCAGGGGGTCCCGTTTTATCTGCGCACCGGTAAGCGTCTGGGGCGACGGGTCACGGAAGTGGCTGTGGTGTTCAAGGACGCCCCGGGCCACCTGTTTCCTGAAATCCACAGCGGTGAAGTGGGTCAAAATGCTTTGGTCATCCGGGTTCAACCCGACGAGGGTGTCACAATGCGTTTTGCCTCCAAAGTCCCCGGTCCCGCCATGCAGGTGCGAAACGTCACGATGGATTTTGGCTACGGCCACGCCTTTACTGAAACCTCTCCCGAGGCCTACGAGCGGTTACTTCTCGATGTTCTCCGTGGTGATGCTCCCCTGTTTCCCCGCCAGCGCGAGGTGGAACTCTCCTGGCAGATACTTGACCCCGTGATTAGTCACTGGGCCCAGCACGGGGCCCCTGAGGCGTATCTGCCGGGCACCTGGGGTCCCGCTTCGGCTGATCACCTGCTGCTGCGGGATAACCGGGTGTGGAGGCGACCATGATTATCGACCTGCCCGATACGACCGCCGCCGAGGTGCAGCGACGCCTGATTAGTGCCCGGGAGGAAGGCGGCGCTGTGGCCCTGGGCCGGGTTTTGACCTTCCTCATTCACACCTCGCAGGAGGGTGAAGAGCGGGTTATCCAGGCGGCCAATCAGGCCAGTAGTGAACACCCCATGCGCATTGTTGTCGTGAGCGAGCCCGCCGAGGTCTCCACGGATCCGGGTCTTTCTGCCCAGATCCGTGTCGGTGGTGATGCCGGTGCCAGTGAGGTGATTGTGCTGCGACCAGTGGGGCCCAGTGCGAGCTCATTGCCGGGCTTGGTTAACGGCCTGCTCCTACCCGACGCACCGGTAGTGACCTGGTGGCCCGGAGTGTGTCCCGAGTGTATGGCCGAGACAGAACTGGGCCAAATATCTCAGCGACGCATCCTCGACTCCCACACCATGGGAACGGGAATGGATGCCCTGACCCGGGTGGCCGCTGGATATCGCCCCGGCGATACCGACCTTGCTTGGGGGCGGATCACGGGGTGGCGAACCCAACTGGCGGCAACCCTCGACTACCTCCCGGTGGCCTCGATTTCGGCAATTCGCGTCAGCGGTGTCGCGAAAAACCCGTCGGTGATGCTGCTGGCTGGCTGGCTAGCAATGGCGCTTGATCAGCCGGCAGTTGTTGATCCCACCGCCCCGGAGGGGATTGGTGGGGTCCACTCGGTATCGCTGACCACTCCGGAGGGTGAGATTGTCTTGGAGCGCATCGATGACCACACCGTCGTCCTGTCCGTGCCCGGCCAGCCGCAGTTTTCCCTGTTTTTGCCCCGCCGCGACCTCGCGTCGCTCCTTGCTGAAGAGCTGCGACGCTTGAGCCCCGATACCACCTACGGGCGGGTGCTCACTCATGGAGTACCCCAGGTTCGCATCCTCGCTGACAGTCGCGGTGTGGATGATGAGGCGAGCTGAGCGGGTCGTGGGAACATGAGCGATATGCGTGTGATCATTGCCCCCAGCCGCAGCGAACTAGCCGGCCTGGTGGCCGATAAATTCGTCGTGCGAGCCCGCAAAACTCTCTCGCGGACCGGAGCCTTTCGCGTGGTTCTTACCGGTGGAGGGTTGGGAATCGACGTGCTGGAGGCCATCGCCGAGCACCCCGGGACCAACCAGTTGGATTGGTCAGGCGTCACCGTGTTCTGGGGTGATGAGCGTTTCGTCCCCGCCGACGATTCCCAGCGCAATGATCGACAGGCTCAGGAGGCGCTTCTGGACCGGCTTAGTCTGCGATCCGAGCAGCTGATCCGCTTCCCCGCCTCCGACGAGGTCGCCTCACTGGCCGAGGCGCAAGCCGTTGCCCGCGATGCCATTCGTGGTGTGGGTGACGGTGACTGGCCTCGGTTTGACCTCGCGTTTGCGGGAATGGGCCCCGATGGTCACGTGTTGAGCGTTTTTCCCGGTTTTGATCAGGCCAGAGCCGACGGCGCTGACGTTCTCGCAGTAGACAATGCGCCAAAACCGCCACCGCAGCGATTAACCATGACCATTCCACTGCTCAACCGCTCGCAACGGGTGTGGATGGTGGTGTCGGGGGCTGACAAGGCAGCGGCCCTGGGTCTCGCCCTGGCTGGCGCGTCCGTCGCTGAGGTGCCCGCAGCTGGCCTGCGCGGGGAGCATTCGACGAAAATTTTTACCGACGCCGAGCTGGCTGGTTTACTACCCGAAGATCTCGTCCGCGATGAGCGTTTTTGGTCCTCTGATGATGAGCGCGCGGATTACGTCCCCAAGGCCCTCAGATAGGTCTAGGCGCGACCTTTTCGCTGGCGGAGCTTGTCAAGTGCTTCGTCGAGAATGTCAACGGCTTCTTTCTCGGTGCGCCGTTCCTTCACATAGGCAAGGTGGGTTTTGTAGGGCTCATTGATCGGTAGCTCCGGCGGGTTTTCCTTATCGCGACCGGCGGGAAGCCCGGTGTGCGGGGAATCGATCGTTTCGGGAATTTCTTCCGGGTCGACCTGTGCGGAAAAGTAGCGCACGGTTTCATTGCCCATCGCGTCCCAATAGGAAACGGCGATGCGCTCGGCGATGATTCCGCGGTCTTGTTCGCCCATCGGGCCAGAACCCACACGAGTTCCCCGAATTGCGCTGCCTCCAGAGGCCATGATTACTCCTTAACGTTGAACAGTGGTCGGCGACGGCATTAGACGACGTCGAAGCGGGTGAATAACCCCAAGGCGACAATGGAGGACACCCAGATCAAGGCCACCACGATGGTGATCCGGTTGAGGTTGCGCTCGGCAACTCCCGACGAGCCCAGATTGGAGGTCACTCCCCCGCCGAACATGTCCGATAGGCCACCCCCGCGGCCTTTGTGCAGAAGAATCATCAGGGTCAGCAAGATACTCGTCAGTGCCAGCAGCACCTGGAACACCACATGGATGACAGCCACGAATGATCCTTCCTTTCTCGACCAGTCGCCCAGTCTAAGGGGTTAAGTCTGTGGTTAATCGACGGTGACGTGCTTTTCAAATTGGGCAATCGCCGCGAATTCTTCAGCGTCGATACTGGCGCCACCCACGAGAACACCATCGACGTTTGGCCCCTTCATGAAGCCAGCAATGTTGCCCGACTTCACTGAGCCACCGTAGAGGATCCGGGTGCGCTCGGCAGCCTCGTCACCATGGAGTCGCTGAATGGTCTGACGGAGGATTCC
>CBFHWA010000011.1:0-26244 GCA_965659525.1 Pontimonas sp.
TCACGACCTGGACCGTGGTGGGAGCGAGTTTGACTGTGCTGGGCTCGGTTCTGGTGACCATGTCCAAGGCGCAACCGCGCTAGCCCTCGGGCGTGAAATCCATCGCCAAAGAATTCATGCAGTAGCGCTGGCCGGTGGGGGTCCCAAAACCGTCGTCAAAGAGGTGGCCTAAATGCGACCCGCAGTTGGAACAGAGCACTTCAGTGCGGACCATGCCCAGTGAGCGATCCTGCTTGAGTTCCACGGCATCAGGGTTGATGGCGTCCCAAAAAGACGGCCAGCCAGATCCTGACTCGAATTTGGTTTCGCTGCGAAACAAATCGGCGCCGCAGGCACCACAGTGGAAAACGCCGGGGCGCTTTTCCTCAAGAAGCTCACCCGTCCACGGGCGCTCAGTCCCGGCTTGGCGCAGAACGTGGAATCGTTCCGGGGTCAGCTCAGCGCGCCACTGTTGATCATCTTTTTCCACCGGGTAGGCCATTCTGACTCCTTTGTCGCCGTGCAACTCAGGCTCGAAGATTAGGGTGCTGGGGTGAGTATGCGCTGGGAAGACAAGACGCTAAGCGAGGCCACCCCAGCAGAGGTTCTCGGGTGGTGCAAATTGCGCACCGATGTGTTCTTTCTCGAACAACGCATCACGGAAGAAGAAATCGACGCCGCCGACTGGGACCCCCGGACACGACACATTTGGGCTCTCGACGGCGAAACGACTGTTGGCTACGTGCGCGTGGTCACCACCGAGAAACCAGACCCGCGTGACCAGTCAGTGGCAACGAGCATTGGTCGACTGGTGGTGGCCACGGAGTATCGCGGTTCGGGGATTGCCCGTGAGCTGATGCGGCGGGCCATTGACTCAGCAGGTGACTCGGCCATTGTTTTACACGCCCAGACGTATATCGAGGACTTTTACGCAAGCCTCGGTTTTGAGTCTTTCGGCGATACTTTCGATGAGGCTGGAATCCCACATATCCGGATGGTGCGGGCGGGAAGGTCGTGACGATGTTTTTTGTCCCCGTGCTGATGGCCACACTGCTCCTGGGCCTGCCTGCTGCGCCCATCGTGGCGATGTCCGGCAGTGTCTCGCAGCAACAGCCCTGCACGGTCACGAGCTGGGAGGCACAGTGGGGTGTTAAAGAGTCATTTCGGGCTTACCTCTCCGGGGCAATCGCGGGAGGCCAGTGGACCACCCAGGGCGATGTCGACTACGACACTCCACTGTTTTCCTTCCAGGCAACCACGGGGTCGGTATCGGCAGATCTCTCGGAGGGTGAGCTATTTTCCACCGGCTCGATGAGTTTTATCGGACACGATGGCTTACTCGACCAGACACTCTCCGAGCCTCGATTGCTGGTTGGCCCGGACCAGTGGCTCCTGGTCTTTGACGTCACCGGCGATACCCAGGAGGGCGTGAGTGTCGATGCTGTTGACGTTGGCTTTGTCACCATCGATGTCTCTCATGCCCGCGTCGACCCCGAGGGCGGGGTCTGGGAATTAACGGCGGGCGAAACGGTGCTGACTCAGGCTGGAGCCGATGCGTTTGGAACCTACCCCGCCGGAGAAATCTTTGACCCGATTGACATCACGATGACCACCCAGCCGGGTTGTCTCCAGTCCCAGAACACTGGTGGGCTATTTTTGGGCCTTGCTCTGGGGGCGCTTTTTAGCGTGAGTCTGGCGATTGTCCTGGTGCGTAGATGGCGCGGGCGAGAGCGTCAATAACCTGGGGGGTCCGAGGGCCAAACCCCAAAACGATGTTGTCGGCCATATCAACAAACCGCTTGTTTTGACCCGCCCCCGTCAGACCGATCGCGGGTTTGACCTCAACCAGCTCATCCACGCCACCGACACTGTCTAGTCCGGTACTCATCACCAAAATCAGGTCTGGGTTGGCGGCGATGAGTGCTTCATCGGTGACGGGCCGCAGGCCCTCCCAGCCAATCTCCCCGGCGACGTCGATACCTCCTAGCGCGTCAATGAGTTCACCGGCGCCGGATTCCTCGCCAAAGAGGTAGTAGATTCCGTTGGCTCCGCGCAAATACAAAAACACCATGCGCAGCTTCTGGTCTTCGCTGGTGGGAGTGTGTTGTGCAATCGTGGCGACGACATCCTCGATTTCCGCCTCCACGCGATTCGCGAGTTGTTGGCCCAGCTGGGGCTGGCCCAACAACTCGGCCACTGCCCTAGCCTGGTTGCCAGCCTGGTCGAGGCCTGGTTGCTCTCGGATGAACACCAACGCAATCCCCGCTTGCCGCAACTGAAGCATGACGTCGATCGGGCCGACGGTGCCATCGGTGAGGATCAGGTCGGGCCGAAGCTCGAGGACCGCCTCGGGGGAAATCGCGTGGCCGGTCCCGGTCACGACGGGAAGGTCCGCCGCCCCGGGAATCACCGTGGAGATATCTCTGCCGACCAGGCGGTCGCCGTAGCCCAGGCCATAGACAGTCTGTGCGAGGGATCCGGCCAAGTCGACGGCGATGATGCGCTCGGCGCTGTCAATAACCACCTCGACATCACCGCTTAAATCTTGGGAGGTGACGCGTTGGGGCATATCCGGTGGGGGTGGGTTATCGGTTACGGGCTGGAGCGCGTTATTGGGCAAGACGGCCGTGGATGGACCCTGCCACGCCAGCGGGTCGTCAAGCCAATCGATTTCGGACAGCGGTAGCTGCGGCCCACCGACCGATAGGACATCGTTGGGATCGCCATAGGAGGCGGGTTGGCAGCCGGTTGCCACGAGGGCAATCGCGCAGCTGCAGGCAGCGGCGAGGACCCGAGTGGTCCGAGGAAAACGCGTTGACACAGTGTTGGAAAGCTTACGCGCGCCAGCTGAGCGAAATCGTTGGCTCGACCTATCATGGGGGCGATGAGCGCCTCCGCTGCGGGCCAGTTTCCGCCTCCCCCTGCCCACGAGTTATCCGATGATGACCGTGCTGTGCTGGAGTGTGAGCGCGAAATGTGGGGGCCAAGCCCGATGAAAGAGGCGCTGGTTGCCAAGCGTTTTGGTACCACCATGCCCGCTTACTACCAGCGGCTCTATCGGCTCTGCCAGAGTGAAGCGGCGATGAAATACGACCAGGCGCTCGTTCGCCACATCCTCGATACAGCCGACCAGCTCTCTGCTCGCCGCCACAGGGTCATTTCCGGTCAGGGAGCAGAGCGTGGCTAAAGGTTCGCGGTTCCTTCCCGACCGTTTTGATGAGGTCGCCCCAGAGCCCGGCTACATCGGGCTTCGCCGACTTCAGAGACCGAAAACTTTTTGGCTGATTCCGGTGGGTATTGTGCTGGCCGTCAGTGCCGCCCTCGCCGTTGTGGGCATTGTCATGGTCAGCCAGTCTGCTGACGAGTTGGATATTGCGCCAGAAGAAGTCGCCATCACCGAGCCCGCTCCCGAACCCGAACCTGAGCCAGAACCCGAGCCCGAGCCGGAACCGGTCGAACCGATTGTGAACCCCTCGGCCGATGATGTCGATGGGCTGACATTGACCGTGCTCAACGGCACCTCAACAGCCGGTCTCGCGGCGGGTGCGGGAGAATTGCTTGATGCTGAGGGCTGGCCAGAACAAACGCTGACCAACGCTGACTCGCAAGATGTTGAACAAAGCTTGGTCGCCTACCAGTCCGACGAGGATGAGGCGCTAGCTCGCGGAGTGGCCCAGATTCTCGGTATTGAGCAAGTCGTGCAGACCGATAACTACCCGGGAGCGCGAATCACCGTGCTGTTGGGGTCGGACTATCCCGGGAATTAGTCCGTCACCTCGTTAGTCTGGTCGGGACACGAGGTGGCGAGAGAGGCACGGATGCGAACCAAACGGTGGCAGTGGATTTCTGTGCTGGCTGTTGGCGCTCTCCTGGCCGGGTGTCAGGGTGGATCCAGCGATGACGAGGCCGCTGTTGACGAATCAGATCCGCTGGGGTCGGCCGAAACGGAGCCGATTGAAATCGATGCGGATTTGTGGCCGCTGACGGGTCTGCCACGAGGCGACGGGGATGCGAGCCTTCCCGCACTGGGAGCGAAAGTTGATAACGCCTCCCAGGCGAGGCCGCAGGTGGGACTCGATGAGGCGGATATTGTCTTTGAGGAATTGGTTGAAGGTGGCCTGACTCGCTACCTCGCGGTGTGGCATTCGACTGTTCCGGCAGAAATTGGCCCGGTCCGATCGGTTCGACCCATGGACCCCGACATCATCAGCCCCTTTGGCGGCATCATCGCCTATTCCGGTGGGCAGCAGCGGTTTGTTGAAGCGATGCTCGAGGCTCCCGTGGCCAGCGCGATTAATGGCCAGAGCGATGTGGAGGATTTCTTCTATCGCACCGCTGACAAAGTGGCTCCGCATAATGTGATTGTCCTTGCCCCAGAACTTCAGGCTTATTTCGCTGACCGAGCCGGTCCAGCACCGCAGTTCAACTACGCCACTAGCTCCGACGAATCCAGTGCGGCCCAAAGCGGCGACGATGCTGCCAGTGTGCGGGTGTCCTTTAGTGGCGTTTCGGCTCCGACGTGGACGTGGTCGGCTGAGGCGGAGGCCTTTGTGCGCAGCCAAACCAACGGTGCTCCGGATACGGCAATTTCGGGAGCCCAGCTCTCGGCTGCCAATGTCGTCATCATTGAGGTTGATATTCAAGTCATCCAGGACATCCCCACAACCCAGATGGTGGGTTCGGGTGAGGGCATTGTGGCGACGGGGGGCAAAGTTCTCGAGGTGTCGTGGTCGAAGCCCTCACCTGAATCACCGATCGAGCTGACGGATAGTTCAGCCGCACGAGTTTTGCTTGCACCCGGTCAAACCTGGGTGGAATTGATTCCGGCAGAGGGTTCTGGTGTTCCCGCCGGGTCGGTCGATATTCAGTAAATCCCGGCTACTTGCACTCTGTGACTGAGAGTGCCAAAATCAATTAGCACTCACTGTTTGTGAGTGCAAATTCTGACTCACCGTAGACGTCCAGGAGGGACGAGAAACTGACATGGCAAAACTAATTGCTTTCGATGAAGAGGCCCGTCGCGGCCTCGAGCGGGGACTCAATGTCCTAGCCGACGCCGTTAAGGTGACGCTGGGACCCCGTGGCCGCAACGTGGTGCTGGAAAAGAAGTGGGGCGCGCCCACCATCACTAACGATGGTGTGTCGATTGCCAAGGAAATCGACCTGGAAGACCCCTACGAGAAAATCGGCGCCGAGCTGGTCAAAGAGGTCGCCAAGAAGACCGATGACGTCGCTGGCGACGGAACCACCACTTCTGTGGTTCTGGCTCAGGCGATGGTCCGCGAGGGTCTGCGTAACGTCGCAGCCGGAGCCGACCCGATCGCTCTCAAGCGCGGAATCGAAAAGGCCGTCAACGCGGTCTCCGAGCGTCTGCTCGCCTCAGCAAAAGAGGTTGAAACGAAGGAAGAAATCGCCGCTACGGCATCGATTTCTGCCGCCGACCCGGCTATCGGTGACCTGATCGCCGAGGCGATCGACAAGGTGGGTAAAGAAGGTGTGGTCACCGTCGAGGAGTCCAACACCTTCGGTACCACCCTGGAGCTGACCGAGGGTATGCGCTTTGACAAGGGTTACCTCTCTGCCTACATGGTCACTGACCCGGAGCGTCAAGAAGCCGTCTTCGAAGACGCCTACATCCTCATCGTGAACTCCAAGATCTCCGCGATTAAGGACCTGCTGCCCGTGGTTGACCAGGTCATCCAGTCGGGTAAGCAGCTGCTGATCATTGCCGAGGATGTCGAGGGTGAAGCCCTGGCCACCCTCGTTGTCAACAAGATCCGCGGCATTTTCAAGTCGGTTGCCGTGAAGGCTCCCGGCTTTGGAGACCGCCGCAAGGCCATGCTCCAGGACATCGCCATCCTCACCGGTGGCCAGGTCATCAGCGAGGAAGTTGGTCTGAAGCTCGAAAACGCCACGCTCGACCTGCTGGGTCGTGCGCGGAAGGTCGTCGTCACCAAGGATGAGACCACCATCGTTGAGGGCGCGGGAGATTCGGAAGCGATTGCCGGTCGGGTCAAGCAGATCCGCCAGGAAATCGAGAACTCCGACTCTGACTATGACCGCGAGAAGCTCCAGGAGCGCCTGGCCAAGCTCGCCGGTGGTGTCGCCGTTATTAAAGCGGGTGCCGCAACCGAAGTTGAGCTCAAGGAGCGCAAGCACCGCATCGAGGATGCTGTGCGCAACGCGAAAGCTGCTGTGGTAGAGGGATTCATCGCCGGTGGTGGCGTGGCCCTCATTCAGGCCGGTGCTGCAGTGCTCGATGCGCTGACAGTTGACGGCGAAGAGGCGACGGGTGTGAAGATTGTTCGTCAGGCCATTGACCAGCCTCTGCGCCAAATCGCCTTCAACGCTGGTCACGAGCCTGGTGTTGTCGTCGAACACGTCCGCGGCCTCAAAGAGGGACACGGCCTCAACGCCGCAACCGGAGAGTATGGCGACATGCTCGCTGCGGGTATTGCTGACCCGGTCAAGGTGACCCGTTCAGCTCTGCTCAACGCCGCGTCAATTGCTGCGCTGTTCCTCACCACCGAAGCGGTTGTCGCCGAGAAGCCAGAACCTGCTTCGGCAGCGCCGGCTGGTGACCCCACCGGCGGTATGGACTTCTAGTCCACACAATCAATAAGCAGAAGGGGGCAGCGAAATGCTGCCCCCTTCTGTCGTTGGCGCTGGAATGTTGAGCTATCGGGAGGCCTCGAAGGCGGCGCTGGCCGTCGTCCCTCCCGCTAAACGAGGCTCGAGCCAGACGCGTGCTCCACTGGCCTGAGCGAGCTGGCGCACGACTGCCAGACCCAACCCTGTTCCGTCATGAGTTGCCGACCCGCGCCAAAATCGATCGAATGCGCGTTCCGCGTACTCGGGGTTGATCCCGGGTCCCGTGTCACTAACACTGAGCACTGCGGTGTTGGCTTCGAGGCGTATGCCCACCTCGAGCGTGCCGCCATCAGGCATGACTGACAGTGCGTTATCGATGTAGTTGTCGATGATTTGCTCGATGGCGGTGGGCACAGTCCACACCCATGCCGGCCCTGGTGCATCGACCGTAACGGTGATGTTGGACTCATCAGCCAGACTGCGCCAGTTTTCAACCCGCTCCCCGACCACGGCGCTGAGGTCTTGTTCAACTGGCTCGAGGCGGTCGATACTTGCTCGGCCTAATGCGAGGAGGCCATCGATGAGGCGGCGCATGCGCACCAGCTCATCTTCGATCTCGTCAAATTTTTCTGCTTCTGCCTCACCTTCTGCAATGGTGTCGCGCAGGCGTTCAATGCGCAGTTGCAGCGCTGTCAGTGGTGTGCGTAGCTGGTGGGAGGCGTCGGCAGCAAACGAGCGCTGCTCAGCCACGAGCGTCTCAAGGCGGTCGGCCATGAGGTTAAAACTGTGCGAAAGGTCACGAAGCTCTTTGGGGCCCTCGCTCTCACCGACTCGGGCGCTGAGGTCGCCGTGAGAAAGTTTTTGAGCGGCGCTGCTCAGTTGCAGGATGCTTCTTGATAAAACTCGCGAGAGAACAATCGCGAGCAGGACGGCGAAGAGCAAAGTAATGAGCGCGATGAGATAAACACCCCACAAGGAGCGATTGACTGCTTGGTCAATGGCCTGTTCTTCGAACGTCAGTCGCACTGCCCCGACGACGCTGTTGCCGCTATAAATGGGAACGGCAACATACACCAGTTCGAGTTGGAGAGTTTCTGAAAACCGTTGGCCCGTCGCCACTCGACCGGTCAGGGCCTCAGAAATTTCTGGGCGGGTGCTGTAATCCAGGCCCTCGCGCGAATCATCAGGGTCGTTCGTGACCATCGCGGTACCGTCGAAATCGACGATCACCACACGCGCACCGCCTTCGTCGCGGTACGCGATAGCGAGCTCTCGCGTGGTGCGAAGTTGTGCTGGATTGTTGTCCTCTAGAGCATCCTCCGCGCGACCACCCAGAATAAAGGCGTCGCGTTGAAGCTGGGTGAGCAGTCGGTCGCGCTCGACCTGGTAGAGGTAAAAGCCAAAAGGAATGTCCGATAGGAGAAGCGCGACGACGCTGACTCCCAGAAGTGCGACGAGAAACAGCCTTCTCATTTGGGGTCCACGATCCGAAAACCCACACCCCGGACTGATTCAATCCACCCCGGGTCACCGAGCTTGCGGCGGATCGAGGCGATGTGCGCATCGAGTGTCTTGGTGCTTCCGTACCAGTTGATGTCCCAGACGTCGCTGAGCAACGTCTCGCGACGAAACACCGTTCCCGGCTCTGCGCACAGGTAGGCAAGAACATCAAATTCTTTTGGGGTCAGTTCGATTGAGCGGCCGGCAAGGGCCACTTCCCGAGTTCGAGAGTTGACACTCAGCTGACCGAGTGCCAGTTCTTCTGTTGGGCTGGGCCCGTTTGCCCCATTACCGAGGCGCCGATGAATCGCACGGATTCGCGCAAGGAGCTCCCGGATGCCAAAGGGTTTGACCAAGTAGTCGTCGGCTCCGAGTTCGAGAGCGAGAATGCGGTCAGACTCGTCCGGGCGAGCGCTCGCGACAACAATGGGCAGTGCCGAGCTTTCGCGCGTCAGGCGAACCACTTCGCCTCCGTCCATATCCGGCAAACCCAAGTCAAGCACCATGCAGTCAAAATGCTCCGTTCGGACTGCCTGTAGAGCCGCTACTCCCGTCGGGGCGTGCACCGCCTCCCAACCCAGGTTCTCAATCGCCTCGCACACCGAGTCAGCAATGCTCTCGTCGTCTTCAACCACCAGTATTCGCACCCGCCCATTCTTGCTGCCTGGGCCACAGATGTTGTCGATTGACAGCTGGGTATGGAAAACCTTGGACAAATCTTTACTCGCCTCGGTATGCGCGTTCAAACACAGGTCGTAGCGTAAAGACCATGAATTCCTACACAATCATTGGGGCCATTGTCGCCGGTGTGCTCGGCACAGGCGCCGCCGCTGTAGCGACCAATACGCAGTTACTCTCGTCCCCCGCCGCCAGTCCTGTGGACCAGGCCAGTGAAGTGTTGATCGCGGAGACAACTGAGCCGTTAGAGGTGGTCGAGCCCAGTGAGCCCATTCCGCAAGCACCATCGCAGGATCCAGTAGCCGAACCTTCGCTCACCGACCAGAGCGAGGTTCGGCAGCCGGCGCCACAGCCCGTGCCTACTCCTGCCCCATCGCCTGTTACTGAACCGGCCCCACAGCCCGAACCGGACCCCACACCGCCACCAGAGCCAACCCCCGCTCCGGCACCTCCGTCGTATGACGACGACGATGACGATGACGACGATGACGATGACGACGATGACGATGACGACGATGACGATGACGACGACGACGACGATGACGACGACGACGACGACGACGATGACGATGACGATGATGATGATGACGGTTCGGATGACGATGACTAGGTCAACATGAGGAATCCAGACGGGCTTTGGGCCCCTCGGTAGGGCTGTTTGGCCTTCCGGGGGGCCTTGCTTTTTTGCCCCAGTCGCCGACAAGTCTTGGACGTTTCTTTACTCGCCACTAGCTGGGTGTTGTAGAGCGCCTCTCTAGCGTGGTGGTTATGAACAGCAACATCATTATCAGCGCAGGCATAGCAGGAGTTCTCGGTGCGGGAACAGGTGCGGTGGCGGTCAACGCGAACCTCACTGAGCCCCTGATCGAACTATCGTTGCAGGACCAACAAGAAGCGACCGTTACCACCGGTGACCCAGCGGCAGCATTGCCGCCACGGTTGAGTGAGTCCCTTGCTTCTACAGACCAAAGCGTTTCGGTCGCACAGGGGTCAGCCACGGCGACACCTTCCGCGGGTGAGGAAACGGGAACGACGACACCCGGGCAGTCCACGTCAACGCTGGACGTCACGAGTGGTTCAGCGGCACCAACAAGTACCAGCTCAACGGTCGATGGTACGTCGCAGGCATCGATTTATTCGCAGGAGTCAACTACTGCGTCGTCGACCACAGCGTCGGCCTCAGCGTCAAGCTCCGTCGATGCGAGCACATCCGGTTCCGATTATTCCCAGTCTTCTGGGTCGTCTAGCCCTTCAACCTCAGCTCCCAGCGAGTCGACTACCGCTTCTGCACCCGCGAGTACCACGACAGTAGACGCCAGCACGTCTGCGTCGTCTTACGACGATGACTACGACGACGATGACGACGACGATGATGACGACGACGATGACGACGACGACGATGACGACGACGACGACGACGGCGACGACGACGATGACGATGACGACGATGACGACGACGATGACGACGATGACGACGACTAAGCCTGCACGCCCAATCTCGCCTCGGCCCACAGGCGCGTGGACAAAGCAGGTGGTGAGTTTCGGTGCGTCGTTTGCTTTTTTCGGCCTGGCAGGTTTTTTGCAGAACGGCACTGTGTTTGACCCGCAGCCGGCAGTGGCCGCGGGAGAACAGTCAAGCTCGCAACCCGAAGTCGATGTCGTTTCCTCTGGCGTGGCCTCGGATGCCAACAGTGTGAACGTCTCTGCCCCGACAACCGGCGAGCTTGAGTGGCTAGGGCCCGTGCAGCCCCTTCCTACCGCACCAGCAGCGCCTGCCGATGCTCCTGCTGCTGTTCCAGTTTCGACGCCGAGCCCCGCGCCAGCTCCTGCTCCCACACCGGCTCCTGCTCCCGTTGAGGTTGACGCGCACACAGGGGGTTCGTGATGCCTGTCTTAACCGGGGCGATGAACCCGGCCGATGAGGCGATGCTTGCCGCAGTGTTTGGTGATGGTGCAGCTCCGATAGTTCATTCACGCTCTTTTGCGGTGATGGGGGCAAACGCGAGTGTGACCATTGTTGGCGGGCACTCCAGCCTGGTCGATGACGCAGTGGGAATGGCCATGGAACTTGAGGGTCTCTGGACGCGGTTTAGTCCCGACTCAGATATCAGTCTGCTGAATTGGTCCGAGGGTGAACCGGTCGACGTGGACCCCCGAACAGCTGATCTCATTCGTGCCATGCAGCACGCGACAGTCATGACCGCCGGAGCTTTTGACCCAACTTTGCTTCCTGCCCTCTTACGGGAGGGTTACACTCACTCGCTGGTCGATCCCTCCCGGGTGACTACGCTCCCTGAGAGCGCCGTGTCACCGGGCCGGGTCGAAGACATCACGATCGACGGAACGAGCGTCCGCTTGCCGCGGGGAACCACTCTCGACGCGGGTGGTATTGGCAAGGGGTTTGCCGCTGACCTCATTGCCGAGCATTTGCGCAGTGAAGGTGTCATGGGGGTCCTGGTTGAACTGGGCGGTGACCTTCGCGTTGAGGGCTATTCGCCGCGTGGCAGGGGCTGGAGGCTCGGAGTTGAAAACCCATTCTCACCAGAAACCCACGTGTCTGTGATTGAAATTGACAGCGGTGGTCTTGCCACATCCAGCCAGCTCAAGCGTCGTTTCGTCCGCGAGGATGGGTCCCACACCCATCACCTCATTGATGCGTGGAGCTCGACCAGCATGGAATCGCGCGCTGCTTCGGTGACTGTTTTGGCCCCGACCGCTTGGGAGTCGGAAGTGCTCGCGAAGGTCGGTTTTCAGCGCCCGATTGCTGAATTTCTCACCCTGGCCAAGCGTCGCGGGGTAAAGGTCGGCGTGACCAGTGATGACGGCGCTTGGACCCGCTCATCGGATTGGCCTGAATACCGTGCTTGATTTTTCTGAACCCGCTGTCTGGTGGTACGTCACCCGCTCAAGCGCGATTGTTGCCTGGGTCCTCCTCACTCTCTCCGTTTTGTGGGGCATTTTGCTTAAGACTCGTATTCTGCGCGGTGCGGATAACCCCGAGTGGCTGAAGGTTGTCCACCGATTTTTATCGGGGTTAGCCATGCTGATGGTCATTACCCACATGGTTTCGCTCTATCTCGATAGCTACATCGAGTTCACGATTGCTGATCTCCTCATACCCTTTGCCTCCGAGTTCGAGCCTTGGGGTGTTGGTCTCGGGGTGCTGGGAATGTGGGCCATGGTGCTGGTATGGGCGACATCAATGGTGATGCATTGGCTGCCGGAGCGTCTCTGGAAAGCGCTGCACTTTGCCAGCTACTTCAGTCTCTTTGCCGTGGCTATGCACTCCGGCATGGTTGGTAGCGACGTGGGCACCCCGTGGTACACGGCTTTGTCTCTTGTCCTTATTTCGGTGGCAACCTTCGCCACCATCATCCGCGTGATTCTGACCAAACGCGCACAACCCCAGCGTGTGAGCACGTCATCCGCGCCATCCTCGGCTGCGGGCTCAGCCGCACAGGGCTTTGTGCGCACTGGTGCTCCTCAGGGCTTGCCGTCGCGTGAGGGGGCTTCGTCTCCTGTTGGCGAATCGTTTGTGGCCAAGGTTCACACGCGGCGAGAGGTCGCGGAAGACATTGTTGAGTTCACTGTGAGTCCGGTTGATGACGCTGTCGAGTTGGAATGGGAGGTCGGTGCTCACATCACCGTGCACCTGGGCAATGGACTCGAGCGTCAATACTCACTCACTGGTGACCCAGCAGATTCCAGAGCCCTGACAATTGCGGTGCTAAACACCCACGGACCCGGTGGGGGTAGCCAGTGGATTCATGACAATCTCCAGGTGGGAATGGAGTTGGTCGTGGATCGGCCGATCAACGCTTTTGCGTTGAAAGCCCACCACCGCTACCAGTTCATCGCCAGTGGTATCGGGATTACGCCTATTCGGTCAATGTTGAGGTCGCTGCCGGCCTCACGCCAGTGGGAGCTTCTCTACCTGGGGCGCAGCCGAGACCAGATGGCTTATGCCGATGAGCTCGAAAAGGCCTTTCCAGATCGGGTTCGGGTGTGGGCTTCAGCGCAACGGGGTGCACGTGCGGACCTCGCGGAGCTGATTGACTCGCGTTCGCACGTTTACGCCTGTGGTTCAGAGTCACTGTTGAGTGAGCTCGAGTCACGTATTGCCCCCGAGAGGCTTCACCTGGAGCGTTTTGTCCCGATCGATCGCTCGGGAGAGCATGATTTGGCGGCATTGACAGTGACCTGGGCGCCGACCGGTGAATCGATTCCGGTCCCGGCCGATAAAACTGTTCTGGAGGCCATTGAGGGCAAGGGCATCGACGTTAATGCCTCATGTCGTCGGGGGGTGTGTGGCAGTTGTGAGCTGAGGGTGGACCAGGGCCAGGCCGCCCACCTGGATTCTGTGATGAGCGATCACGACAAGGACGAGTTGGGAATTATTTACCCCTGTGTCTCGCGCGCGGTGGGGCAGTCGCTGACACTGAGCCCGAGCTAGCGCAGAAACAGCCTGGCGTTTTGGGCTTCGAGCTCGGCGTAGTGGTGGGCGACCTGGGTGAGCGTCTCCGTTAAGCCCACGAGCTGTGCTTCGACGTGCGCGTGAGTGGTCTTCCACTCGCCCAACACCTGCTGAAATGCCGTCGCGGCCTGACCACCCCACGAGGCGTGGAGGGCGTGGAGCTGACTCGTGAGCGATTGGATATCGCCCTGGACTCGGGCGATCGTGGAGCGGGCGGTTGTGGTGGCAGCGAGTACTGCTTCGCTGTCGACGTGATAGCGCATGGATGATCTCCTCGTGACGGTGCTGCGCAGGTTAGTATTCAGCGCCGCACCGGTGTTGCCCGGGCCACCCCATCGTGGACGGCAGAGGTGTTCTAGGTGTTCTGGACAACCGGAAGTGAAATTTCGAAGGTCGCACCGCCACCGGGGGTGTCGTCAACCGCAATCGTGCCGCCGTGGCGGGAGACGATGCTGGAGACAATTGCTAAGCCCAGGCCGGAGCCACCGGTTTCGCGGGCACGTGACGTGTCGGCACGCCAGAAGCGCTGGAAGATCTTGTCTCGGATTTGTTGGGGGACACCCTCACCGTGGTCGATCACTCGGATGATGCCGCGCTCGGGGTCACGGCGGCGGTCAACTTCGACCTCGATGGGTGAACCCTCGGGGCTAAAGCGCATCGCGTTTTGTAGCAGGTTGGCGAGAACTTGGCGAAGCTTATTCTCATCGGCCTGGATCCGGGTGTCTGCTGCGTCGATACCGGGACTAATCGACCAGCTAATCTCGCGCTCGGGTGAAATTGCGTTGGCATCGAGGCTTTGTTCGCGGGCGATATCGGCCAGAGCGACGTCGGTGAGCTCCAGGGGTTTGGCTTCATCAAGTCTGGCCAATTCGAGCAGATCAGTAACTAACCGGGTCATTCGATCGGCTTCTTTTTCGATTCGCCCCATCGCCTGAGCGACGTCATCGGTGGTGGCCAGGGCTCCCATTCGGTAGAGCTCGGCGTAGCCGCGAACCGAAACCAGCGGGGTGCGCAGTTCATGGGAGGCGTCCCCGATGAACCGGCGCATCTGCTCAATCGTTTCGGCCCGATCGCTAAAGGCCCGGTCAATGCGAGAGAGCATGGTGTTGAGAGAACGCGTGAGCCGGCCAACTTCGGTGTTAGGCGTCGCGCCGCTTAATCGCTGGGTGTAGTCGCCACCGGCGAAGCGAGCGGCAGTTTCTTCGACCTCGCGCAGTGGCCGGAAGGTTCGGCTTACGAGAATTCTGGTCAGCGCGGCGCTCAGTACGACGACAACGAGGCTAAAGGCTAAAAACACGGAGGCAAAGGACCCGACAACTTGGCGAGATTCTTCTAAATCGATTCCGATGGCGAGTGTCGCCGGTAGCGTTCGCCCCGACTCAGCGCTGACGATATTGAGCCGGTAGGCCTTCACCCGCCAGGAGGTCTCGCCATTTCGACTCTCCAGGGTGAATGCTTCGGGAGATTCACTGATGACCGACAGGCTCAACCGGGAGACGTCTGGACCGTATTCGAGGTTTTCATCATCGAGGTTGCTGGCGAGTTCTGCCCCGGTAGCACTGACGGCGGCGATGTAGAACTCGTTGGAGAGGCCATCTGCTCTGGCCCGGTCGAAATCGTTGAAGTCGACGGTGTTCAATACGTCGGGTAGATCGGTGGCAGCCTCGGTGAGCTTCGTATCAATTTCGGATGTGAGGTAGCGCTCGATCGTCAAGACGGTTCCCATGCCGATAACCATCAGGCCGAGGCTCACAATGATGACCGTGACGGCGGTGATTTTGGAGCGAAGCGTCGTGGCATCCCACCACCGGCTTAAGCGCTCATACATCGGTGCTGAGCCTCCAGGCGTTAACCTCTAGGCCTTTGTTTTGAGCATGTAACCAAAGCCGCGTTTGGTCTGAATCAAGGGCTCTTCGGTGAAGGGGTCAAGCTTGCGCCGTAGGTATGACACGTAGCTCTCGACGATTCCGGCGTCGCCGTTGAAGTCGTACTCCCAGACGTGGTCGAGGATTTGGGCTTTCGAAAGCACGCGATTGGGGTTGAGCATCAAATAGCGCAAGAGTTTGAACTCGGTGGGGGAGAGCTCCACCGGGTTGCCGTTGACGTTGACCTCGTGGGTGTCTTGATCCATCTCGAGCTCACCGACACTGAGCGTCGCGTCGTCTTCTTCTTGTTTCGTCCGGCGCAGAATGGCGCGGATGCGGGCGACGATTTCGTCGAGGCTAAACGGTTTGGTGACGTAATCGTCGCCACCAACGGTGAGGCCCTGGATTTTGTCTTCTGTGCTGTCTTTGGCGGTGAGGAAAAGGATGGGGCAGGTGTAGCCACTGGCTCGCAGACGCTTGGTCACGCCAAAGCCGTTGATATCGGGCAGCATGACATCCAGCAGGATGAGATCGGGCTCTTCTTCCAACACGGCTGAGATCGTCTGGGCACCGGTGGCGACTGCGCGAACAGCAAATCCTGCGAAGCGCAGCGACGTGGTCAGCAGGTCGCGAATGTTGGGTTCGTCGTCAACAATGAGAATTTTCGGTCCGTCAGCCATGCTCCTATTGTCTGACAGTTTCCTTGGCTATTTCTGAATGCTAGGTGGAAGCCTCAGCGAGCTGATCTAACTGATCGGCGCGAGTAATCGTGTAGGAGTAGCCCTGTTCGGTGAGGAAACGCTGCCGGTTGAGTGCATAGTCCTGATCGAGAGTGTCACGGGTGACAAGCGAATAAAAAACCGCGGAGCGACCATCGGATTTTGGCCGAACGATCCGCCCTAAGCGCTGCGCCTCCTCCTGGCGGGAACCAAACGTCCCCGAGACCTGGATGGCGATCGACGCCTCAGGTAAGTCCAGGGAAAAATTCGCCACCTTCGACACCACAAGAGTGCCAATCTCGCCGCGCCGAAACGCCCCGATTAATTCCTCTCGTTCGGCCATCGGCGTCTGGCCCGTCACCAGGGGAACCCCCAACCGCTTCGAGAGTCTCTCGAGCTGGTCCAGATAAATCCCCATCACCAGGATGCGCTCACCAGGGTGGGCCTCGATGAGCTGGGCGACAACCTCGTCCTTGTCCAGAGTGGAGCTGGCAAAACGGTAGCGCTCGGCATCCGGCAGGGTCGCGTAGTAGACGCGTTGATCATCGGGCAGATCGAGGCGAACCTCCACACAGTGCGCGGGGGCGAGGTAGCCCTGACGCTCCAAGTCTTTCCACGCAGCGTCGTAGCGTTTTGGCCCAATCAGGCTGAAGACATCGCCCTCCCGGCCATCCTCGCGAATGAGAGTCGCGGTGAGACCCAGGCGCCGTGTCGCCTGAAGTTCGGCGCTGAGTTGAAAAACCGGGGCGGGCAGCAGGTGGACTTCGTCATAGACGACCAGTCCCCATTTCTGAGCCCCCAGCAAACCAATGTGTCGAAACTCACCCTGGCGCTTGGCCGTGACAATCGAATAGGTCGCAATGGTGACGGGCTTCACCTCTTTCATGCTTCCGGAGTATTCGCCGATGTCCTCCGCACGAAGCGACGTTCGCGCCAGGAGCTCCTCACGCCACTGTCTGGCTGCCAACGTATTAGTCACAAGAATCAGGGTCGCCTGGTCCAATGACGCCATCACCCCGGCACCGACCAGCGTTTTTCCCGCACCGCAGGGCAAGCACACAACCCCCGACCCTTGGGTGACAAAACGGTCAATCGCCGCCAGCTGGTAGTCGCGCAGCTGCCAGGCGTTTGTCTGAAGCTCAATATCGTGGGCATCGCCTTGGGTGTAACCGGCGCGATCGGTTGCCGGCCAGCCAATCCGCAGAAGCTCCTGTTTGAGCTTCCCGCGCGAGAGCGGCTCGATGATTAACTCGCCTGCATCGTTGTGGCCCACGATCAGGGGAGCGATTTTTTTCGCCCCCTGAATTTCTCGCAAAATCGAGGCGACACCGCCCAAAATCAAATCCCCGTCTTCGCTGCGGCGCAAAACCACCTGCCCGCATCGACCCATCGCGTCTCGAATATCTGCCGAGACGACATCGGGAAGCGGAAAACGCGAATGGCGGCTGAGAGTGTCGATAATTTCTTCACCCGAATGCCCGGCTGCTTCGGCGTTCCACAGTGTCAGCCGGGTAATGCGATAGGTGTGGACGTGTTCTGGCGCGCGCTCCAGGTCGGCAAAAACCGCGATGTCGTGGCGGGCTTCTTCCGCCCCCGGATGGGCAAGTTCGATCAGGACGGTTTTGTCGCTTTGGACAATCGCTGCACCCGCATCAACCACAATCGGCCAGTCTAGGACTCCTCGCCGGGAACCGGCCCAGGGGCCATCGAGACGATGCGATTAACCGGGATAGTCCGCTCGACATCGGAGCGAATATCGCGCGCCCGCAGTCGGCCGTTGCCCACACTGCGCAACTCCAACTGCAACACAGCTGAGCTTTCACCCATATCCACGGTGACCTCGAGAGCGCCCCCGGACTCAATGGCCAAATCAATAACCGGAGCAAACCATTCGGTGGGTGAGTCCTCGCGCAGAGCTCTCCAGTGATCGACCAGGGTTTCTGCCTGCTCAACACTCCAGCCAGCCCCGACTGCCGGTGTTGCGGCCAGTTCACCAGCGGCGAGATTCACACGCTCACCCATCGGGTCGCGAACCAGGTGGGGATAGCCCTCCTCGAGCAGAAGTGTGTGGGCATCCACAGCCGGGGTATTGGTGTGGAAGACCCCGTTGCCGACCTCCTGGAGTCCTAAGCTCGCCAATCGCCGGTCGGAATGGAGCAGCTGCTGGATCATCGGATCGCCCACGAGCACACGAGAGCCATCCTCCCGCGGCTGGAGGGTGACCATTGTGGCCTTCCGCGTGGCTTCTGTCACGAGTTGGCCCAGTGCGCTGGTGGCGCCCCCCGGGATTGATGTGTTGATGACCTCCTCGATTATCGCCCCGTCGACCCCCCGTTGTAGCGCATCGACAATTGAGGCAGTGCTGAAGACAAACCGCGGTGCCAAGCCCCCCGAGTCCCACCGGGCGATCGAGCGAAGGGTGGCCTCTAAGTCGGGGTTAACAATTCCCGCGGCCACGACACTGTCGGGGCCATCTGCATAGAGCTGATCCGTAGGGTTCGGCAGCGCCTGCGCAATAGCGGCCTCATCATCCCGGGCCTCACGCAGTGCTGCACTGAGCACTGTCGGTCCGCTGGCACCGACTAGACCGACATGGGCTGCCAGCTCACTCCAGTGTGACCAGTCGGAAGCGGTGACCAGCGGGGGCAATGCCGGCCGGGTTGACCCGGCTAGTGCCCCGTCAATCTGCTCGGATACCCATACCGGCAGCTGGTCCCAGATGCCTCGCGCCAGCCGAGCCATCCGGGTCGCAAGGGGCTGATGAAGAAGGTCGATGCCGCGAGCTCCGATACGCCAGCTGCCACCGGTGTGGACCAAGAGGCCACAGCGCCTGGCGATTTCGGCGATGAGTTCCCAGTTGCGTTGTGTGTCGTCATTGGGGTCAAGCCGGCCAGCCCAGACACACTGAGACGGTGGTTCACCAGGGGAGTCAATGGGGTGGCTGCGAACACTGTGCAGCAGCATCTCGACGGCCTCCACGGTCCCCACCACCTGGGTGAGGTCAAGATCACCGCCAGCCAGCCACGACGGTGTCTCTGGTTGCCCGCTGCTGGCAGGTGTGGCACGAGCCTCGGTGACGCTGGGCCACACCTGCGCGACATCGGGGCGCAGCCGCTGCTGACCACCCGAGGTGTGGGTCAGAAGCCGGTCATCGCTGTGGGCGGGCAGTGTCGACACCTCTGGCGCCACCCCGCGCTGCAGACTCTCGAGTGCGGCCAGTTCCTTACTATTCAACAGTCGAAGCTGGGCCAAAACAGCGTCGGGCTTGGCCAGTTGGCTTGCAATATCCAAGGCAGTCGCCGCAGCTGGGGCGATAACGTCACGCTCGCGCAGCACTGTCGCCAGAGCGGCGGGGCCAAGGGTGCTGATGGCAGAAAACAGCCCTAAGGTGTGCTTATTTTCCGTCATTATCGGCCTCGCCTGCTCGTCGTCTCCTGGTGCTGACAATCAGGAGGGCAAAGATCAGGACGAAGCCAAGGGGGAGTCCAAAGAGGGGAAGAAGCGTCACCGTGGGCCACATTCCCGCAGAGAAGTCTTCGCTACTCATCCCCGTCCAGGTTCCGATGATGATCGCGAAGAAGGCGATGACGCTCAGGCCGACAATCGCGGCGACCATAAACGCCAGGATGCGCTCGAGACGGGAGGGCGGCCGGGGAGTCTGGGTGTTCACCTATCCAGCCTACCGGCCAGCAAGCGGGGTATCCTGGGCCCACCAATGATTCCCGCCCCCTCAGGAGATCTCTATGCCCACCGGTAAGGTCAAGTTTTACGACCAATCCAAAGGCTTCGGGTTCATCCAATCCGATGAGGGTGACGAAGTCTTCTTACCCGCCTCCTCGCTGCCGGATGGGTCGGCTGTGAAGTCGGGGTCCCGAGTGGAATTCAGCATCGTCGACGGACGTCGCGGAGCCCAGGCACTGAGCGTTCGGGTCTTGGAAACTCCGCATTTGGCCCGAGCCGACCGGAAGTCCGCCGACGATATGGCCGTCATCGTCGAAGACCTCGTAAAGGTTCTCGACCGCGTCGGTGGGGGTTTGCGAAAAGGTCACTACCCCGAGCGGGATTTCAGCCAGAAAGTCTCCGCGATGCTTCGACGGGTGGCCGACGAGTTCGATGGCTAAGAAGGCAGCGACAGCAGCGTCGAGCATTCCCGACGAGTCAACACTTGTGGAACTTGCCCGCCAGGGCCTTGTCGCGGTTGCCTCAGACGACCAGATTGGTCCGGCCGGCCCGATTGAGAGCACCGACGGTGTTGTCACCGTGTCTTTTGCCTCACGTCTTCCCGGGTATCCGGGCTGGTTGTGGCAGGTCAATCTCAGCGACGGCAACGGTGGACAGTGGGGAGTATTAGAGGCACACCTGGTCCCCGGCGCGGAAGCACTCGTCGCACCCGATTGGGTCCCCTGGGCAGATCGCCTCGAGGAGTATCGCCGCAGTGAGGCCGAGCGACTCCAAACCGAAGCCGACCAGGCTGATGACGACGATGATGTTGACGAAGACGATCTCGACGATGACGATCTCGACGGTGTTGATATCGACCAGCTTGACCTGGGACCCATCAACGACGATGCGGACCCGTCAACGCTAGAAGTTCCCGATGAGCCCAATGATGTCTTCGACCACGTCGACGTGGACGCAGCCGATGAGCTCGGCGCGCAGCGCTAGTTTTCTAAACGCTGGAGAACAAAATCGATACTGGCAATGAGCCGCTCGATATCGTCGCGGCTGATGCCGACAAAGGTCGCGATGCGAATCTGGTTGCGCCCGAGTTTGCGGTAGGGCTCGGTGTCGACCACGCCATTGGCGCGAAGCACCGCGGTGACCTCGGATGCGTCAATCGACTCGTCGAGGTCGAGCGTCACGATTACCGGTGAGCGGTGGGCCGGGTTTGCCACAAACGGTGTGAGCTTCGGGTGTGACTCGGCAAACGAGTAGAGCAGGTCTGCGTTGCCACGCGTCATTTCGGCCGCGGCAGAGAGCCCACCCAACTGTTTCATCCAGTCAATTTGGGCTTCCATCATCAACAAAGTGGCAAGTGCTGGGGTGTTGAGTGTCTGGTTCAAGCGCGAATTATCGATTGCCTGGCTGAGGCTCAAAAACGGCGGGATAAAGCGATCGGTCTCGGAAATGGTGTGGGCTCGCTCGATTGCCGCGGGAGAGCACAGCGCAAACCACACACCGCCGTCGCTGGCGAAATTTTTCTGGGGGGCGAAGTAGTAGACATCGAACTCGTTGGCCTCAACAAAAATACCCCCGGCAGCGCTGGTGGCATCGACGACCATCAGGGAGCCGGCATCGGCACCGGCAACGCGCTGAACAGGAGCCGCTGCCCCGGTGGATGTTTCGTTATGCGGCCAGGCGTAGACATCGGCGCCGGGCACCGGCTCAAACGTGGGAACCGTACCTGGTTCACCGGTGATGACGTGCGGGGTTTCCAGCCACGGCGCACTCGCCGAACTGACACATTTGGAGCCAAACTCACCAAAACTCAAATGGGCACTTTTTTTCTCGATGAGACTGGCGGCCAGAACATCCCAAAACGCGGTGGAGCCACCGTTTCCCAGCACCACCTCGTAGCCATCGGGAAGCGAAAAGAGGTCCGCGAGCCCTGCGCGAACCCGCCCGACGAGGTCCTTCACGGGGGCTTGGCGGTGGGAGGTACCAAGGATTGCCTGGTGCTCGATGAGGTGGTCGAGCTGTTCGGAGCGGACCTTGCTGGGGCCTGCGCCAAAGCGACCATCGAGCGGACGGATATCGGCGGGAATTTGAATGGAAGTCACACCCCCATCCTAGGAGTCCTCGGTGTTGACGATTAAGAGCCCTGGGTAAGCTAAGCCTTACCAACGTGGCAAGAAAGTCCAGGTAGCAATGACCGATCTCGTCGACACGACCGAGATGTATCTGCGCACCATTGTCGATCTCGAAGAAGAAGGCATCGCACCGTTTCGGGCGCGTATCGCTGAGCGAATCGGTCACTCCGGACCGACGGTCTCGCAAACTGTTGGCCGCATGGAACGAGACGGGCTTGTCGTTGTCGAAGCTGATCGACGACTCGCCCTCACACCTGAGGGTCGCAATAAGGCGCTGGCGGTCGCCCGAAAACACCGCCTCGCGGAGCGACTTCTGGCTGACGTCGTGGGACTTGATTGGTCACTAGTTCACGACGAAGCATGCCGTTGGGAGCACGTCATGAGCGAGGCCGTTGAGCGGCGGCTGGTGGCAATGCTGGGTGAGCCCACCGAGTCGCCCTATGGCAACCCGATTCCGGGGCTGGAAAAAATCGGCGGTAAGAAGGCAAAGGACTTCCTGGATGGAGTCACCCGGTTGACCGATTGGGTCAGCACTGAACCCCAAACCGGGCTGCTGCGACGCCTGGGCGAGCCGGCGCAATTTGATACCGAGTTGCTCAAAACAATGAAAGACGCGGGCCTCGTTCCTGGGACGCGAATTCGAGCCAGCCAGCTCGAGGAGGGCGCTATAGAAATTGCGTCCCTGGCTGTTGAGCGGCCTGTTGTGGTGGAACCGGACATCGCTCGACACCTCTACGTCGCCTCCTGACGACACGGGTGAGACTGTGGCGCACCCTTCACGAAACGCTCATTGTCTGGCGATACACTCTTAGGCATCCAAGTCCGCGCGACGGGAAGGGGTGGTGACGTGGCTGTGGATCCACGCGCTAGTGTCTCTGACTCTCGCACGCACTTCCGGATACAGGTTGGTCAGCGGCCGCGGGCAATCGCCTGTCGGCCGGCTGATATCGCAGGGCATCGTCTTCGGACGGTGCCCTTTTTTGTTTCCCAGACACTCACGGGGGAGGGACGATGACTCTGATGATGGAGCGCACCGAAACGGCGCCGCGTCGAGAACCCGCCCTTCGCACCCTTGTGCTCAACGCCGGCTATGAACCGCTATCGGTGGTGTCGTATCGCCGGGCAATGGTCCTGGTCATGAATGGTCGGGCCACCATCCTCGAACACGACCAGTCCCATCCGGTTCGCACCATCATGGGCGAGTTTGATCGCCCCACGGTCATCGTTCTCAACCGCTACGTCCGCCTGCCCCACGGTCGGAGTGTTCCGGTGTCCAGGCGGGGGGTGCTGCGCCGCGACGGTCACCGCTGCGGCTACTGCCAGGCCAGCGCGTCAACAATCGACCACGTCATCCCGCGCTCCCGTGGAGGCCAGGACACCTGGGAGAACCTGGTGGCGTGTTGCTTGAAGTGCAACAACATCAAGGGTGACCGGACCCCCCAGGAGATGGGTTGGGCTCTTCGCACCCCACCCAAAGCCCCCTACGGCACCGCGTGGTTGGTCCGGGGAATTGAGCGGCCCCAGCCGCACTGGGAAGAGTATCTGGCTCAGGCCGCTTGAGCCTTTTCTAGCGCAGCAGGGGGCACTTTCGATTCAGTGGCCCAGGTGAGCGACACTGCCCTGGCCCGCTAGGTGACTGTGGAAACTGCGGCCACTCAAGTGGGGGGTTAGCAGCGCTCTCGACCTAGGACCGGCGAGCCTCGCGTGCCGCCACGATGAGCTCCACCGTGCGGGCACAACCGTCTTCGGACCTCATCGAGCCAGCGATCTTGGTGACTGCCTCGTGACACTGCATGGCTTCGGTCATCGCGTCAACCAGACGGTCGCTTCTCGCGAGGTCCTTGGGTACCGCGCGAGGCCCGAGCCCCTGGGCATGTAATCGCGACGCCCACCAGGGCTGGTCACCGAGAAAAGGCATGATCACGCTGGGTACGCCGGAGCGCAGCATCGCGTGGGTGGTGCCCGCCCCGCCGTGATGAGTGGCGAGTTCCACCCTGGGCAACACCGTGTCGTGCGGGACCGTGGTGCGTACGAGGACATCGTTCGAGGCGCGGAGGGCATCGTCGGGAATCAGTCCACCCCACCCGGTCACTAACAGCGTACGTTTGCCCAGTCGTCGTGACGCCTCCACAATCACGCGCGCTCGCTGGCTAGCGTCACCGTTCTTCATCGAGCCAAAACCGGCATAGACCACCGATCCGCCCTCCAGCCACCCCTCCAGCTCGGCATCGAGCGGGGCCGGACTTTCCGGCTCGATGTGCCAGGACCCGGTGATGTGGGCATTGGTCGGCCAATCAACAGGCTGAGGGATGATGCTCGGACTAATCGGACACACGGTGACATCCGGTTGTTCCGAGACCCCGCCGAGTGTGCGGGCGAGGCTTTTCGCTCGGTTTCCAAAGGCTGCCAATCCGAGGCTCACGAGCGAAAAACTCGCCCGATTGAGCCACTGGGGAAGCTGCCCGGGAATACCCGCTGCAGGAAAATCTCTCGTGGGGGTGAGCGTTGGGGCAAGTTCTGCGCAGACCGCGAGAGCTCCCACACTGTGGGCAATGACCGGTGCGGTTAACACTTTCGGGTGGTACACCACCACGTCCGGGCGCAACCGTTTAATGTGCGCCGTACTGGCTTCGTATACCGCCTCGAGAGCTGGTTTCCACTGGCTGCGATACTGCCGAAGCGCCTTCCACAGGCTGACGCCCTGTTCGGCAATCATCGCCTCGAGAGAACCCGGCAGTGACCACTCCTCGTAGCCCGCAGTGGGGTCCAACGGGAGGTCACTGGTGTGGGCAAAGACCACCTCGTGGCCTGCCTGTGAGGCTGCGCCGGCGAGGGCCCGGAAGGGCTCGTTATCGCCCTGTGAGCCGAAGGTGACCATGTAGATGCGCATGGTGCTCACCCTAGTGACACCCCCACCCCGGCTACACTGGGCCTGCCCGCCTCTGTAGCTCAATGGAAGAGCAGTTCCGTCCTAAGGAAAGGGTTGGGGGTTCGAGTCCCTCCAGGGGCACCTCGTGCCAGCCGGCCCGCCCGGCGTGGGATACCCGGTCACAGGCTGCCCGCCAATTAGTGTTTGGCCGTGTGGCGTGTCGACTCAGTAGACGATAATCAGGGTTCAGAAGACCTCTGGAACCAGGCTCTGCCACCCACCAGCCAGTTTGCTGCCCAGGTGTCGGTGGGCGAACCCGATGTGGTGCCGGTCAACCAGGCGGCGTCGGCCTGGGATGAGTGGCGCCGTGACATTGCTGCCATCGGTGGCGTCAACCCGCTGATTCATTTTGATTCCGAGCACAGTGTTCATATCGACCTGGGCCACAGCCACCCGGGTGGCCTCGCACGATTCATTGCCGGTTCGCCGACTCTGCTGGGAAACCTTATTCGCGATGACATTCAGCGGCGACGAGCCCACCTGTCTGCGACCCGGCTGTTTACACACCACACGGAACTGTTTCACTCCCGCGGCATCGAGACGATTCAGTTGGGTATCGGTCTTGTCCAGTGGCGCCACGACGGTGTGACCTACCGCGGTCCACTGCTGTTGCGTCCGGTGGCGATCCGGCGCCGCGGTTCGGATATCGAGTTCACCCTGCAGCGCAGTGGCATTCGACTCAACCCAGCCTTGCAGCGCGAGTTTGCAAAACACCTCGAGCTGCATCTGGATGCTGACGCCTTCGTGCGCCTCACCGACGACGAAGGGGCTTTTCGGCCAAACTCTGCCCTCGACCGGCTGCGCGACCTCACCGGCCATCGCGATGATGTGAGTGTTAAAGCCCAGCTGGTCATCGGAGCGTTCGCCGATGTGGCCGCGGGACTCCTCGCTGACGCGGCTAACCTTTCCCACCCCGTTCTCGATGCCATTGGCGGCAACCCCGCGGCTGTTGAACAGGTGCGCCAATCTCGTGTCCCCGTTGAGGTGCCCGACGCCGATCGGCGAAACCCGGATGTGGATCGCTTGATTGTCGATGCCGACACCGAACAGGACCTAATCGTCACCCACATCCTTGCCGGGAACTCGATGACCGTGCGCACCCTTCCGGGGACAGGGTCCACCCAGACCATCGTCAACGCTGTGGGTGCTCTCGTGGCTCACAACAAGAAAGTCTTGGTCGTAAGCCCCCGACGGGCGACCCTCAACGCGATCGCTGATCGCCTGGGCCGTACAGCCCTTCCCGGGATGGCCGTTCGCGTCTCGGAGACCACACGCGATGTCATCCGCTCGATTGGTCGAAACGAAAAGGCGACACCGGTTGACAGCAGCGACGTGGATGGTGCGCTCGAGCGTGTGCGCGATGTGATTATCCGCTACCGCCAATCCCTCACGGGGACCGATAAAGACCTCGGCGTGAGTATGCTCCAGGCCATTCAGTGGCTCTCGAGACTGAGCCTGCAGGACAACCCTCCTCAGACGATGGCCCGGCTCGAGACGGAAGCGCTCACCCGGCTTGCGGCTGGTCGTGACGACGCCGCGCGGCTGCTGCGCGAGGCCGCAGACCTGGGCCAGTTCCGTTTTGGTCCCGATGATTCACCCTGGTACGGGGTGGAATTCGACAGCCAAGACCACGCGCTGAGATCTCAGCACACCGCCCGGCGACTGGCTGAGGAGACCCTTCCGCGCTTAGCCGAGATGT
>CBFHWA010000012.1:0-25993 GCA_965659525.1 Pontimonas sp.
CTCACCGCCATGCTGATGAGATCATTCAGGCTGAGCGACACCGTACGAAACAGGGGGATATCCGGCGAGCCCGTCGCACCGGGAAGCTGCTCAGTGCCACCCCCCACAAAGAATTGATACATATACCGAACGCTGAGCGATAGTCCAATACTGACGATCATCATTTGAACAATGCCCACTCCGCGTTTGCGAAGCTGGCCAAAGACTCCCGCGTCAGTCGCCCATCCAAAGCCTGCTGAGAGCAACACAGCGAGGGGCAGGGCAAGCCAGACGGGAACGCCCAGGACCACAAAGAGGAGTGCCGCCAGAGCGCCGAAAGTGACCATTTCTCCCTGGGCGAAGTTGGGCAGAGCGGTCGTTCCAAAAATGAGGGAGAGGCCGATCGCGGCAAGCCCCAAAAGAAGTCCGAAATTCAGACCGTCAAACACCCGCATAAGAAATTGGTCAACGAGAGAGAGCGGAGTGCGCTGGCCTTCTCCGAGGAAAAAGTTGAACGCCACATTGTTCGTGAAACCCCATTCGAGGGTTTGAACCGGCCCCCCCTCAACGACGATTCCGTCCGGAAGTGTGTCCTCCACGAGGGTGATCTGGTAGGTGCCCTGTTCTGGAACACCAATCGACCACTGACCATTCTCATCAGTGACAACGGACGCCTCGTAGGAGTCGTTTGACACGACAATCTGAACATCCTCGAGGGGTTCGCTGTCGTATTTGACGTTTCCAAACACCTGGAAGTCGTATTCCTCACCAACAGAGTCGGCGTAGGCTGGCGCGCTCAGCCCCATGCCCGTCATGGCAAGCATGAGAGCCATCAGCATCATCACCCATCGCCTCAGGACAGGTTTGCGCTCTGTGGCTACGAGTTCCACACGGCCTCCATAGTCATCTCTTCCTGCGCCCAAGACGCTTTGCGACGCCATCCACACTGATGGAGCCGCGCTTGCCTCGTTACTCTTGATTAGCCGAATGTTTTGAGCCATTATGCCTGGTTCTCACCCCGGGGGCGAACCGGTACCATAACGATACGGCCACCAATGCTTTGCCATTGACGCCGTCGATGCGTACTGGAGGTCGCCCGCAGTGGAGTCAAATCCTTTCGAACTCGTGGGATTGACCTACGACGACGTCATGCTCTTGCCCGCCCACACTGACGTGATTCCCTCGCAGGCGGATACCTCATCGCGATTGACCAAACGCATTAGCGTTTACGCTCCACTGCTCTCGGCGGCGATGGATACGGTCACAGAGGCGCGTATGGCCATCGCCATGGCGCGCCAGGGTGGCCTGGGTGTGCTTCACCGCAATATGTCCATCGAGGACCAAGCAGAAGCCGTTGACAAGGTCAAGCGCAACGAATCGGGCATGATTACCAACCCGGTCACCATCACCCCCGATGCCACCGTCGCGGACGTCGATGAACTCTGCGGCCGCTTCCGAGTTTCTGGGGTGCCGGTTATCGAGGGCGACGGAAAACTGGTCGGCATCATCACGAATCGGGATATGCGTTTTGTTCCCGATAGCCAGATGGACTCCACCCTGGTACGTGATGTGATGACGAAAGACTCGTTGATCACGGCGCCGGAGACGATCGCCCGCGAAGACGCGCTCGCTCTTTTTGCCACCAACAAAATTGAGAAGCTGCCCCTGGTTGACTCCAACGGCCGGCTGCGCGGCCTGATCACGGTGAAAGACTTCGACAAGTCAGAGCAGTACCCGAATGCGACGAAGGACTCCCAGGGCAGACTGCGGGTGGGTGCTGCGATGGGCTTTTTCGGTGATGCCTGGGATCGCGCGTGTGCCCTGCGCGACGCAGGCGTGGACGTTCTCGTGGTGGATACCGCCAACGGTGATAGCTCGGGTGTGCTGGACATCATCGGACGCCTCAAAGCTGATGCTTCGTTTGCCGAGATTGATGTCATCGGGGGAAACGTCGCGACACGAGATGGGGCTCAGGCGCTGATTTCTGCAGGGGCTGATGCCATCAAAGTCGGTGTCGGGCCGGGGTCGATTTGCACCACCCGCGTCGTCGCCGGAGTGGGAGTTCCCCAGGTCACCGCCGTCTACGAAGCCTCCCGCGTAGCCATTCCCGCGGGAGTACCCGTTATCGCCGATGGCGGCCTGCAGTATTCGGGAGATATCGCCAAAGCCTTCGTGGCCGGTGCCGACACGGTGATGCTGGGCTCGCTGCTCGCGGGAACGGATGAGAGCCCCGGGGACCTGGTTTTTCTCGATGGCAAGCAGTTCAAGCACTACCGAGGCATGGGTTCGTTGGGCGCTCTTCAGCAGCGTGGGAAGAAGACGTCGTACTCACGCGATCGCTATTTCCAAGCCGACGTACCCAGTGATGAGCAGCTGATCGCCGAGGGCATCGAAGGTCAGGTTCCCTACCGGGGACCGCTCGGTTCGGTGGTGTACCAACTGCTCGGCGGCTTGCGCCAGTCGATGTTCTACACCGGTGCAGCCACCATCGCTGAGCTCAAAGCTAAAGGCAAATTTGTTCGCATCACCCCTGCCGGGCTCAAAGAATCCCACCCTCACGATATTCACCGGGTGGTCGAAGCTCCCAACTACAAGCGCTAGTCGGGCGCCGAAACGGCGACCGGGTTAGGCTAACGGGGTGAACGAGCTGGAAATTGGCGCTGCCAAGCGCGCCCGCGAAGCCTACGGCCTCGACGATATTGCCGTGGTGCCCTCCCGGCGAACCCGCGACCCGGAGGATGTGTCGCTGGAGTGGACCATTGATGCCTTCACTTTCTCCATGCCGGTGCTTGCCGCCCCGATGGATTCGGTGATGTCGCCAGCTACAGCCATCAGCATGGGCAAACTCGGGGGACTCGGGGTGTTGAACCTTGAGGGACTGTGGACTCGCTACGACGACGCCGAGGCGGTGTTCGATCGCATCAGCCAGGTCGATGAACACGAGGCAACCGCACTACTGCAGCAGCTCTACCAGGAGCCCATCAAACCGGAGCTCATCACCTCGCGACTCGATGAGATTCGCCAAGCCGGAGTCCCCGTCGCGGGGGCGCTGAGCCCCCAGCGGACCCAGGAGTTTTCGGATGTCGTCATCTCCGCGGGAGTTGACCTCTTTGTCATTCGCGGAACCACCGTCAGCGCTGAGCACGTCAGCGCAAACCGCGAACCGCTCAACCTCAAAGAGTTCATCTATGAACTGGATGTCCCCGTCATTGTGGGGGGAGCGGCGAGCTACACCGCCGCGCTGCATCTGATGCGCACCGGTGCGGCTGGAGTATTAGTCGGTTTTGGCGGAGGCGCGAGCTCCACAACACGGCTAACCCTGGGTATTCACGCCCCCATGGTGACGGCCATTTCTGATGTGGCCGCAGCTCGCCGCGACTATCTCGACGAATCCGGGGGCCGATACGTCCACGTTATTGCTGATGGAGGTTTGGGCTCGAGTGGAAATATCGTCGCGGCGCTCGCCTCGGGAGCCGACGCCGTGATGCTCGGCTCAACGCTGGCCCGCGCGAGTGAGGCGCCAGGTGCTGGCTGGCATTGGGGACCAGAGGCCCACCATCCGCACTTGCCCCGCGGTAACCGCGTTCAGATGGGTGCCGCAGGCACCCTGGAACAGGTCTTGCTGGGCCCCGCCCACCACGCCGATGGCCGGACCAACCTGATGGGAGCTCTTCGCCATTCAATGGCCACCTGTGGGTACACCGAGCTCAAAGAGTTCCAAAAAGTCGACGTGGTGTTGACCAAGCACTAACTCAGGGTCAACTCGGCGCGGCTCCAGCTAGGGCGCATACCCTGGAGCAAGCCGGCGAAAGGGTCGACTCATGTGGGCTGTGGCCAGAAGGCCGAAGTGGATTGCCGCGTTGGCGCTCGCTCTCGTCATTGCCGCAGTGTTTGCGGGGTTGGGTCAGTGGCAGTGGCAGCGCAGCTTTGCCAACGTGGATGTCCCCACCCGGGATACCGAAACCGCCGTCGAGCTTCAATCCATTGCCACCCCTCAGTCGGTGATCACCTCTGAGGCCAGTGGACGGATAGTACGTGTCACTTGCGATATCGCTCTCGGCGACGACCTTTGGATAACCGGCCGGCTTTTGCCAGACGGTCGCGGTGACTGGCTGATTCGACACTGTGTCACCGAGCAGGGCCATTCCGTGGCTCTTGCTGCTGGCTGGCTGCCCCAGGAGGATCCGGCGACCCGGCCCACTGGCCTTGTCGCCGCCACCGGTCAGACGTACCTTGGGCGCTACGTTCCCACGGAGTCACCACAACGCTCCGATTTTGAGGCGCGTGAGCGATCCGCGATATCGGTTGCGGAACTGATCAACCTCTGGGATCAACCCGGGCCCGTCTATGGTGGCTACGTCGTTCTTGCTGATGCCCCCGAGGGGCTTCAAACAATTCCCACCGAGCCACCCCCCGCCCAGGGTGAGCTCAACTGGTTAAACATTTTTTACGCGGCCGAGTGGGCCATCTTTGCCGTCTTTGCCCTCTACCTCTGGTACCGCCTCGTTCGAGACGAGTGGGAAAAACAACAGCGTGAACCCGCCGAAACAGCCACCACTTAGGATGGAGACAATGTCGACTGATGTCAGTAGTTCTGCCGCCACCACTGCTCCCGGGGACCACCCCGCGCTGCCCGGGGCCCTGCGGTTTTACCGGATTGCTGCCTATGTAACCGGCATTCTGCTGCTGCTGCTCACCATCGAAATGGTCGCCAAGTATGGCTACGGCTATGAGGTGGAAATGTTTGGTGAGCAGGGACTTGTGGCCCTCACCCCCGATGGCCAGGTGGAGGCTTTTAACTTCTCTCAAGCGGTGTTGATTGCCCACGGCTGGTTCTACGTGGTCTACCTCTTCGCATCCTTTCGGGTCTGGTCGATTTTGCGCTGGCCGTTTTGGCGCTTCCTCTGGTTGGCCTCCGGGGGACTCTTTCCCTTCCTGTCGTTCTTTATTGAACATCGCGCAACCGCCACGATTCGCGCGGCAATGGCGGAAGCGACCCGGACGTGAGTGGAGATCTCGCCGGCACGCCCCGCCCGGTCCTCGTCGTTGATTTTGGTGCGCAATACGCCCAGTTGATTGCCCGTCGGGTCCGCGAAGCGGGGGTGTATTCGGAGATCATTTCCCACCAGGCCAGCGCCGACGAGATTTTAGAAAAAAACCCGGTGGCGTTGGTGCTCAGTGGTGGCCCCGCCAGTGTGTATGAACCAGGCTCCCCGGAGCTCGACCCCGCAGTTTTCGACCTCGATGTCCCCATTTTTGGAATCTGCTATGGCTTTCAGGTCATGGCACAAGCTCTCGGTGGTGAAGTCGCCCACACGGGCGGCCGGGAATACGGCCGCACAGAAGCCACAATTGTCGATGCTGACGATGCCCTTCTAGCGCGCCAGCCCCAGTCCCAAATCACCTGGATGAGCCACGGTGATCAGGTCCGCACCGCACCGCCGGGGTTTCGCGTGCTGGCCTCGACACAGGCGACCCCCGTTGCCGCCTTTGGTGATCCGGTCTCCAAGCGCTACGGCGTTCAGTGGCACCCGGAGGTGCGCCACACCGAGTACGGCCAAGACGTTCTCGAACATTTCCTCCACGACATCGTCGGACTGGCCCGTGATTGGAACTCCGACAATGTCATCGCCACACAAATCGAGCAGATCACACACCGTGTCGGTAGCGCCCGGGTGATTTGCGGGCTCTCCGGGGGTGTTGATTCTGCGGTGGCCGCTGCTCTGGTTCACCGCGCAATCGGAGACCAACTGGTGTGCGTGTTCGTTGATCACGGTCTCTTGCGCGCGGGTGAGCGCGAACAGGTCGAGCGTGATTTTGTTCAATCCACCGGTGTGCGACTGGTGACCGTGGATGCCAGGGAGCGCTTCCTCGACGCGCTGGCGGGAGTAGAAGACCCTGAAGATAAGCGCAAAATCATCGGCCGCGAGTTCATCCGCACCTTCGAGCAGGCTGCGGCCGATGTGGTGCGCGAAGCCGCCGAGGACGAAGCCGAGGTGGGTTTCCTCGTCCAGGGCACTCTCTATCCCGACGTCGTCGAAAGCGGTGGTGGATCTGGCACGGCGGTGATCAAGAGCCACCACAATGTGGGGGGCCTGCCCGATGACCTCGAGTTTGAGCTCATTGAACCACTGCGGACACTGTTTAAAGATGAGGTGCGCCAGATTGGTCGTGATCTCGGCCTGCCCGAGCACATCGTTTCGCGACACCCCTTCCCGGGACCGGGCTTGGGTATTCGCATTGTCGGCGAAGTCACCGCTGATCGTCTCGCACTGCTGCGCCAGGCTGACCTGATTGTGCGCGAGGAGCTCACGAGCGCCGGGGTTGATTCGGAGATTTGGCAGTGCCCGGTGGTGCTGTTGGCCGATGTGCGGTCCGTTGGAGTCCAGGGTGATGGCCGCAGCTACGGCCACCCAATTGTGCTTCGCCCCGTCTCCAGTGACGACGCCATGACCGCCGATTGGACTCGGCTGGAGCATGAACTACTGGCTCATATTTCTAACCGCATCACCAACGAGGTGATGGGGGTTAACCGGGTGGTCTTGGATATTACGTCAAAGCCGCCCGGCACCATCGAATGGGAATAGCCGGGCGGCTTCTGAGCTAGGGGATTATTCTCCGCGCAGGATGGCGAGGATGCGCAGAATTTCGACGTAGAGCCACACGACGGTGACGGTAATACCGAAAGCCGCCTGCCAGCCGTAGATCTCCGGTGCGCCCTTTTCTACGCCGGTCTTTACGGCCTCAAAGTCGAGAACCAGCGAGTAGACAGCGAGCAGGACGATCACCACTCCGAGGATCAGGCCCAGCGGAATTCCGAAGATTTCGTAGCTGCGTAGACCAAACATCGAGTCGGTGGCACCAAACATCATCAAGCCGAAGTTGACTAATGAGAACGCGAGGTAACCAAACATTCCCACCACGGCAATACGGGTCAGGCGCGGGGTGGCTCGAAGCGTTCCATTGAGGAACAAAAACAGCGTTACCCCAACCACACCGAGAGTTCCAAACACCGCCTGGGTGACGATGCCGTCCCACATGGTGTTGAAAATCGCCGAAATGCCACCAACGAAGACGCCCTGAACGGCGGCGAAGGTGAGGATCAGGCCCCTGGAGGGAGTCTTTTTGAAAATGTTGACCAGCGCGAGAACCAAACCGGCGATCGCGGCGGGAATGGCGAGGAAGGGCACAACCCAGCCCACGAGGGCACCGACAACGAGAACCCCGAAGCTAATCAGGGTCTTCATAATCGTGTCGTTGTAGCTCATCCGCCCGGTCTCAGTGGGGGTTGCCGAGGGGCGGCCGTAGAGCTCGTCGAGCTCGGCCACACTCGCGGTCGGCCGAACATTCTCGGCAAACACCGGAGAGCGGCTAAACGCAGGGTTTGAACTGGCCATGGGGATACTCAACTCCTTGGTCATCGTGCCACTGCGCGACTGCGCAGAGATAGTTCTAGTGTAGGCACACAGCTGAGCAATAACTTGATGTCCGCCGAGGGCTGACTGTTAGGGCCAGAAGGGGTTTTCGGCCCAGATTGACACCACGGCACCGATGATGACAACCAGGCCAACAAGCCACAACCAGCCCAAACCAATCGCCAGCCACGCCATCGCGGCGCCGCGCTGATCGGCGCGACGGATTTGGCCGATCGCGATGTGTCCAAAAATCAGCGCGAGGGGACTGAGCGCGATGCCGAGAATCAAGGCCAATGGCGCGAGGAGGTTGACTTTCTTTCGCGCTCGTCGGGGCCGGGTAAGCGAGCCGTCTGTGTCCACGCCGGGAGAGTCATCCGGCAAGTCGTCGTCGGCGATATCGGCGGGGGTCGTATTGGGCTGGGGGGATGTGGCGTCCACACCGCAAGATTAGGCCCTCGGGGAGTCTCAGATGCTGCGGCCTAGACTGGGTGTGCCATGTTGGAGCCCACGTCACCGCTGCTGGAGGGCCTTAACGAGCGCCAAACTCAAGCGGTCGTGTCGCGTTCGAAGGCGTTACTCATTGTCGCCGGGGCTGGGTCGGGAAAAACCAGTGTGCTCACCCGCCGGATTGCGGGGCTGATTGCGTCAAAAAATGCGTGGCCAAGCCAGATCCTCGCCATTACGTTTACCAATAAGGCAGCCGGTGAGATGCGTGAGCGCGTCCAGTCACTGGTGGGGCAAGCCGCTGAGGGGATGTGGATTTCGACGTTCCACTCAGCCTGTGTGCGAATTTTGCGCACCGAGGCGGAGCGTTTTGGCTACACCAAGGCGTTCACAATCTACGACTCCGGTGATCAGCGCGCGCTGATTAAACGGCTGATCCGGGATTCGGGAGCGGATCGGCTGGGGCTCACCCCCGGTTCGGTTTCGTCGAAAATGTCCCGGCTGAAAAACGAGCTCGTGGATGTCGATGGCTATCGCTCCCAGGTGCGCGAATCAGATCCCACCGATGTTGCGTTTTTCCAACTGTGGTCGGACTACCAGGCAGAGCTTGCCCGCTCACAAGCCTTCGACTTCGATGACCTCATCGTCCAAACCGTCCACCTTTTTCGGGCTTTTCCCGAGGTCGCCTCGGTCTACCGCCGCCGTTTCCGGCACATTCTCGTTGACGAGTATCAGGACACCAATCACGCCCAATACGCCCTGATTCGAGAGCTGACCAAAGCTGTCGCCCCTGAGCAGGTGCCAGATTCCGCGCCAGATGAGCAACGCCAAGCCGGTGTGGAGGCCCCCGCGCTCACGGTAGTGGGGGATTCGGACCAGTCGATTTACGCCTTCCGCGGCGCCGACATCCGCAACATTGTCGAATTTGAGCGCGATTTTGCTGGAGCGGAAGTGATTTTGCTGGAGCAAAATTACCGCTCCAAGCAGACCATCCTCGATGCGGCAAATGCGGTCATCTCGCAAAACTTTGACCGTAAAGCCAAGAACCTTTTTTCGGAACTCGGCGCTGGTGACAAAATTCAGGGCTTTACCGGCTATAGCCAACACGACGAAGCCCAGTTCGTTGCCGACGAAATCCTGACGCTGATCGACCAGGGGGTGTCGTATAAAGACATCGCGGTTTTCTATCGCACGAACGCTCAAACCCGCGCGCTCGAGGATGTCTTCATTCGCCAGGCTGTTCCCTACCGCGTCATTGGCGGCACGAAGTTCTATGAGCGAGCAGAAATTAAAGATCTCCTCGCCTACCTCCAATCCATCGCCAACCCGGCTGACACGCTGGCGCTGCGTCGAATCCTCAACACCCCAAAACGCGGGATCGGGCCCGCCACTGAAGCCTCTCTGGTGTCGCATGCGGAAAACACCGGAATAAGCCTCTCTCAGGCACTAGCCGAGGTTGACCAGTTGGGACTGGGTCCGAAAGTGACCAAAGCTATCGCTGAGCTCAATTCCCTCCTCGTTGAGCTTCGCTCCACCATCGATTCGGCCACTGCTTCCGAGACGTTGAAAGCGGTCATTGACCGCACCGACTACCGCAGTATTCTCGAGCGCTCCAATGACCCCCAAGATCTCGCCCGGGTAGAAAACGTCGACGAGTTGTTGGCCGTGGCGACCGAATTTTCCCGCGGAAATCACGACGGGGGTCTGATTGAGTTCCTCACCGAGGTGTCGCTGGTGGCCGCGGCGGACGAATTAGACGACTCGGGCGGTACGGTCTCGCTGATGACCCTGCACACGGCCAAGGGGTTGGAGTTTGATGCGGTGTTCATCACCGGTGTGGAAGAAGAGCTTCTGCCTCACCGGATGAGTGCCAACGAACCCGGTGGCCTCGCCGAAGAGCGCCGACTGTTTTATGTCGGAATGACTCGGGCGAAGCACAAACTGCATATCTCTCTGGCGATGAGTCGGCAAACCTTTGGCGAAGCAATGGTGTGTGCACCGAGTCGTTTCCTGCGCGAGATTCCCGAAGACTTAATCGACTGGCGAGACTCGGGGCTGGGTGAGCGCGCGCTGTCGAGACCGCGTGCCTCGATTGATTCCACCCCGCGCTCACTGCCGCGGGCGCCGAGAGAGAAGAACACGTCGTGGGCTAACCGCGTGGACACCGTCGTGCGGGATAACTCGGAGCTGGAGTTGGCCACCGGAGACCGGATTAGCCATGATGATTTTGGCGCCGGCACAATCAGCGCCATCACCGGTCAGGGAGCCAAGCGCGTCGCCGAGGTGCACTTTGACCAGGTGGGCCGGAAGCGTCTCCTGGTCAAGATTGCGCCGATTTCCCGTCTCGACTGATGGAACGCCGACTCGGGGGCGCTGCCGGAGAGACTAGGCTAGGAAGCGTCTGTCGACTACGACGCGCCCCACACGGTGAGTGTGTGCGCACTGCTGAGAGGTAATTCTGCGTGGACCTTTTTGAGTATCAGGCCCGAGACATGTTCGAAGCCCACGGCGTTCCCGTGCTGGCGGGGCGGATCGCCGACACCCCCGAGGAGGCCGAAGCGGCCGCCCGCGAACTCGGTGGTGTCACCGTGGTTAAAGCCCAGGTGAAGACCGGTGGCCGCGGCAAAGCCGGTGGCGTAAAAGTGGCCAAAAGCCCCGAAGAAGCACGCGAGGCTGCCGAAGCGATTTTGGGCCTCGACATCAAAGGCCACGTGGTTCGACGGGTCATGGTGGCAGCCGGCGCCGCAATCGATCGTGAGTTTTATTTCTCGGTCCTACTCGACCGCGCCAACCGCTCCTATCTGGCCTTGTGTAGCTATGAGGGTGGAATGGAGATCGAACAGCTCGCTGAGGAGCGCCCCGATGCGCTCGCCCGTGTGCAGGTCTCGCCGTTAACCGGAATCGACTTGGCCACGGCAACCGATATTGCCAAGCAGGCGAAGTTCCCGGCTGAGTTGATTGACGCGGTGGCTCCGGTCTTGGTCAGTCTCTACGACGTGTTTGTGAAAGAAGACGCCACCCTGGTGGAGGTGAACCCGCTCGTACTCACCGAAGGCGGAGACATTATCGCTCTCGATGGCAAGGTCACTCTGGATGAAAATGCGGGTTTCCGTCAGGAACACCACGAGGCGCTGGCCGATAAGGCCTCAGCGGATCCTCTGGAAGAAAAAGCCAAAGCTCACGACCTCAACTACGTGAAACTCGACGGTGAGGTGGGTGTTATCGGCAATGGAGCAGGTCTGGTGATGTCCACCCTCGATGTCGTCGCCTACGCCGGTGAGGAGTTTGGCGGTGTGAAACCCGCGAACTTCCTCGACATTGGTGGTGGGGCGTCGGCCGCCGTGATGGCTGCTGGCCTTGACGTGATCCTTGGTGACCCGCAAGTTAAGAGCGTGTTCGTCAACGTCTTCGGGGGGATCACCGCCTGTGATCAGGTCGCCTCGGGAATTGTCCAGGCTCTGGAAATGATTGGCGACCAGGCCACGAAGCCACTTGTCGTGCGACTGGATGGCAACAGCGTGGAGCAGGGTCGGGCCATTCTCGCCGAAGCCAACCACCCACTGGTCACCCTGGCCGACACGATGGATGAGGCAGCGCGCCAGGCGGCGTCGCTCGCTGCGAAGTAGGGATAGAACATGTCGATTTTTTTGAATAAGAATTCCAAGGTCATCGTCCAGGGCATTACCGGTGGTGAGGGCTCCAAGCACACTGCGCTGATGCTCGCCGCGGGAACCCAGGTTGTCGGTGGGGTGAACGCGAGGAAAGCCGGAACAACGGTGAGCCACGGTGATGTCACCTTGCCCGTGTTTGGCACTGTCGCCGAGGCGATGCGCGAGACGGGGGCGGATGTTTCTGTTGTTTTTGTTCCGCCGGCGTTTGCGAAATCCGCCGTGATCGAAGCCATTGACGCGGCAATGCCCCTCGTGGTGGTCATCACCGAAGGTATTCCCGTTCACGACACCGCGGAATTCTTCGCCCACGCTGAAGCATCCGGGACCACGAGACTCATTGGTCCAAACTGCCCGGGCATCATCACCCCCGGTGAGGCGCTAGCCGGAATTACCCCCGCCTCTATCACCGGTTCGGGGCCGATTGGCCTGGTGTCGAAATCGGGCACCCTGACCTACCAGATGATGTTTGAACTGCGCGATATCGGATTTTCGACCGCAATCGGTATTGGTGGTGACCCCATTGTGGGCACCACCCACATCGACGCGCTCGCCGCTTTCGAAGCAGACCCCAATACTCAGGCCATTGTGATGATCGGTGAAATTGGTGGCGACGCTGAAGAGCGCGCCGCTGACTACATTCGCCAAAACGTGACCAAACCGGTTGTCGGCTATGTCGCCGGGTTTACTGCCCCCGAGGGCAAAACAATGGGCCACGCGGGCGCGATTGTGTCCGGTTCGGCCGGAACAGCACAAGCCAAACAAGATGCTCTCGAGGCGGCTGGTGTGAGAGTGGGAAAAACTCCCAGCGAGACCGCTCGTTTGATGCGCGAGATTTTCCAGCAGGGTTCCTAAATCTGACCTCCCTCACGGCAACGGGGGTCAGCGGTAGGCTGAGGGCGCGATGAACGCCCGACTCGCGGCCCTGGTGACCGCTCTGGAGACCCTCGTCGTGGTCGGCATTGGTGTCGGGCTCTTTTTCGCTCCGCTCAGTGTGCTCTGGGCGCTCGACGATCAGTTCGCCACTGACCTTCTTGTCTACTGGCGGGCGTCGGCTGATCTGTGGATGTTGGGCCATGGTGTTCCCGTCAGCATTGTTCTGGGTCCCGAAACAGCCGCCAGTCTGGGCCTTGGTGCGGGGCAATCAGAGTTTGTCTTAAGCGCCGCACCCCTGGGGCCTGCACTGCTGACGACCTGGTTTGGTTTCCGAATGGGTCGGCGCGATCTTGCCCTGGACTACCCGGTCGTCGTCTGGCTGACCGGGCTGGTGGTCCTGATGGGGTTGTCGTGGGCTATTGCGTGGAGCGCCGATCACCCTGCCGCTCAGGTGCCCGTGGTGGAGGCCATTGTGAGCCCGTCGCTCTTTCTCGCCACTGGCCTCGTCGTTGCGACCTGGTCATCTCCCTGGTCAGCAAGCCGGCAATGGCTCGAGGGGGCGCTTCCGAAAAAGGCCTGGCAGATTCTGGCAACGGGGCTTCGAACGGGTATTGCCACGGTGGCGATTCTCGTGGGGGTGGTCAGCCTGGTGGTCGCTAGTTCTGTGGTCTGGAACTACGCCACGGTGATTGGCTTATTCGAATCGTTGGGCCCCAGTGTGATCGGCATTATTGTGCTCTTTGTTGGGCAGCTGGTGCTCGTGCCGACCATTGTCGTGTGGATGATGGCGTGGTTCATTGGACCGGGGTTCCACCTGGGGCAGGCGGCGATGCTCTCCCCGTTGGGTACCGATATTCAGGCTTTGCCAGCGCTGCCGATTTTGGGCGCGCTGCCTCAACAGCTCGACGGGGTGAGTTTTGGGGTCGTGGCGATCCCCGTATTGGCCGGTGTGGTGGCCGCGGCGCTTGCGGAAAAGGGTCTTGGTTATTCGGTTCAGGACCGGCTGTGGCTAAGCGGTAATGCCTTGATCAACCAGCCGCCCATTCGCGGCGGCCTCACGACTGTTGTGGCAACGCTCGTGGCTGTGGGAATTGTTGTGGTGCCGGCCGCGTTGGTCAGTGGTTCGCTGGGACCTGGACGATTCGAGCGGGTGGGAATTGATGTTGCCCAGCTGGCGATCTGGTTCGCCGTTGAAGTGGCCGTGGGGGTGGCTGTGGGGCTTGCCCTTGGCCGGGGGTTGCGCTGGATTCGCGCTCAAGACCAGCGCACGAGCCCGGGATCAGCCAAGACCTCGGCCTCGGTAGGCTAGGACGGTGGCTGCCAGGGCTGTCGTGCTCATCTCCGGGGGTGGATCAAACCTCGCTGATTTGCTGCATCGAATCGACGCCGCGCCCCAGTCACCGATTGAGGTCGTCGCGGTTGGATCAGATCGACCCGCCTCTGGTCTCGATCACGCTCGGGCCAGGGCTATCCCGACGTTTGTTTCTTCGCTTTCCGACTATGCCCACCGCGACCGGTGGGGTGATGCCCTGGCCGAAACGATTGCGTCGTTTGAGCCCGACGTCGTCATTCTCAGCGGGTTTATGAAGCTGCTGCCACCGACAGTTGTGGAGAGGTTTTCGCCGCGGTTAATCAACACCCATCCGGCGTATTTACCCGAATTTCCCGGTGCCCACGCGGTGGAAGACCAGATGGCTGCGGGGGTGAGCCAAGCCGGGGCCTCCGTCATTGTGGTCGATAACGGGGTCGACACCGGACCGATTCTCGCCAGGGCGCGCGTGGCTGTGGAAGCAGGCGACACCGTCGAGTCGCTTCACGAGCGCATCAAAATCGTTGAGCGCCAGCTGCTCTGGGATGTGCTCCACGAGGGGCAGTTGTTATCCAATGACCAAATGGGGGAGGAAACCCAGTGACCGAGACAACAATTCGACGAGCGCTGATTTCGGTGAGCGATAAAACTGGCCTGGCAGAGTTTGCCCGCAGTCTTGCCAGCGCGGGAGTCGAGATTGTCTCAACCGGGTCGACAGCTCAGTCAATCCGAGACGCCGGTGTGGAGGTCACCGATGTCAGCGACGTGACGGGCTTTGCCGAAGCGCTTGATGGCCGAGTGAAAACCCTCCACCCGTCCATCCACGGGGGAATCCTCGCTGATCGGCGCCTGGCCTCCCACCGCGATCAACTTCAGGAGCTGGGAATCGAGCCGTTCGACCTGGTTGTGGTCAATTTGTACCCGTTTGAACAAACGGTTGCCAGTGGCGCAGGAGCCGATGAGGTTATTGAAAATATTGACATCGGGGGTCCCGCACTGGTGCGGGCGGGGGCAAAAAACCACCACCTGGTCACTGTTGTGGTTGATCCAGCCGATTACGGTCAGGTTGAGCAGTACTTAGCTCCGAAATCGGTTCCCCTGGAGGTGCGAATCGGCTTTGCTGGCAAGGCTTATGCGCACACAGCCGGTTACGACCAGATGATTGCCCAGTGGTTTGCCACCCAGGGAGGCGATGTTATCCCCGAGGCCGTGTTCATCCACGGAGTCGACCGAACGAGCCTGCGCTATGGCGAAAACTCGCACCAGCAGGCGGCTTCCTTCCGCCGACCGGGTGCCACACCGGGACTTGTTCATGCGACCCTGCTTCAAGGCAAGGCGATGTCGTATAACAACTATCTCGATGCGCAGGCGGCACTGAGTGCGGCTTATGACCACGACCAGCCGGCTGTCGCAATTATTAAGCACCAAAATCCCTGCGGTATCGCGCGGGGCCAGAGTATCCACCAGGCTTATCTCGCCGCCCACGCCTGTGATCCCGTGTCCGCTTTTGGCGGGGTGATTGCGATGAACCGTCCTCTCGATGGCGATACGGCCCGGTCTATTGCCGAGGTCTTCACCGAGGTGATTGTCGCCCCGGAGATCAGCCCTGAAGCCAGGGAGGTGTTGGCGGCTAAGTCGAACCTTCGAGTCCTGTTGCTTCCCGATGGTTTTAGCCCCGAGCCACTGGACTACCGCGTCATTTCCGGGGGACTTCTGGTCCAAGAATCTGATCGCGATTTTGCCGACCCAGCTGGCTGGGACCAGGTTGCCGGCGAGGCTGTGGATGCGGCCACTCTCGATAGCTTGGAGTTTGCGTGGCGGGCGGTCAAGGCGGTGAAATCCAACGCGATCCTGCTCGCCGAGGGGCAAGCCAGTGTCGGCATTGGGATGGGCCAGGTTAACCGGGTTGACTCGTGTGAACTGGCGGTGCGCCGGGCCGGTGAGCGCGCTTCTGGTTCAGTCGCCGCTTCCGATGCTTTTTTCCCCTTCGCCGATGGTCTTCAGGTGCTCATCGACGCCGGGGTGCGTGCAGTGGTTCAACCCGGTGGATCGGTGCGTGATGACGAGGTGATTGCGGCCGCTCAGGCAGCGGGTGTGGCGATGTTTTTTGCTCACCAGCGCCATTTCTTGCACTAGCGAAGGCTGAGGGTGCCGATGGTGTCGCCGTAGCTGTTTTCGCCGCTGTCGACGAATCCCAGGCGGTGAAAAAACTCGCCGGGACCGGCGTTGCCGGGTGTCCACATGACGCTCAGATGATCGTTGCCTCGGGCACGAGCTTCGTCGATCGCCGCCTGGACAGCGAAGCGTCCTACCCCGGCTCCCTGGTAGGTCGCATCGACGGTAATCCGCCAGAGACAGCTGCGCAGTTCGGGGGTGGCGTGTTCATCGTCGAAGTGAGCGCGGACAAATCCGACGACGTCGTCACCCTGTTTGATCACGCGTGACCAGGTTTTTGCCGGGTCGATGCTCGATTCTTCTTCGGTATAGGTGGTGGGCACAGCAAAGTCTTCTTGGCCGGGCCGAAGCTCCAGACTGTTTGCCGCCACAGCGGTCTGGGCGGAGAGGGGTGCTAGATACAGCTCGGTCATGGTCCCAGAGTATGCCCGCGAAGAGGCTATTTGGGAATTATCTTGACGTGAAGATAATGGCTCGGTGGAGGTTAGACTGGAAGTCAAAGCCCCTAGAACGATATGACCCCTGAGGTGTGACGTGGAAAAAATCAAGGTTGACGGTGTGGTTGTCGAACTCGACGGCGACGAAATGACGCGAATTATTTGGCAGTTCATCAAAGACCGCCTCATCCACCCCTACCTCGATCTGACCCTGGACTACTACGACCTGGGAATCGAATACCGTGATGCGACCGACGACCAGGTCACCATTGACGCGGCAAACGCGATCATCAAACACGGTGTTGGTGTGAAATGCGCGACAATCACCCCCGACGAGGCACGGGTGGAAGAGTTTGGCCTCAAAAAGATGTGGCGAAGCCCCAATGGCACGATCCGCAACATTATTGGCGGCGTGATTTTCCGTGAGCCCATCATCATCTCGAACATCCCCCGTCTGGTGCCGGGCTGGAATAAGCCGATCATTGTCGGTCGTCACGCATTTGGTGACCAGTACCGCGCGACGGATTTCGTCTTTGATGGTCCCGGCACACTGAGCATTAGCTTCCAACCCCAAGATGGGTCCGAAGCCCAAAGCTTCGAGGTCTTCCAGGCCCCCGGCGGCGGTGTGGCTATGGCGATGTACAACCTCGATGAATCCATCCGAGATTTCGCTCGTGCCTCGATGAACTACGGCCTCTCGCGCGGTTACCCGGTCTACCTCTCGACAAAGAACACGATCCTCAAGGCCTACGACGGTCGATTCAAGGACCTCTTCCAGGAGATCTACGACCAGGAGTTTGCCGAAAAGTTCGAAAAGGCCGGTATCACCTACGAACACCGCCTGATTGACGACATGGTGGCGAGTGCCCTGAAGTGGGAGGGCGGTTACGTCTGGGCCACCAAGAACTATGACGGCGATGTCCAGTCCGACACGGTGGCTCAGGGCTTTGGTTCACTGGGGTTGATGACCAGTGTGCTCACCTCGCCCGATGGCCAGATTGTGGAGGCAGAAGCCGCCCACGGCACAGTGACCCGCCACTATCGCCAGCACCAAAAAGGACAACCCACCTCCACAAACCCGATTGCCTCGATTTTTGCGTGGACGAGAGGTTTGGCCCACCGCGGCAAACTCGACGGGAACGACAAACTCATCGAGTTTGCCGACACCCTCGAACAGGTGGTGATCGAGACGGTCGAATCGGGCAAGATGACCAAGGATTTGGCTCTCTTGGTCGGTCCTGATCAGCAGTGGCTCACCACGGAGGCGTTTCTCGAAGCTCTCGCGGAAAACCTGCAGACCCGTCTGGCCTAGTTGCGGCAAAATACCCCTAGGGGTATATACTGGTGTCACCCCTGAACAACCAGTACTTAAAGGAGTCACCCCGTGTGCAGTCCCGTGCGTTGTAATCGCTGCAGCAAAGTCACCTGGAGCGGATGTGGTGAGCACATCGAAGAAGCGCTCGCCCCGTTTTCGCCTGACGAGCTGTGCAGCTGCGGCTAAAACAGCCCCAACCGGCGGCTGACTGAGATGACAATCCAGGCAGCTGCCGGTTTGTCATCGGCACGTCAGGCGGCACTTGACTCCCTCCAACAGGCCTCACACGGGCAGTCGCTGTGCACGCTTCGCGGGGAAAAAGTCGAAGCGGTGAAGTACTTCGAAGGCCGGGTGGTCGCGTTGACGCAGCTGCTGCGATCGCCCGATCAGACTGAGCTTTCGCACGTCGCTGAAGAATTGGCTGATTCGTGGCAGCACGATTTAGTCGAGCGCGCCGCGGCTGACCCCGGATGGGCGTCCTACCTCGCCGGTTTGCTCGATGCCTGTCGTGAGGTCTCTCAGTAGCCGATGAAACGATCGGTGTGCACCCGCCGAACACCGGCTTTTTCCAACACCTCGCGCGCGTTTTTCACAAATGTCGGCGAGCCAGAAACCCCCGCCCAACTAATGTCTTCCATCTGAGCGGGCAGCGCCTGATCGATTTGGTCGACACTTCCCACCACGATTCGACGCACTCCGCGAATGTGGGATAGCTCTGGATAGATTTCCTCGCCGCTGGCGGAGGGCACGACAATCAGGGTCGCGTCGATACCCAGCTCGCGGTCTCGCGCGTTAAACAGCTGCGCGGCAAACGGGGTAATACCGACACCGCCGGCGACCAACACAAAGTGCCCCACAATCGCGTGGGGTGGGACAAAGTCACCGCCCACCTGGCTTATTCTCGCTAGGGCCCCCGGGGGTAATTTCTCCAGTGCCTTCTTCCAACTGCTTCCCTGAGCGCTGTGACGGGTAGTAACCGCAAAGCTCCACTGGTCGCGCTCGTTTGGTGGCGCCAAGCGCGAGATACTCATGACCCGCCTAGTCCCCCGGGAATCAGGACGTGAATGCGCCAGCTGCAGCTCCACCCACTGGCCAGGCTCAATCTGAAGAGGCCTGGAGGCAAAAAAGCGATACTCGCGAACATCGTCGGTGAGGTCTTCCCGGCTGTGCAGGGTGATTGCGCTGGAGCGAGACACGGCGCGAAGCGCCGTTGTCGCCCACGCCACAACATTGCCAAGCACAAGTGCCAACTCAGGCGATGACGCCAGAGACGCGGGCCCCAGGGAGAGAGAAAAAGGCAACGCCACACCGATCGCCATTGTCGCGGCCGCGAGGAACTGGTCGATATGCCGCGTCGCCATGGTCAGTGGTTCACTGACCATGAACAGCCCCATAAACAACAGTGGGTAGCTGGTGGTCACCAGCCAGAGAGTGTCGCTCAAGGGCTCCCCTGAGAGCAGCAGCCTGCCCATCAGGAGAGTAAGCCCGATACCGAGAAACCACCCGACGGCGTAGAGGTGACCGGAGCGAAACGCGACGAGGCCTCCTCCCAACACAATCAGTGCTGTTAGCCACGGCGTTGCCACCCACCAAAAACCAACGGTGAGTCCCAGCAGCGAGGCGATAAACACCCCTGTTGCTGCAGGGTTGAGGATGTGGCGTCCACCGGGGGCAATCAGCCATTTTGACGCCCCCGCTAGTGCTCCGGCAACACTCGCGCCGATAAGGTCGCGTGCTTCCAGAGTGGGCGGGACAATCAGCGCAATGAGTAGACCGGTGATTACGCTGGATTCAAGGTGCAGGTGTGCGCCGCGCAGTAGCGCGCCAAGTGCACTCATCCCCGCGGTCGCGCTGATGGCAAGTGCGGCAGTGAGAGCGATTCCACCAGGGCTAAACCCAATGAGTCCCAGCGCGGAGAAAGCCGTGGCAGAAGCTACCAACACAACGAGCACCAGTGTCATCAGCCGGTACATCCCGGGCCAGGCAAGCGTCATTGAAATACCTCCCCGGGAAAGTCTGTCGACGTCCGTACTCGACCGTCCCAGTCAATCACCATCCAGTGGAAAGAAAAACACTCCTCCAATTGCGCCGGTTCGGCCACGAACAGCGCGGTCGCCAAACCGTCGGCTAATGCGCACTCTGGCGTGATCACCCAGCTGGCGGCGATGCTGGTTGTCGGCATACCGGTGAGTGCGTCGAGGATGTGGTGAATCCCCGGTGCCCAGGTGCGCCGGTTGGCTGACGAGGCAGCAAGCGATTGGTTGACTAACTCCACAACCCCGACAACGCGATTGGGGTCATCCGGGTGTTCAAGGCCAACCCGCTCAGGCTCGCCACCGAAGTGACACAGGTCACCGCTGGCATCAACGACGCCACCGGGCACGGACGCCTCGCGCAGTAGGGCGACAAGCTGGTCGACGAGGAATCCCTTTCCCAGCGCGCCGATGTCGATCCCAACGGGCCGGTGAGCCTCGAGGTGGAGCCCCTCCAGGCTCAGCATGTCGGAGAGGGGGGCAATGGCTGGTGGCCCTCCCGGCTCAGGAATTAACCGATAGTTCGCGTCATAACCCCAGTGGTCTAATGCCGGGGCCACGAGTGGAGAAATCGCTCCGTGTGTTGCCTGATAGAGCCGCAGGTAGTACTCAAACAGTTCGGTGATGTCTGACGGGAATTCGTAACGGCCTGCTTCCTGAGCCATGGTGGACACGAGAGAGTCAGGCCGAAAGCGTGAATAAGTGGCATCAAACTGCTCAATTCGCGCGGTGATTGCGGTGACGAGATCACCGGGGAGTTCTTCGAGCGTGGCAATCTCCCAGGGCACACCAATGGCCTCGAATCGCCACGAGGCCACCGACTTAACTCGCCTTCGCGTCCTGGCGAATCGACTGCAGCGCCTCGGCAAAGCCACCACTGGTCAGTGATGATCCGGCTACCCGGGAGACCTCAGCCTCATCGATTGACTTACCCACAACGTCCTTGGCAATCCCTCCAGCAAAGTCGCCCTGATAGCGCGTTGAGGTTGAGTTTGTTGCCTGCGGGGTGACCTCAACGTCGCTAATCACGCCGCCGGTCAGGGTGATGCTGACCTCAACCGTCTCTGGCCCGTTTGGAGACTGGTAGCCACCGGTTGCCGCGTATGTTCCATCTCGGTAGTCCGCCGTGGGCGCTGATGACTGGGCAGGCTGATCAGCCATTTCCGTCGTTTCAGCAGCCTCGTCGGGAACATTCTCCGGCGTCTCACCTGACCCACTTTCGATAAGAGGCGCAGACTGACAGCCAGCAAGCGTAACCAGAGAGCCCAGGGTGAGTGACCATTTCACCGGGAGGGACGTGCGCATGAGAAACCTTTCGTTCACCAGACGGGATTAGTGTGCGGGACAAACGTGGGCAACGCCTGAATGCCGGTTACTAGCGGAAGATGATTGTGCGGATTCCGTCGAGCAAAATACGGTGTTCGGCAAACCAACTAACGGCTTGACCCAGAGTGCGCGATTCCTCGTCCTGGCCTACCCGGACCAACTCATTGACCGACTGGGAGTGGTCAACCCTGACCACATTTTGTTCAATGATGGGGCCCTCATCGAGGTCCTCGGTGACGAAATGAGCGGTGGCACCGATGAGTTTCACTCCGCGCTCATGAGCCTGACGGTAGGGGCTCGCACCCTTGAATCCGGGTAAAAATGAGTGGTGGATGTTGATCATTCGGCCGGCCAATTTCTGGCACAACTGCGCAGAGACCACCTGCATGTAGCGAGCGAGGACGACCAGGTCAATGTTGTGACTGACCACCAATTCCCATACCCGGGCTTCAAAGGCTTCCTTTTCGGCCTCGGTCGTAACCGGCTGCCATTCAAAGTCCACCCCGTAAAAACCAGCCGTCTGGGCCAGGTCAGGGTGGTTAGCCATGACAGTGGGAACCTCGATGGCCAGGTGACCATCGCGCTGCCGTGCAAGAAGGTCACTGACGCAGTGGCTCGCGGTTGAGCCGAGGATGAGTGTTCGGGTCGGTTGGGCGACGGGAGTAACTGAGTACTCCATTTCGTAGCGCGTGACAACGGGCTGGAGGAGCTCGGTCAACGCTGGCGCATCAGCGGCTCCCTCGACCTGAAAGCGCATAAAAAAACGGCCCGTGTCGTGGCTGGAGAACTGCTGGGATTCCGTAATGTTGCCCGATGATTCGACAACCACACCGGTCACTGCGTGAACAATACCCGGCTGGTCATCGCACACGAGGGTAACAATGAGGTGGTGGTGCGAAGCGGACACGCCTTTAGCTTAGGCTGAATGGCCGGGTGCAATCGACGCCAGCAGGGGAGGAAACCACGCGATGGCATCGATGGCGACACCCCAAGGCTCGGATGTTTTCCCGTTTCGCCCGATTCTGCTTCTGTCCCTCGCGGTGTTCGTCACGGTTACCGCGGAGTTCATGCCAACGGGCCTGCTGCCACAAATCGCTGACGGTCTTTTTGTCAGCGAAGCCCAGGTGGGGCTTTTGGTCACGATTTTCGCGGCAACCGTTGTGCTTACCGCCATGGCGTTATCGATTCTGACCAGGCGATATTCGAGAAAGTCACTGGTCATCACGGCGCTGTTGGTAATGGCAGCGTCCAACGTCATCGCCGCGCTCGCCCCCAGTTTTGCCGTCATGGTCGGCGCGAGGGTACTCGGAGGACTCTCTCACGGCCTGTTCTTTGCCCTGGCAAATGCCTACGCGGCCTATTTGGTGCCGCGGGAGCGCCTCGGCAAAGCGGTAGCCATTTTGACCGCCGGTGGCACGATGGCTTTCGTGATGGGGGTGCCCCTGGGCACCGCGATGGGGAACGCTTTTGGTTGGCGACTCGCTTTTGTCGCCCTCGCGGTCATTATCGCTGTGCTGGCGATTGCCCTGTTGGTAACACTGCCTGGTGTGAGTAGGGAAGTGGCATTGGCGACTGGGGAGATCGCCCTTCCGATGCGACGAGATCCAAGCCTGGTGTGGGTGTTGGTGGCCTCGGTGATTGTCATCCTCGTTCTATCCGGTCAAAACACGTTCTACGTCTATATCGCGCCCTATCTCATTGACGCTGTTGGCTTCGCCCAACAAACTGTGGCGTTTATCCTTTTTGTCTACGGTGCCGCCGGTGCCGTCGGGGTGATTATTGCCGGCATCATCGGCGATCGATTCCCTCGCGGTGGCCTGGTGGTGATGGTCGCGATTGCGGCCGCGTCCATGGGGGCCTTGGCTTTTGTTGCCGACAATTCCCCAGCCGTCACCGTTTTAGTGATGGTGTGGGCGGCAGCCTTCGGGGGGATTCCTGCGCTACTGCAATTGCGGCTGCTTCGAGCCGCCTCGGTGCGACTGCGCGATTTTGCCTCCGCCATGCTCGTCACGGCGTTTAACCTGGGAATTGGGGCGGGAGCGCTGATTGGCGCACTGCTGTTCGACTCGTTGGGCGTCCAGGCGCTTGCTGTGGTCGGTGCCGGAGGGTTTGTCCTGGCAGCGCTGATTGCGGCAATAACAAATCCTCTGGAAAGACGCCGAGAGTCCGTGGTTTCACACACCGATGCGTGAGTAGAATCAGACCATCGCAACTGGCGTAAAGATGGGACACCATCGGGGAGCGACACTTCGTCAGCGGCCGTGCGCCTGGGCCGTCGGCGTCCACCCGGCACCGTGTGGTGGCGGGTGAAACAGCCAGAAGGAGACACCGTGAACCCAGCGACAGCCACTGACACTCGTTCCCCCTCGTTTACCGCCTCGCTCGAGCAGATCGATCCGGAAATAGCCGAGGTGTTGGTCAAAGAACAAGACCGACAAGAGACCACCCTGGAGATGATCGCTAGCGAAAATTTTGCGCCACACGCCGTTCTCGAAGCCCAGGGCAGCGTGCTGACCAACAAATACGCCGAAGGGTATCCCGGTAAGCGCTATTACGGCGGCTGCGAGTTTGTTGATATTGCCGAGGAGCTTGCCATCGAACGGGCCAAAACCCTCTTCGGTGCGGCCTACGCAAACGTCCAGCCCCACGCCGGTGCCCAAGCCAGCGCTGCCGCTTTACACGCGCTGGCCAGCCCCGGCGACACCATCCTCGGCTTGGAGCTCGCCCACGGCGGTCACCTCACCCACGGCATGAAGTTGAACTTCTCGGGGAAGGTCTACAACGCCACCTCCTACGGTGTTGACCCCGAGACATTCCTCATCGACATGAACACGGTGCGCGAGAAGGCTCTGGAACACAAGCCCCGCGTCATCATCGCCGGGTGGTCTGCCTATCCACGCCACATTGATTTCGCAGCGTTTCGGGAGATTGCCGATGAGGTGGGAGCGTCACTCTGGGTCGATATGGCCCACTTTGCCGGCCTCGTCGCCGCCGGTGTCCACCCCTCCCCCGTTCCCTATGCCGATGTTGTGACCTCCACTGTCCACAAAACACTGGGTGGTCCGCGATCGGGGGTCATCCTCAGTCGAGATGAGTCACTGGCGAAGAAGCTGAACTCTGCGGTGTTCCCGGGTCAGCAGGGGGGTCCGCTGATGCACGTGATTGCGGCGAAAGCGGTTGCGTTCAAAATTGCGATGGAGCCGGAGTTTCGCGACCGTCAGGAGCGCACGATTGCCGGAGCCCAAGCACTTGCTCAGCGTCTGACCAGCGCAGATTCCATCGCCGCTGGTGTCGACGTTCTCACCGGGGGAACGGATGTCCACCTCGCCTTAGTCGACCTGCGAAACTCCGAACTCAACGGCCTGGAGGCCGAGGACCGACTCCACGAAGTCGGAATTACGGTCAACCGTAACGCCGTGCCCTTTGACCCCCGCCCGCCGATGGTTACCAGCGGTGTCCGTATTGGAACTCCCGCGTTGGCAACGCGAGGATTTGGCCCCAGCGAGTTTGATGAGGTCGCCGACATCATCGCCGAGACTCTCAAGCCCGGAACCGATGTCGGGGCGTTGCGTGAGCGGGTCACCGCTCTTACCGCGCGCTTCCCGCTCTACCGGGAATTGGGGTAGTGATTTCTTCGACACCAATCGGAGTGAGCTCGTGAGTGCCCACATTCTCGATGGCCTCGCCACGGCAGCGGTCATCAAAGATGACCTGCGTGAGCGTGTCCGGGTCATCGCCAGCAGCGGATACACCCCCGGTCTGGCGACGGTCCTCGTGGGTGATGATCCGGGATCGCGTTGGTATGTCGCGGGTAAACACCGCGACTGCGCCCAGGTGGGGATCGCCTCAATCGCTGAGGAACTCCCCGCCAACACAACGCAGCAACAGCTCGAAGCCGTTATTGATCGGCTCAACGCCAGTGACGATGTCACCGGATACATCGTCCAGCTGCCACTACCCGACCACATCGACACCCAGGCGATTATCGAGCGGATTGATCCTGACAAAGATGCCGATGGGCTCCACCCCATGAACCTCGGGCGCCTGGTCGCGCGCGTGGAGGGGCCAATCGATTCACCCCTGCCGTGTACCCCGCGGGCGGTAATCGACCTTGTTGAACACCACGGCGGGAGCTTCTCTGGCGCCGACGTCGTTGTCGTGGGAAGAGGAATTACCGTGGGCCGCTCCATTGGCCTGCTGTTAACGAGAAAGGGGGTCGACGCGACGGTCACCCTCACCCATTCGCGCACCCCCAACCTCGGTGATCACCTGCGCCGGGCAGACGTGATCGTCGCCGCGGCGGGTTCTGCTCACCTGGTGGGCCCGGGTGATGTGAAACCCGGCGCAACCGTGTTGGACGTTGGGGTGTCACGAGCGCCAAACCCTGATGGAGGCAAAGACATCATCGTCGGTGATGTCGATCCCGCAGTGTCTGAGGTTGCCGCCTGGCTCTCGCCAAACCCGGGCGGGGTGGGTCCGATGACCCGAGCGCTGTTGTTAAAAAACGTGGTGGAAATGGCCGAGCGACGGGTGGGGACCTCTGGTGGCTAAGGTCTACTTTCGCTACGGCGCGATGAATTCGGGCAAATCCACGGCACTACTTCAAGCAGCGCACAACTATGAAGAACGCGGTCAGCGCGTCTTGTTGCTCAAACCCCGTATCGACACCAAAGGCAACGACACCATCGTTTCTCGACTCGGTGTCAATCGCGCCGTTGATGTGATGCTCGAGTCTGATGACAACCTCATCCAGGTGGTTGCGGGACACATCGATCATCTGTTGGCGACGGGTGCGCCACCGCTGTCGTGTGTCCTAGTCGACGAGGCGCAATTTCTCACCCCCCAGCAGGTCGACGAACTCTTTGTTGTGGCCGTGTTACACCACGTCCCCGTGCTGGCCTACGGCATCAGAACAGACTTCCAAACCGTGGCGTTTCCGGGAAGTCGTCGACTGTTGGAAATTGCCCACTCTGTTGAAGAGTTGAAGACGATTTGTCGCTGCGGGAAAAAAGCGTT
>CBFHWA010000013.1:0-12304 GCA_965659525.1 Pontimonas sp.
CCTCCAGTCCAGGCAACAGTTTACCCTCCAGCAGTTCCAGGCTCGCCCCGCCCCCGGTTGAAATATGCCCAAACTGCTCATCCCGGAAGCCCAGTGCTCGAACCGCAGCGGCCGAGTCGCCACCGCCGACGACGCTCAAGCCCTCAACTCGTGTCAGCGCCTCGGCCACCGCGCGGGTGCCGGCAGAGAAAGGCTCGAACTCGAAGACACCCATGGGGCCGTTCCAGAAAACCGTTTGCGATGAACTGATGACGTGGACAAACGCGGCGGCTGATTCGGGCCCAATATCAAGGCCCATCGCATCCGCACCATAGGGCCCCGATTCCAGTTCCGAGACCGGCAGTGTTTCATGCTGGGCGTCTGCCGAAAAAGAATGCGCCATGACGATGTCGTGTGGCAGGACGACCTCGACGCCCAGTTGTTTCGCCCGGTCAAGATAGCCCCGGACGGTGTCCACCTGGTCTGGCTCCAACAGACTCGAGCCGGTGAGGTGGCCCCTGGCGTGAAGCACGGTGAAGACCATGCCTCCACCGATGACGATTCGGTCCACGATGGGCAGCAGCGCGTCAATAACACCCAACTTGTCGGAGACTTTGGACCCGCCGAGCACCACGGTAAAAGGCCGTTTCGGTTGTTCGAGAAGTGCCCCCAGCACGCCGACTTCGGTGCCGATCAAGTGGCCCGCTGCGGAGGGTAACAGTTGTTCCAATTCCACGACGCTGGCTTGCGCACGGTGGACGACACCGAATCCGTCGCTGACAACAGCATCAAGGCCCACAGCTAGTTCGCGGGCAAAAGTTTCGCGTTGTTGGGCATCCGTGGACGTCTCGCGAGGGTCAAAACGGAGGTTTTCGCGCAGGACGATATCTCCCGGCTGGGCCGCCGTGATCGCTTCGGTCATGGATTGGGCCGTGGGGTCGGTCACGAGCGTGGCTGCTCCTGGCCACAACTGGCCGAGCCTCTCGGCGACGGGGGCGAGAGAGTACTCGGGCACAACCTCACCGCCGGGGCGGCCCAAGTGGCTCATCACCACGAGCCTCGCGCCCTCGTTCGCGAGGGTCCTCAGAGTCGGCAGGGCCGCGTGAATGCGGCCGTCATCAGTAATGGTCTGACCGTCAAGAGGGACGTTCAGGTCGAGCCGGACTCCGACGACCCGATCGTTTAACGGGCCCAGTGAGTCGATGGTTCGAAGGTTCACTAGGTCAGACGGGCGCCGACGTAGGCGGCGAGGTCGACCAGACGGTTGGAGTATCCCCACTCGTTGTCGTACCAGGAGCTGATTTTCACCTGGTTATCGATGACTCGAATGAGACCACCGTCAACAATCGAGGAGAACGGGTCGCCGACGATATCGGCGGAGACAATCGGGTCATCGGTGTAGCGCATTACTCCGGCCAACGAGCCCTTGTCGGAGTGGGCACGATAGAGATCCTTGATTTCGTCCACACTGATGGCCTTGGCGACATCAACCGTCAGGTCCGTAATTGACCCGGTCGGAACGGGAACCCGTAGGGCGAAACCATCAAGCTTGCCCTGCAGTTCAGGCATGACCAATCCGATGGCTTTGGCCGCACCGGTGGAGGTGGGTACGACGTTCACCGCGGCGGCCCGGGCACGGCGCAGGTCGCTGTGGGGGCCATCTTGGAGGTTCTGATCGGCGGTGTAGGCGTGGACGGTGGTCATCAGTCCGCGTTCAATTCCTACCGCGTCGTGGAGAACTTTTGCCATAGGCGCGAGACAGTTTGTCGTGCACGAGGCGTTGGAAATAATGTGGTGGGCGGCTGGGTCATAGTCGTCGTGGTTGACCCCCATCACGACCGTAATGTCTTCATTGCTTGCCGGCGCCGAGATGATGACCTTTTTTGCCCCCGCCGTGAGGTGAGCTTTTGCCTTATCGGCAGCGGTGAAAAAACCGGTCGATTCGATCACGATGTCCACCCCGTGGTCAGCCCAGGGCAGGTTTCCCGGGTCGCGCTCTGCGTGGACGGCGATGGTCTTGCCGTCAACGACGAGGTTGTTGCCCTCGACGGTGACTGACTGTGCCAGACGCCCAGAGACTGAATCGTATTTCAGCAGGTGGGCAAGTACTGAGGGGTCAGTCAGGTCGTTGACGGCGACGATGTTGATGTCCTGGCCTGACGCCAGAGCGGCGCGGAAAAAGCTTCGGCCGATGCGTCCAAAACCGTTAATGGCGACAGTGACAGTCACGGATTCTCCCGAGTGTTATTCGAATAGTGAGCGAGCAGAAAGCTCGACTACGACAGTAGCAGTGCCTGTGCGGAGGCTTGGCGGGCTGCAGCGAAGCGCGCCTGCACGTTCTCCCAGTTCACGATGTTCCAAAATGCGTTGACGTAATCGCCTTTGACGTTTTGGTAGTCGAGGTAGAACGCGTGCTCCCACATATCCAACTGCAGCACCGGTGTTGTGCCCTGGGCAGTGTTGGCCTGCTGGTCAAACAGCTGCTGGATGACGAGCTGCTGGCCCACGGGGTCCCAGGAGAGCACAGCCCAGCCGGACCCCTGAATCCCCATTGCGACAGCGGTGAAGTGTGCCTTGAAGGCGTCGTAGGAACCAAAAAACTCGACGATGGCGGCCTGAATGTCACCCTCTGGCGTCGCCGCGCCGTGGCCCTGCATATTCGTCCAGAAGATCGAGTGGTTCACGTGGCCGCCGAGGTGGAAGGCGAGGTCCTTTTCGAGCTTGTTGATGGCGCCAAAGTTTCCCAATTCGCGCGCCTCGGCCATTTGGGCCAGCGCATTATTTGCTCCGTCGACATATGCCTGGTGGTGTTTTGTGTGGTGCAATTCCATAATCCGCGCGGAAATGTGCGGCTCCAAGGCGGAGTAGTCGTATCCGAGCTCGGGCAGTGTGTAGGAGGCCATCAGGGTCCTTTCATCGAGGTTGCGCGTCCCAGTCTAGGCACGCCCCGGCCGCTGCGGCCGGGAATTTACTTAATCGTCAATATCCGACGTAGTCGGCGGGCACATTCGCCATCGTGTCCGCAACGCCCAACTCCTCGGCGCGCTTATCGGCCATGGCTAGGAGGCGGCGAATGCGCCCTGCTACCGCGTCTTTGGTTAATGGTGGGTCGGCGAAATGCCCCAGTTCATCGAGACTGGCCTCTCGGTGGTCAAGTCGCAGTCGGCCCGCGTAGAGCAAGTGGTCGGGCACATCATCGCCGAGCAGCTCGAGGGCCCGCTCGACCCGGGCACAGGCCGCAACAGCAGCCTGAGCCGACCGTCTGAGATTGGCGTCGTCAAAATTGACCAGTCGGTTCGCATTGGCCCGAACTTCTCGCTTCGCCCGCAGCTCCTCCCAGAGGCTCATGGCCTCGGTGGCGCCCATCTCGCGCAGCAGCTGTGACATCGAATCGGGCTCTCGAATGATGACGCGCTGCGCCATACGGACTTCCCGGGCCTTGGCCACAACGTTCATTCGTTGGGCAAGACCCACCATGGCAATAGCGGCCTCAGAGCTGGGGGCGACAACTTCAATGGCGGATGATCGACCCGGTTCGCTCAGCTGGCCCTTGGCCAAAAATGCGCCGCGCCAGATTGCTGGGACATCCTCGATACCGCTCGTGGTGAGCTTATTGGGCAGGCCTCGCACGGGTCTGAGGCGCTGATCGAGAAGACCCATCTGACGCGCGAGGATGTCTCCTCCTTTTCGCACGCGAACGAGGTAAGCCGGCTGGGAGCGCTGCGCAGACGGTTGGAGCACTGTTGCATCGGTGCTGAATCCGAGAAGCTCCAGGAGTTCTTTTCGAATCTTCTTGGCCGTCTCCAAGTGGTCAAGCTCCACTTCGACAGCGATTGCCCCGGAAATCATGTGTAACCCACCGGCGAAGCGAAGAACAGCGGCGAGCTCGGCCAGCCGGGCTGACTGTGTGGGCGCGACAATCCGAACGATGTCGTCTTTTACCGCACCGCTTAACTCGTCAACACTCACTGGTTTACTCCCGTCCGAGGTCTCGGTGTTTTGCCGAGACGCGCACATCTGGCCACTGCGACAGGATATGACTCAGGTGCTCAACAGTCGACACAGAGCGGTGTCGACCCCCGGTGCAGCCAATGGCCAGCGTCGCGAAGCGTTTGTTTTCTTGTAAATAGCCGGCAATAACCGGCTGTAGGGCAGCAAGCTGGGCGCTGAGAAACTCCTCGGCCAGTTCGGTTTCCAACACGTAGGACTGGACTTCCGGGTCTCGGCCGGTGCGCTCTTTGAGTTCCGGTGACCAGTAGGGGTTGGGTAAAAACCGCATATCCCAGACCATGTCGGCGTCCGAGGGCAGTCCGTATTTATAGCCAAAACTCATCAGCGTGAGGGCGACACCGGGGGCACCATCGCCGGTGAAGCGCTCACTGACAGAGTTGGTCAACTGGTGGACAGTGAGGTCGGTGCTATCGACGATGACGTCTGCGCGTTCGCGGATGGGGCGCATGAGTTCTCGCTCGGCACTGATCCCATCAAGGATGGTTCCCGCGCCTTGAAGGGGATGGGGGCGGCGCACCTGCTCAAAACGACGCACCAGGACATCGTCACTGGAGTCGAGAAAGACGACCGTCACACCACCGCGGTTACCCAAATCTAGAATCGCTTGACGAGCATGATCAAAAAAACGCCCGCCACGCACATCGACGACGCAGGCCACTCGGGCGAGACCGTTATCGGGCGACTCTGCGAGTTCGATCAGGGGTTTGAGCATCTGGGGCGGCAGGTTGTCGACGACATACCACCCTTGGTCTTCAAGCGCGTTGGCGGCGGTGGAGCGGCCTGCTCCCGACATTCCGGTGAGGATCAGTACCTCACTGGTGCTGTCCTGGCTGGCCATGAATCTCCCGTGATGGTGCGCGTAATTCCCCTTATCGTAGTGCCCCGCTGAGGTCCACCGAGCCGGAATGGGGGCCCTACCCCCCGGTGCCGTGGAGATGGGCGTGAATTTTTTCGGCCATGGCTTGACCGATCCCTGGAACGCGTTCTAAGTCTTCTGGCGCGGCTTGCCGAATGGCTTGCACGGAACCAAATGTCTTCAACAGCCGATTGGCGGTGTTCTCCCCCACGCCAGGAACATCGACCAGCTGCGACTTCAGGGAGCGTTTACGGGTTTGACGCTGATAGCTCAGCGCCACCCGGTGGGCTTCATCTCGCACCCGCTGGAGAAGAAACAGTGCCTCACTGGAGCGGGGCAAAATCACCGGATAGTCGCGACCGGGTAGCCAGACTTCTTCCAGGCGCTTGGCTAACCCACATACTGGCAGGGTGACGCCCGCGTCGCTGAGGGCTCGTTTGGCAGCATTCACTTGGGGTAGGCCGCCGTCGATTACCAGTAGACCCGGCGGGTAGGAGAAACTGCTTTTTGTTGCCGGTGCGCCTTCGTCGGGCTGTTGTTCGGGTTCACCCTCCTGAAGCCGTCGAATACGTCGCGAGACCACCTCGTAGATGCCTTCTGTGTCATCCCGGGGGGCATCGAGGGCAAACTTTCGGTAGTGATCTCGGCGGGGGACTCCGTCTTCGAACACGACCAGGGAGGCCACCGGGTTCTCTCCGCCAAGGTGTGACACATCGACACACTCGATGCGAAGCGGCGCTTCGGGTAGCTCCAGTGCTTCGCCCAATTCCGCCAGGGCTGCTGAACGCGCAACGACGTCGCTTGATCGTTGGGACAGAAAGGACTGAAGCGTTTGTCGCGCGTTAATGCGCACCGTCTCCGCCAATGCGGCGAGGTCACCGCGTTTGGCGACTCGAATCTCCACACCGCCGCGCTCCCCCGCATCCTGGCGGACCTCTGCGAGACGTTCACTCCATGCCTCCACACTGGGCGGTGGCGCCGGGACGACGACGACTCTGGCGGGGGGCAGTGAGTCGTCAAACCCGTCTCGCAGAAGTGTTTCGACCAGTTCCGGCGTCGCTAGTGGTTCGTCGCCGTCTAACACCCACCCGCGGGCTTGGCGGATTCGACCGCCGCGGACGCGAAAAACGTGTGCGGCGGCGTGTAGTTCGTCGGTGGCGATACCAAAAATATCCGCATCGATGCTCTCATCGAGCACCATGGTGTTTTTCACCAAAATCGTCTCTATTGCGCCGATTCGGTCGCGCAGTTTCGCCGCTTTCTCAAAATCGAGTCGTTCGGCTGCCTCAATCATGTCGTAGCGCAGTGTGTCGAGGACGCGGTCATCTTTGCCATCCATAAACGCCGCTAGTCCGAGCGCCAGCGCCTTATGCTCCTCGGGGCTTACCCGCTCGACACAGGGAGCAGCGCATTTGCCAATATCGCCCAACAGGCAGGGCCTCGCTTGGCGCTGAGCGCGGCGGTAGACCGTCTGTGTGCATGATCGCACCGGAAAAGCCCGTAACAGAGTCGAGAGAGTGTCTTTGAGCGCCCATGAGTTGGCGAAGGGGCCGAAGTACTTCGCCCCGGCGATGCCTTTTCTTCGAGACAAGAAAACTCGGGGGATGTCATCGGCGACGGTCACCACGAGGTAGGGATAGGACTTGTCGTCGCGGAAACGGATGTTGAATTCTGGTTGGTACTGCTTGATCCAGGCGTATTCCAGTTGCAAAGCCGCGCGTTCGGTCCCAACGACCGTCCAGTCGACACTGCGGGCTGTGTGAACCATCCGTCTGGTGCGCTCCATGAGACGATCGGGGTTGACGAAGTAGCTACCCAGACGGTTGCGTAAATTCTTGGCCTTACCCACGTAGACCACGCGACCCGACTCATCGACAAAGCGATAGACGCCCGGCGCGGTGGGAATATCAGCCGGTTTGGGACGCCAGGGTGCTATCGCGCTCACGACGTTGGGCCACGGGCCTCTCGGAGGAAACGGCCCGTGTGTGAGGCGTCAACGCCGGCAACCTGTTCCGGGGTGCCCTCGGTCACCACGCTTCCGCCGCCTGCTCCCCCCTCGGGCCCCAGATCGATGACCCAATCAGCCGAGCGGATCACGTCGAGGTTGTGCTCGATGACGACAACGCTGTTTCCTTTATCCACCAGGCCGCCCAGCACACCCAAGAGCTTCTTCACGTCATGGAAATGAAGCCCCGTTGTCGGTTCATCGAGCACGTAAATCGTGCGCCCCGTTGAGCGTTTTTGCAGCTCAGTGGCGAGTTTGACCCGTTGGGCCTCGCCACCAGAAAGCGTCGTCGCTGATTGACCGAGGCGAACATACCCCAAGCCCACGTCGACAAGGGTCGCGAGGTAGCGGTGAATGGAGCTAATCGGTTCGAAAAAGACCGTCGCTTCTTCGATGGGCATATCCAAGACATCGGCAATGGTCTTGCCTTTGTAGTGCACCTGCAGGGTTTCGCGGTTATAGCGCGCACCGTGGCATACCTCACAGGGAACGTAGACGTCTGGCAGGAAGTTCATCTCGATGGTGATGGTGCCATCACCCGAGCAGTGCTCACAGCGGCCCCCTTTGACGTTGAAGCTGAAGCGTCCGGGCAGGTAGCCGCGCATTTTCGCTTCCGCGGTTTCGGCAAAGAGCGCGCGAATTTTGTCAAAAACCCCGGTGTAGGTCGCCGGGTTTGATCGCGGCGTGCGGCCAATTGGCGCTTGATCAACGTGGACAATCTTGTCGAGGTGCTCGACTCCGTCGATGCGAGTGTGCTTACCGGGCACGTGGCGGGCCTTATTTAAGCGGTTCGCCAGGGAGCGATAGACAATGTCGTTGACGAGAGAGGATTTCCCCGAACCGCTCACACCGGTAATCGTGCACAGCACCCCCAACGGGATGGTCACGTCGATTGTTTTGAGGTTGTTCTCACGTGCCCCCACAACCGTAATGACCCTCTCAGGGTCGACCGGCCTGACCTCGCGGGGTTCGACGACGCTCCACTGCCCGGTGACATATTTGGCGGTAATGGAATCTTTGGCTGATTTCAGGCTGGCGACCGGCCCAGAGTGGACAATTCTGCCACCCTGTTCACCCGCTTCTGGGCCAATATCGACCAGCCAGTCGGCTGTGCGAATGGTGTCCTCGTCGTGTTCGACCACAATCAGCGTGTTACCCAAGTCGCGCAGGGTGACAAGGGTGTCAATGAGTCGGTTGTTGTCTCGCTGGTGTAGCCCAATGCTCGGCTCATCGAGAACGTAGAGCACCCCGGTGAGACCAGAACCAATCTGGGTGGCCAAACGAATACGTTGGGCTTCCCCACCCGAGAGACTCCCGGCATTTCGCGCCAGGGTCAGGTAGCCCAAACCCACCTCGAGCAGGAAGTTCAACCGGGCTCGAATCTCGCGCAAAATCGGTGCGGCAATTGATTGGTCAGCCTCCACTGCACCCAACGAGTCGATAAAGCCAAAACAGTCTTCAAGGCTCATGTCGGAGACGTCGGCAATGGAGCGGTCCTGGACCGTGATGGCGAGCACTTCGGGCTTTAACCGTGCTCCCGAACACGACGAGCAGGGAATTTCGCGCAGATACTCGGCGTAGCGCTGTTTGGACCAATCCGATTCGGTCTCGTGGTACTTGCGCTCGATATACGGCAGGACGCCCTCAAAACCAGTGGAGTACTTCACGTCCCGTCCGTAGCGGTTTCGCCACTTCACCACGACCTCGAAATTGTTTCCCCGCAACACCGCATCCTGAACTTCTTCGGCGAGGTCCTGCCAGGGCGTATCGAGAGAGAAATCGAGGTCGTCCGCGAGACTGCCCAGCAGGTTTCGGAAATAGCCGTAGAGACCTTTACCCGCCTGTGTCCAGGGCAAGATTGCTCCCTCAGCGATCGACAGTGCGGGATCTCCGATGACCATCTCTGGGTCAACAGCCATGGTGAAGCCCAGGCCAGAACACGCTGGGCAGGCGCCAAAGGGTGAATTGAACGAGAACGTCCGTGGTTCTATTTCGCTCAGGCGCACCGGGTGGGCGTTGGGACAGGAAAGCTTTTCGCTCAGCAACCTGATGGCATCGGGGCCCTCGCGGTCGACGTAGTGGATACGGATATGACCATCGGAGAGTCCCAGTGCGGTCTCCAGTGAGTCCACTAATCGCCCGGCAATGTCGTCACCAGTGACGAGGCGATCGACGACAACGTCGACGTCGTGCTTTTTCGTTTTGGCAAGTTTCGGCGGGCTTGCCAACTGAATCTGCTCGCCGTCGACAACCGCGCGCGAGTATCCACTCGACTGCAGCGACTGGAACAGGTCAACAAATTCGCCTTTGCGCTGACTGACCACGGGGCTGAGGACCAAAAACCGCTCCCCCGGGTTTTCGGTCATGATCTGGTCGGCCATTTGCTGGACCGTCTGGCGCACAATGGGCTCACCGCATTCCACACAGTGGGGCTTGCCGGTGCGGGCATAGAGCAAGCGCAGATAGTCGTGGATTTCGGTGATGGTGCCCACAGTGGAGCGGGGGTTGCGGTTGGTCGATTTCTGGTCAATCGACACTGCGGGGCTTAGCCCCTCGATGACGTCAACGTCGGGCCGGTCAACTTGGCCCAGAAACTGCCTGGCGTAGGCCGAGAGTGACTCAACGTAGCGGCGCTGACCTTCAGCAAAAATCGTGTCAAACGCGAGCGAAGACTTTCCAGAACCCGACAGGCCGGTGAAAACCACCAAGGCATTTCGCGGAATATCGACGTGGACGTCCTGGAGGTTGTGGACTCTCGCTCCTTGAACGGAGATGATTTGGTCGGTCCGGGGTTTGTCGATAGGCACGCTTTAGTCTACGAATCTCTTTGGTGGGTAAATACTCAATGGCTGGCGTGCTCGGTCATTTCGCGCAGTTCGCGTTTCAGCTCGGAAACCTCATCGCGCAGCCGGGCTGCGAGCTCGAACTGAAGCTCTGATGATGCTTGCATCATTTGGTCGGTGAGCTGGCGAATGAGGGCGGGCAGTTCCTCAGAACCCGCCCCAGTGCGCATCACCGGGATGTCGGTATCGGAACTGTCCCCCACCAGTTCTGCGCTGTCGGCTCTTTCGCGGGCGAGCACCGCCGTAATGTCGCCAATCTTTTTCCGCAACGGTGTGGGGTCGACACCGTGTTGGGCGTTATAGGCCAGTTGTTTATCCCGGCGGCGGTTTGTCTCATCGATGGCGAAGCGCATCGAGTCCGTCATCGTTTGGGCATACATAAACACTTCACCGGATACGTTTCGCGCCGCCCGGCCGATCGTTTGAATCAGTGAGGTTTGGGAGCGCAAGAATCCTTCCTTATCAGCGTCCAAGATTGCGACAAGGCTCACTTCCGGGAGGTCCAAGCCTTCTCGCAGCAGGTTGATTCCTACCAGCACGTCGTATACCCCAGCACGCAGTTCGGTGAGTAGCTCCACGCGCTTGAGGGTGTCAACATCCGAGTGGAGGTAGCGCACCCGAACACCGGCATCGTCGAGGAAGTCGGTTAAATCCTCGGCCATCTTTTTGGTCAGTGTCGTTACCAGCACGCGTTCATTGCGTTTGGCCCGAAGCCGAATCTGTTCGAGAAGGTCGTCGATTTGACCCTGGGCGGGTCGGACCTCAATTTTCGGATCGACCAGGCCGGTTGGTCGGATGATCTGTTCCACGACTCCGTCAGAGACATCCCGCTCGTAGGCGGCAGGTGTGGCGGAGAGATACATCCTCTGACCCGTGCGGGCTAAAAACTCATCGAAGCGCAACGGTCGGTTATCCATCGCGCTGGGTAACCGAAACCCGTGCTCGACGAGGGTTCGCTTCCTCGAGGCATCACCTTCATACATTCCGCCAATTTGAGGAACCGTGACATGCGACTCGTCGATGACGGTTAAAAAGTCATCGGGGAAGTAGTCCAGCAGGCAGTTTGGCGGTTCGCCGGCTTCGCGGCCGTCGATATGGCGCGAATAGTTCTCGATACCGGAACAAAAACCAATTTGCTCCATCATTTCCAGGTCATAGGTCGTGCGCATGCGGATGCGCTGGGCCTCGAGAAGCTTGCCTTGGCTCTCAAACCAAGACACACGCTCTTCTAACTCGTCTCGAATCTGACCAATGGCCCGGCGCATCGTCTCCGGAGAGGCGGCGTAGTGGGTTGCGGGAAACACTGACACACTCTCGAGCACGCCGAGAACCTCGCCGGTGAGCGGGTGAAGGGAGCTCAGCGACTCAATTTCGTCGCCAAACATCTCAATGCGCAAAGCAAATTCTTCGTAGACGGGGATAATTTCGACAGTGTCGCCCCTGATACGGAAGGTCCCTCGAAGAAAGGCCACATCGTTTCGCTGGTACTGCATGCCAACAAATGCTCGGGCGAGCTCATCGCGGGAAATGCGCTGACCAACGTGAAGCGCGAGCATTGCCTCGAGGTATTCCTCGGCTGCACCGAGACCATAAATCGATGACACGGTGGAAACAACGATCACGTCCCGGCGCGAGAGTAGTGAGTTTGTGGTCGAATGGCGCAAACGCTCGACTTCGGCGTTGACCGACGAGTCTTTCTCGATGAAGGTATCCGTCTGTGGGACGTAGGCCTCGGGTTGGTAGTAGTCGTAGTAGGAAACAAAATATTCCACTGCGTTATGGGGAAACATTTCGCGAAGCTCATTAGCAAACTGGGCGGCCAGGGTTTTGTTATGCGCCATGACCAGTGTGGGCCGCTGGAGTTTCTCCACCAGCCAGGCCGTGGTGGCCGTTTTCCCCGTTCCGGTCGCACCCAGCAGCGTGACGTCTGTTTCGCCAGCGCTGAGCTTTGCCGCGAGTGCCTCAATAGCGTGGGGTTGGTCACCACTGGGGGAATAATCGCTGACTACCTCAAAGGGCCGGACACTGCGGGTGGGTTCCACTGTCCTGAGGTTACTCCCCGCTTCCCGTGAGGAGGCGCGGAATCGCCCTGAGCGAATCTGGCCAGTGGGTCCTCAGCTGTGCGGCCAGCATCTTCGCCTGGCTGCGGGTGTGGGCTAAATTGCCGGAGCTGTCGATAACCACGTCGGCAATCGCCAGGCGCGCTTGATCAGTCGCCTGCGCGCTGACACGCGCTCGTGCCTGGTCATCGCTCATGTCGCGCTTGTCGACCAGGCGGGTGATGCGCTGGGCGGCGGGAGCGTCAACCACAACGACGAGGTCAAACTCATCGCGGCGATCACCCTCGGCCAGCAGGGGAACGGCGTACACGAGGGGGGTGTCGGGATGAGTTGCCTGGTGCTCACGAAAGAGGTGCTGTGAGCGCTGCCACACTGCTGGGTGAACGATCTCGTTTAGCCGCTGACGGGCGGTCTCGTCATGAAAGACAATGTTTCCCAGCGCCTGGCGATTGAGTTCACCGTGTGGCCCCAGAACATCGGGGCCAAACTCGGCAACAATCGCCGAGAGCGCCGGCTGGTCAACCTGGACAACCTCGCGAGCGACCTCATC
>CBFHWA010000013.1:12337-19195 GCA_965659525.1 Pontimonas sp.
GTGACGACACTTTTGCCCGCCGCAATCCCCCCGGTCAGGGCGACGACGGCCATAGCAGCACGCTCCTTTTGTGGAGTCGTTGCTTACTCGCTTGAGCCCGAGAGTTTCTCGCGTAAAGCAGCGAGCGACTCGTCGTCTGCGAGCGTACCCGCGCTTTCGACCGGAGCATCTTCTGCGGGGGCGGACTCTTCTGCCTCCCCTTCGGGTAGCTCGACCGGTTCGATAACCATGGCGTTCATTGCCGCCACCTGGGCTTTGTGGGCTTCCCAGCGCGCTTGGGCAGCGGAGTAGTCGCGCTCCCAGTTGGCCCGCTGATCGTCGTGACCTTCGAGCCACTCGCCCGTCTCGGGGTTGAAGCCCTCCGGGTAGGTGTAGTTGCCCTGGTCGTCGTATTCGGTGGGCATCCCGTAGAGAGCGGGGTCGAACTCGCTGCCGTCAGGGTCGACACCCTCATTGGCTTGCTTAATTGAGAGGGAAATGCGACGACGCTCAAGGTCGATGTCGATGATTTTCACGAACACCTGCTGGCCGGCCGAGACGACCTGTTCGGCCAGGTCGATGTGCTTATCGGACAGCTCCGAAATGTGCACGAGGCCTTCGATACCGTCGGCGACGCGAACAAATGCGCCGAAGGGGACAAGCTTGGTCACCGCACCCGGGGCGATCTGACCGATCGCGTGAGTACGAGCAAACAGCTGCCACGGGTCTTCCTGGGTTGCCTTCAACGACAGGGAAACACGCTCGCGGTCCATATCGACCTCGAGCACCTCGACCGTTACTTCCTGGCCCACCTCGACGACCTCGCTGGCGTGTTCGATGTGCTTCCACGACAGCTCGGAGACGTGAACAAGACCGTCCACACCGCCCAGGTCGACGAAGGCACCAAAGTTGACGATCGAGGAGACCACGCCCTTGCGGATTTGACCCTTTTCGAGGTTGGTCAGGAACGAGCTGCGGGTCTCGGATTGGCTCTGCTCCAACAACGCGCGGCGTGAGAGCACGACGTTGTTGCGGTTTTTGTCCAACTCGAGGATTTTGGCTTCAATTTCCTGGCCCAAATAGGGGGTGAGGTCGCGCACACGGCGCAGCTCAATCAGTGAGGCCGGGAGGAAGCCGCGCAGACCGATGTCGACGATGAGTCCACCCTTGACGACCTCGATGACCGTTCCCGTGACAACGCCATCGGCGTCCTTAATCTTCTCGACATCGCCCCACGCGCGCTCGTACTGTGCACGCTTCTTGGACAGGATCAAGCGGCCTTCTTTATCCTCCTTTTGGAGAACCAGTGCTTCGATGGGATCACCCACGGTGACAACCTCGTTGGGGTCAACATCGTGTTTGATGGACAGCTCGCGAGAGGGAATAACGCCCTCAGTTTTGTATCCGACGTCGAGGAGAACCTCATCGCGGTCGATTTTTACAACAGTGCCCTCAATCAGGTCGCCGTCGTTAAAGAATTTGAGGGTTTTTTCGACCTCGGCCAGGAAGTCGTCGGCGCTGCCGATGTCATTAACTGCTACTTGCTTCGGGCCGGTGGTCGTGGAGGGTGTCATTCGGTGAGTGTTCTCTTCTGGTCATACTTGGGTCGCAGCGTGTGCGAGCGTGGACAGGGAAAAAACGCCCCGCAGGGCGACCCTTGAGTCTATCCCGGGCTTAGGCGCTGGGCAAACCGCTAGTGGGCGGCTTCATCCCAATGTGCGCCAAAGCCGAGGTTGACCTCGAGGGGCACGTCAAGGCTGGCGGCGGATTCCATCTCCTCGCGTACGATGCCTTCCAGTCGGGCTCGCTCCCCCGCTGCGACATCGAAAATGAGCTCGTCGTGGACTTGTAGCAGCATGGTCGAGTTCATCGACTCGTCAATCAGACGCCTGTCAATCGAGATCATGGCGCGTTTGATGATGTCGGCTGCCGTGCCCTGCATCGGCGCGTTTAACGCGGCACGTTCAGCGGCTTCTCTGGCCATCCGGTTACTCGAATTAAGCTCCGGAAAGGGTCGCCGTCGGCCAAAAAGGGTTTCGGTGTAGCCCTGAGCTCGGGCTTGTTCAACGACGTCGCGTAAGTAGTCGCGGACTTTGCCAAACCGGTCGAAGTAGTCGCTCATCAGGTTCTTTGCCTCACTGGGGGCAATTCGCAGTTGTTTCGCTAGGCCGTAGGCGGAGAGCCCGTAGGCCAGGCCATAGCTCATCGCCTTGACCTTGGTGCGCATTTCCGGGGTCACACCCTCTGGGTCGACGTCGAAAACCTGCGAACCGACGTAGTTGTGCAGATCCTCACCCCGGCGAAACGCCTCAATGAGGGCGTCGTCACCCGAAAAGTGGGCCATGATGCGCATTTCAATCTGCGAGTAGTCAGCGGTGAGCAGACCCTCGCAGGCCTGTCCGGCGATAAAACTCGCGCGGATTTCATGGCCGACAGCGGTCCTCGCCGGGATGTTCTGCAGGTTGGGCTCGAGCGAGGATAACCGGCCCGTTGAGGTGCCCGTTTGGTCGAATGTGGTGTGCAATCGACCATCCTCCCCAACGGCGCTGGCGAGACCGTCCACAATCTGGTGGAGTTTGGTCTGGTCACGGTGTCCCAGGAGCGCGTCAAGAAAGGGGTGTGGATTACTTTCTTGGAGGTCGGCTAGTGCCTGCTGGTCAGTGGAATAGCCAGTCTTCGTCTGGCGGGTTTTTGGCATCTCCAGCTCATCAAACAGCACGCTCTGGAGCTGTTTGGGTGAACCGAGGTTCACCTCGTGACCAATGGCGGCAAAAGCAGCCTTCTGAAACGACTGCGCTTCCCCCTGGAGGCGATCGTCGAGGCGCCGCAGAGCGTCAGTGTCCGAGGCGATACCGCGCACTTCCATCCGCCACAAAATGGAGACCAGGGGAAGCTCCAGGGTTTCGAGAATCGTGCGCTGTGGTGTTGCCAAACGTTCGATAACTGCTGGGTAGAGCTGGTGAATCCACCAAGCCGAGTCGTCACCATCATTATCTGAAGCCAAGAGGGTGTCGCTGTCGGCCGCGGTGGGAACACCACCCAATAGTGTTTGGGCGAGATCGGATAGGCCGGGGAGTTTACGCCCGGGCGATTCCAACCACGCAGCCAAGCGCACGTCGCCGTGAACAGTCTCCGGGGGTGTCCATCCGGCACGATGCAGCGCGTGAAAATCCGCTTTTGCGTGCCACCACCACCACACCCGCTGTGGATCGGCCAGGGCTTCTTTGAGGGCACTGGCATCCATCGAACCGTCGGTGTCGCGCACGACAACCAGTTCGCTGCCGTCTGAAACACTGCACACCAGACCAGAGGTCCCGGCATTGACACTGATCGCTAACGGCCCCGTGTGGCTGATAAGCCAGTGACGCAGTTCCTCATCGAGAAGGGTTTTCGCGGGTGGAGCCTCAACGCTTGGGCCATGAGAGCTCGGCGAGGGCTGCGCACCCGCGAGAGCGAGGACTCGCTCGGTGAGGGTGCGAAAGTGTAGTGCGCCAAAAACGTTCGTTACGGCGTCTGGATCAATGGCACCACGCTCGAGTGCGCCCGGGCTCACGCCCAGGTCAACATCGCGGATGAGGGCGTTGAGTTCGCGGTTGAGAATGGCGCGCTCGCGCTGTTGGCGCAGGTTGTTACCGACAACCCCGGGAATGTCGTCGGCGTGGGCGAGGACGCCATCGAGTGACCCGTACTGGGTAATCCACTTCACTGCGGTTTTTTCACCGACTTTGTCGATACCAATGAGGTTGTCACTGGTTTCACCCACCAGTGCGGCTATATCGGGGTATTGCTCTGGGGTAATTCCGTAGCGTTCGAACACGGCCTCCGGGGTGTAGCGCTTGAGCTCGGAGACCCCGCGAGAGCTGGGGTACAAGACCGTGACCGTTGGGGTCACCAGCTGCAGAGTGTCGCGGTCGCCCGAAACGACCAATACATCAAAACCCTCCTGCTCCCCCTGGGTGGCGAGGGTGGCGATGATGTCGTCGGCCTCGTAGTCCTCTTTGGTCAGCGTCGTAATCCCCATCGCGTGGAGGGCGTCTTGAAGAAGCGGAACTTGGCCCACAAACTCGGGCGGTGTTTCGCCCCTGGTCCCCTTATAGTCGGGGTATTTTCGCGTCCGGAATGAATAGCGGGAAATATCGAATGCGACCGCTAAATGCGTTGGAGCTTCATTTTTTAAGAGGCTGAGCAGCATGGACAAAAACCCGTGAATCGCGTTGGTGTGTTGACCCTCAGGCGTCACAAACGATTCGGTGGGCAGGGCATAAAAGGCGCGAAACGCCAGCGAATGGCCGTCGATGAGCATCAGGGTAGGCTTGCCGGCAGTATCCACCCGGCTAGCCTATCCGGCCAGTCCCTGCCTCTGGAGGTGCCTCGGTGACCGAGTTCCCCCCCGACCTCGACCCATCTTTAATTGAGCGGCTTGTGGCAACAAACGGCGGCGAACTGACGCAGAAAATGGGCATTGTCTTCGAAAAGCTCACCGCTGAAGAGTCCATCGCGACGATGCCGGTGGAGGGAAACCGTCAAGTCATCGGCCTCCTCCACGGCGGGGCCCACGTCGTGCTGGGTGAATCCCTGGGCTCCCTCTCTGCGGCCATTCATGCTGGAGCTGGCCGTATCGCGGTGGGAATCGAGATCAACGCCAGTCATTCCAAGTCTGTTCGACAGGGCCTTGTCCGTGGCCACTGTCGTGCGCTATCTCTTGGTCGAACCTTGGCCACTCACGAGATTGTGATGACCGACGAGGACGGCAATCGACTTTCGACGGTGCGCATGACCAACTTCCTCAAAGACCTCCCCCGGGACTAGCCCTCGGGGTTATCGGCTTTTTCTGCCAGCTGGTCGACAACTGTTTGGGCGACCTCCCGCATGGACAAGCGTCGATCCATGGACGCTTTTTGGATCCAGCGAAAAGCTTCCGGCTCGGTCAGACCCATCGTGTCGTTGAGGATTCCCTTTGCGCGATCAAGAACCTTCCGTGTTTCTAGACGGTCGGCCAGGTCTGATACTTCCTCCTCCAGGGCGCTTAGTTGGGCAGCGCGGCTGAGCGCAATTTCAATAGCCGGAATCAGGTCGTTGGGGCCAAAGGGCTTCACGACGTAAGCCATGGCGCCAGCTTCGGAGGCCCGCTCCACGAGTTCGCGCTGGCTAAATGCGGTGAGAAGCACCACTGGAGCGATATTTTCCTTGTGCAGGATTTCTGCAGCGCTGATGCCATCCAACAGCGGCATTTTGACATCCATCACCACGAGGTCAGGCCGCAGCTGGCGGGCAAGTTCGACCGCTTTTTCCCCATCTGCCGCTTCACCCACCACGGTGAACCCGTTATCGGTCAGAGTTTCGATAACGTCGATGCGAATCAGTGACTCGTCTTCAGCCACAACGACTCGGCGCTGGTCAGGGTTTTCTTCGACTGCTTCGCTCATTCTTCGAGCCTACGATATGGTCGGTAGTCGTAGCGTGAGCGCCTGGGCCGGATTGGCGGAATGGCAGACGCGGAGCACTCAAAATGCTTTGTCCGAAAGGGCGTGTGGGTTCAAATCCCACATCCGGCACTCACCGACTGACCGCGGTGTCAACCGTGTGCGGTTTACCCCCACACTCCCTCGGTATGTCAGCACCGGATTCGTATGGTGTGTCTTGGACAAGGAAGCTGTCCGTCGCGAGGCCATCGCCCGACGGGCCATGGTGTGGAGATGAGGACTGCGGTGTCTCTTCGCCCCGTCTTTCTTCACGTCCACAGGACACCCCCTCCGGAGAGCACCACATCCCTTCCACGCTTGTCGGTGCGCGCTCATAGCCTTCGGAGGGGGTGCCAGCCTCAGTGACCGACACTCTTCGGGCGATGCGCGTTGTCGAGGCCATTGGTCGCGCACGCACCCTCGATGCCGCCTGCGACGCGTTGACGACAACGGCGTTGTTTCGAGAAGCTTTTGATGCTGTCGCCATTGTGGCCATCGATGATCTTTCACACCTCCAGATTCTCGCCCGTTGCGATAAGCAGGGTCTCTTCGCTGACGCGCTTGGGCAGTCGATTGGGGAGTCGGGGGCTCTTGCTCATGCGCTCTCCCTATTCCACGCCTCAGTCATCGATGCCCCGCACCCGAGCGTGGACTCTGGCGAGCTGTGGGTTCTCCCCCTTCGAGCCGGGGCGCGTTTTGTGGGGGCACTACTGGGCTGGTCTACTGCGTCGCTTCAATCCCAGCGCTTAACCGATTCCGGCCAGACTGTCGTTGCCGCAGCGCTCAAGTCCGCCATTCGTGCTCACCGCCCACCGCGCGACAACTCTGTGGTGATCACCCCGCGTCAGGCGGGTTAGCTCACTACGCTGGTGCTATGAGCACCCATACGGACTTCATGGCCGCACTGGTGCGGCGGCCCAGCAGCGCAGTCAGCGCCGGCTTGCGAGTGGGGACGGGACCCGATCCGCAGCCTGAGGTGTTTCAAATCCAACACGAAACCTACGTTCGTGCTCTGGAAGATCTTGGTCTCAGCGTGGTGGTTCTGCCCGAGGACCCCACACTGCCGGATTCTGTTTTCGTCGAAGACACCGCGTTGTGCTTTCCCGATTTCGCAGTGATGACCCACCCGGGAGCACCATCGCGGAGGGCAGAAGTCGCTCCGGTGCGCCAGGCGCTACAGACCTGGTATTCCCAGATCATTGATCTACCAGCGGGTCACCTTGACGGTGGTGACGTGTTGTGGACGGGAAAAGAAGTAATCATTGGCCTCTCTGAGCGAACCAACGACACCGGTGCTGCAGCGCTCATCGACATCCTTGGCGCCCAAGGACTTCGTGCTCGAGCCGCTCCCAGCTCGCCCGAGGTGCTGCATTTCAAATCTGATTGCGCATCCCTGGATGACGAGACAATTCTCAGC
>CBFHWA010000014.1:0-6180 GCA_965659525.1 Pontimonas sp.
GGCATTCAGCGACACAATGTCGCGGATTGGGCCGGATTCCCCGGCCAGTACAGAGCGGGCCAGATGTGCGTTGTGCTCGGGGCTATCGCCCAACAAATCGCCAATTGAGGATTTCGCCAAGCCCAGCTCTTCGACGTCAACGACGTGCTCGGTGACCTGTCCCCTGGTTACTTCCCAGACCCGGGAGTGGCCGGTCGTGGTCATCTTGTCGATACCGTCATCACCGCGGTAGAGCAGAGCCGTCGCGCCGCGGGTGCGAAAAACTCCAGCCATTTGGGCGACGCGATCCAAACGGGCCACACCAACCGCGCTCGCTTCCGGCCTGGCCGGGTTACACAGCGGGCCCAAAATGTTAAAGACCGTGGGAATACCGATTTCTTTGCGCGTCAGGGCGGCGTGGCGAAAACCGGGGTGGAACTTGGCGGCAAAAACGAAGGTCATCCCCACCTGGTGGAAAACGGCCGCCACCTGCTCGGGGGTCAGATCGAGGTTCACTCCCAGTTGGCCCAACAGGTCGCTTGCCCCTGAGGCGGAACTGGCGGCACGGTTACCGTGTTTCACAACGGGGACCCCGGCTGCGGCGGCGACGATTGACGCAATCGAGGACACGTTGACCACTGCGCCATAGGGGTCTCCCCCGGTACCAACAATGTCGAGGACCATGGCGGGCACATCGAGGGCCACGGCATTGTCCAAAATCGCGGAGCGAAAGCCGACGACTTCATCGACGGTTTCGCCTTTGGCCTTCAGCGCCACGAGAAAGCCAGCCAACTGCGCCGGGGTCACCTCACCGTTCATTACCTGGTTCATGGCCTCTGAGGCCTCTGCTACCGACAGGCTTTGCCCTTCCAGCAGTGACTGCAGGACAGAAGACCAGGTTCGGGGTTCGCTCGACATATTCTCAGCCTACTTTGTGCCTCGAAGCGCTGTTTCGTGGTCCAGACCCTCAGTTAACTTCGGGCATAATAAAGGGGTGACAACTGCGACTGCTGGCAACATTCAGCCCACTATCAATCGTCCGAATACGGTCGCCGTGGGCACCATTGTGTGGCTCGGCAGCGAGGTGATGTTCTTCGCGGGTCTCTTCGCGATTTACTTCACCCTGCGCAGCACCTCGCCGGAGCTGTGGGAAACGCGGGTTGAATTACTCGATATCCCCTTTGCCGCGATTAACACCACGATTCTGGTGCTCTCCAGTGTGACAGCCCAGTTTGGTGTGTTTGCCGCTGAGCGTCTCCAACCTCGAGCCACCGGCGCCTCGCCAATGAAGTGGGGAATGATCGAGTGGTTCTACCTCACCTTCTTTATGGGTGCCGTCTTCGTCGCTGGCCAGGTCTGGGAGTACGCCGTTCTCGTCAGTGAGGGTCTCGCACTCAACTCAGACGCCTACGGTTCGGCCTTCTACCTGACCACAGGCTTCCACGGTCTGCACGTGACCGGCGGTTTGATTGCCTTCCTCCTGGTGATCGGACGCGCCTACGCGGTGAAGGTCTTCACCCACCGTGAGGCCACCAGCGCCATCGTGGTGTCCTACTACTGGCACTTCGTCGACGTGGTCTGGATCGGCCTGTTCCTCGTTATTTACGTACTGCAATAACCCCTCTCCCCCGCAATCACGAAGGACATGATGACTGCTAAGCGAAATCACCGCCGAGGCCGCCGACACCCCCTTGCCGGTGCAGCCCTGTTGGTGCTGGGTCTTTTTGTCAGCGGTGGCGCCTACGCGGCGACCACAGCGGGGATTGCTAGTGCGCAAGAGGCCCCCGTCCCCTCCGCCACTCTCATCGAAGATGGCGAAAAACTCTTCCTGGCTAACTGTGCAAGCTGCCACGGAGTGAACTCCGAGGGAACCGAAGCCGGCCCGAGCTTGATTGGCGTGGGCGCCCTATCCGTGGAATTCCAGGTGGGAACCGGACGGATGCCCATGGCTGCCTCCGGTCCTCAGGCTGAGAAGAAGCCGGTGCAGTTCACCCAGCCCCAGATTGACGCCATGGGCGCCTGGGTGGCAAGCCTCGCACCCGGGCCAGGACTACCCGATCCGCGCTACTACGCCGGTGACGGTGACGCGGCGGTAGGCGCCGAACTGTTTCGCATTAACTGCGCCATGTGCCACAACGTGGCTGGTGCGGGAGGGGCGCTGACCGAAGGTAAGTGGGCTCCCGCCGTTGTCGGCGTCGACCCGATTCACGTCTATGCCGCCATGGTGACCGGCCCCCAAAACATGCCGGTCTTTAGCGATATGAACCTCACCCCGGAAGAGAAAAACGACATCATCACGTATATCGAATATGTCGAAAACACCCCGTCGGTTGGTGGTTTTGGCCTCGGCAGCCTGGGCCCCGTATCCGAGGGTCTCTTCGTGTGGATTATCGGCCTGGGTGTGTTGATCGCGATTACCATCTGGCTCACCGCACGAGCCCATTAGTTAGACCACAACAGGACAAAGGAGACATCCGGATGGCCAAAGAGCCTGCTGAAAACAGCGACTCTCACGACGACCACGGCTACGCGCCCGACCCGGGCTCCGCTGTGGAGCGCTCAAACGCGCCGGCCAACCCGGGTCTGCCCGAAGAAGCCCACCGGATGACGGATAAGGACCCGAAAGAGGCAAAGGCCGCTGAACGGCGAGTCGCGCTGTTCTTTGGCTTGTCCATTGTGGGAAGTATTTTCGCCACTGTCGCCTACGTCGTCTTCCCCATCATTCCCGGTGATATGACCTCCGTTCGACTCAATAACGGTCTCACCGGTATCGGAATCACGCTTGGCCTGCTGGGCATTGGCTTTGGCGCGGTCTACTGGGCAAAAACGCTGATGCCGGAAGCCGAGATGGTCGAAGAACGCCACCCCACTCGCGGTGATGACGAAACCCGCGAAGCGGCCACCCAAGTCTTCACCGACGCGAATGAAGAAAGTGGTTTTACGCGACGCTCACTGGTGCGCAACACGCTGATTGGTGCTGTCCTAGCGACGCCGATTCCTGCGGTGGTGCTCTTTCGCGACCTCGCTCCGGCTGCAGACCCGATCCAGAAAATGAAGCAGACCATGTGGGACACCGGTGTGCGACTCACCCGCGACCCCTCTGGCGAGCCCATCCGAGCAGCGGATGTCACCATCGGCTCGGCCTTCCACGTGATTCCGGATGGCCTCAAGAAAATCAAAGAGGGCAAGCTGGAAGAAAAGGCCAAAGCGGCTGTTTTGCTCATGCGTCTGCCGATTGAGGATCTCAACGAGTCCGAGGAGCGCAAAGACTGGTCCTACCAGGGAATTGTCGCCTACTCGAAGATCTGCACCCACGTGGGCTGTCCGGTGGCACTCTACGAGCAGCACACCCACCACCTGCTGTGCCCGTGTCACCAATCGCAATTTGACGTGGCCAACCAGTGCGAGGTCATTTTTGGACCCGCGGCCCGGCCCCTTCCTCAGCTTCCTATCACCATTGATGAGGAAGGATATCTCGTAGCACAAAGTGATTTCACTGAACCGGTTGGTCCGAGCTTCTGGGAGCGTGAACTATGAGCGTGACAACGAACACCGAAGGGCAAAAAACTGAGCCTGGCCGCGGAATGCGGTTCACCGGGGCAGCCGCGAACTACATCGACGAGCGCACAAGCGTCTCCGTTGCGGTGAAAACCCTCGGTCGGAAAATCTTCCCCGACCACTGGTCATTCATGCTTGGTGAGGTCGCCCTCTACAGCTTTGTCGTCATTCTCATTACCGGAACCTTCCTGACGTTCTTCTTCGACCCCTCAATGGCGAAAGTCGAGTACGAAGGCTCCTACTTGCCGCTTAAGGGCGTAGAAATGGCGGTGGCGTACCACACCGCCCTCGACCTGTCCTTTGATATCCGCGGCGGTCTGCTCATGCGCCAGGCCCACCACTGGGCTGCGTTGTTGTTTATCGCCGCGATTGGCTTGCACATGCTCCGGGTGTTCTTTACCGGCGCCTTCCGCAAGCCCCGTGAACTCAACTGGGTGATTGGCTTCCTGCTGTTTGTCCTGGCCATGGCCGAGGGCTTCACCGGCTACTCACTGCCCGACGACCTGCTCTCCGGTAACGGGTTGAGGATCATCGATGGAATGGTCAAAGCCTTCCCCGTTATCGGTGTGTGGATTTCCTACCTGCTCTTCGGGGATGAGTTCCCGGGCGACCAGGTCATTCCGCGGCTCTACATCTTGCACATCATGCTGCTTCCCGCCATTTTGATCGCCACTTTGGCCCTGCACTTGGTGTTGCTGGTTGTCAACAAGCACACCCAGTTCGCAGGACCCGGTCGCACCAACGACAATGTCGTGGGCGCTCCGGTGATGCCGGTGTTCGCGGCAAAGGCCGGTGGGTTCTTCTTCATCGTCTTCGGTGTCATCATGCTGATGGCCTCGACGTTCACGATCAACCCGATCTGGAACTACGGTCCCTATGACCCCTCCCCCGTGGGTGCGGGAACACAGCCAGACTGGTACATCGGTTTTGCCGATGGCGCCCTGCGCTTGATTCCGCCGGGTTGGGAGAGCGTCTGGTTTGGTTACACCTGGGCCTGGGGTGTCTTGATTCCGACGGTTGGCCTGCTGGTGTTCTTGGGGCTGGTCTTCTTCTACCCCTTCTTCGAAGCGTGGGTAACGGGAGATAAGCGTGAACACCACATCGCTGACCGCCCCCGTAACGCCCCGACACGCACCGGTATTGGCGCCGCGGGTGTCACCTTCTACGGTGTGCTCTGGGCTGCAGCGAGCTCCGACCTCATTGCGACCCACTTCAGGATGAGTATTGAGGGAGTAATCACCTTCCTCCAGGTGCTCATCATCGTGGGGCCAATTGCCGCGCACATCATCGCCAAGCGAACCTGCCTCGCGCTACAACGCAAGGATCGGGAGATTGCCCTGCACGGCTACGAATCAGGCCGTATCGTGCGACTGCCCGGTGGTGAGTACATCGAGGTTCACGAGCAACTGCCCGAGCACGAGCGCTGGAAGCTTCTGGACTATGAAGAGTACACACCGCTTCCCGTGCGCCCCAACGAAAAGGGCAAGATCACCGTGGGTCGCCGGTTGCGCTCAGCAGCCTCCAACTGGTTCTTCGAAGACCGGGTGAGTCCCGTTTCTCAGAGGGAACTAGAAGCCCAAAAGCACTAGGGCAGCGTCTGCTCCCGCTTCGAAACCCTGTCGTTCTTAGAGCGACAGGGTTTCGGTGTATTCGGGGGCGATGACGGGGATACCGAATTCTTCACGTAAGACATTGGCAAGCTCCGCTCTGGCATCGTCTTCGCCGTGAATGAGAACGATGCGCTTGGGCCTGACCGTGGCGGAGTGTAACCAGGCGCGGACATCGTCGCGGTCGGCGTGGACCGAAAAATACTCCACCTCGTCAATCTGGGCATGAACCGGAATATCCGCGCCGTGGATTCGAACGTGGTCTGCCCCGTCTCGAAGCGATGCTCCGCGAGTGCCCACAGCCTGGTAACCGGCCAGGACGACAGTGTTTCGTTCATCCGGCAGCAGGCGCTTGAGGTGGTGGAGCACGCGTCCCCCGGTAGCCATACCGGAGGCGGAAATAATGATGCACGGCGGTGCATTATTGATTGACTTTGACTCTTCTGGACTGCGCAGGGTCTCGAGAGTGCCGGGGTTAAACACGTCAGAGGCACTTAAATGCTCGCGTATTTCGGGTCGAATCTCGGTGTGGTCACTGTCGATAGCGTGGCGATAGACGGTGAGGGCCTGGATAGCCATCGGGGAGTCCACGTAGATGGGCACTCGAGGAATTCGACCGGCGTCCATTGACTCTGTCAGCGCAATCAAAATCACTTCGGTGCGATCAACAGCGAATGCGGGAATGAGAACGCTTCCTCCGCGGCCGATTGTCTGACTGACAATGTGATCGAGGGAATCGTCGGCAGGTGGGTGGACTCTCGCGCCGTAGGTGGACTCAGTGAGGATGGCATCGTATTCAACAGCGGGGATTGTGTGGGGGCCAATGAGCAAGGGGTGTTCACCTTGGCCCAAATCGCCCGAGTGGAGAATCTTTGCGCCGGGCAAATCAATATCGACCAGTGCGGCACCCAAAATGTGACCGGCTGGTAAGAATCGGACTCGTCCTGCCTCGGGCAAATCCTGCCAGTGTGAGAAATTAACCGGTTTGAACAGCGAAATGGCTCCCTCGGCATCCTCTGAGTCGTAGAGAGGCTCC
>CBFHWA010000014.1:6190-18240 GCA_965659525.1 Pontimonas sp.
TCTTGGCGTATTTGGCGTCTTCTTCCTGTAGATGCGCCGAATCGCGCAACACGATTGAGGCGAGGTTGGCCGTGTCAGGAGTGAGGTAGATCGGACCGCGGTAGCCCTGCCTCCACAGCCGGGGAAGATACCCGCAATGGTCCAGGTGGGCGTGCGAGATCACCACGGCGTCAAGCTCGGACGCAGGGATCGGCAGATCATCCCAGTTGCGTTGACGCCATTGTCGGGGGCCCTGAAAAAGCCCGGCCTCAAGCAGAATCTGGCTCGAGGCGTATTCGACGAGAAAACGACTCCCCGTCACCGTCTCGGCCGCGCCGAGAAAACGGATCGTGGTATCCGACACGTTGGGTCCTAGAACAACCGTCGCATGTACTCAGCCTGCTGGCTATAGCCCAAACGGTCGTAGAAGCCGCCTGCACGGCGTGCGGCAACGGTGAGCTGGGTGACACCGCGGTTTTCGCATTCGGCCTCGACAGCCCGCACCAGAGCCGTTCCCACACCCGAGACTCTCATCTCATCATCGACGACGATTTCCTGAAGCTGTGCGGAGGGACCATTGGAGTAAAGCAATCGGGAAATGGTGGTCAGAGCGTACCCCACGACCACTCCCCCACTTTCTGCCACGTGGACCAGAGTGCGGTCAGTATCGGCAATCGCAAACGCAAAGGACTGCGAGTACTGAGCCGGATCGACGGGGAAAGCGTGACCGAGTTTTCCCACCAACTCCAATACACGGTCGTGATCGGCCGCCGTGGCGGCCCGGACGTGCACCGGGCTAGCGGCCAAAGTGTCCCCGGTAGTACTCGTAGGTCCAACCCACGAGCCCAATAAGCACCAGCGGGACAGCGTAGAGGGCAACCCAAACACCCACGGCCAATCCCAGAATCACGAGGCCGGCGCCTGCGGCTAAGAAAATCGGCCACCAACTCCACGGGCTGAAAAAGCCAAGCTCCGGGTCGCCATCGTCGATATCAGCATCGAGGCGATCCTCGGGCAGCTCACCACCCTGGTTCTTCTGCACGACCTGAAGAAAAAACGCAATGAACACGGTCAGCGCACCGCTGAGGGCAATGGCGAGGGTCCCCACCCATTCCACCTCGTTGGTGTCAATCAGCGCCCACACCGTATAAACCGCGGCGAGAATGAAAAAGTAGATCGTGAGGACCCACAGCAGGACAATATTGGTCTTCACGAACTACTTCTCCGACTTCGATCCAGCGGTCTGACGAGCGGGCTCCACCGCGAGGGGCATCTCCAGCTCTGGGTGGTTAAGGTCAAACGCTGGCGACTCCGAGCGAATGCGCGGAATCGACGAGAAGTTATGGCGCGGAGGCGGGCAGCTTGTTGCCCACTCCAGCGAGCGTCCGTAGCCCCAGGGGTCATTCACGGTCACCTTCTGACCCTTGCGGGCGGTGAGGTACACGTTGAGGAAGAACGGAATCATCGACAGCGCCAGCACGACTGACCCAATCGTGGAGAGCTGGTTCATCCAGGTGAACCCGTCTTCTTCCATATAGGTCGCGTAGCGGCGGGGCATCCCCATCACACCTAGCCAGTGTTGGATGAGGAATGTCATGTGGAAGCCGATAAAGAGCAGCCAGAACTGAATGTGGCCCAGCGACTCGTTGAGCATCTTCCCGGTGAACTTAGGCCACCAGAAGAAGAATCCGGCAAACATGGCGAAGACCACTGTTCCAAACACCACGTAGTGGAAGTGGGCGACGACAAAGTAGGAGTCCGACGTGTGGAATGTCAGCGGTGGGGACGCAAGAATCACGCCGGTGAGCCCACCGAAGACAAAGGACACGAGGAAACCGAGGGCATAGACAATCGGCGTTTCGAATGTCACCGACCCTCGCCACATCGTGCCAATCCAGTTAAATATCTTCACCCCGGTTGGCACAGCGATCAACATGGTCATCAAAGCAAAGAACGGCAACAGGACCGACCCGGTGACATACATGTGGTGGGCCCACACGGTCATCGACAGTGCGGCAATGGCGATTGTCGCGTAGACGAGAGTCTTGTAACCGAAGATGGGCTTTCGACTGAAGACCGGGAAAATCTCGGAGACGATACCGAAGAACGGTAGCGCGATGATGTACACCTCGGGGTGGCCAAAGAACCAAAACAGGTGCTGCCAGAGGATTGCTCCCCCATTGGCCGCATCGTAGACATGGGAGCCAAAGACGCGATCACTTCCCAGCGCCAGCATGGCCGCGGCCAGCACGGGGAAGGCCAGAAGCACGAGGATCGACGTCACCAGGGTGTTCCAGGTGAAAATGGGCATCCGCCACATCGTCATTCCCGGCACGCGCATGGTGATAATCGTGGTGATGAAGTTCACGGCACCGAGGATCGTGCCAAAACCGCTCAACCCCAAACCAAAGACCCATAAATTGCCACCAAGGCCCGGGCTAAAGGTTTGACTCGATAGCGGCGTGTAGGCGAACCAGCCAAAGGACGCGGCGCCCTGCGGGGTGAGGAATCCGGCGACGGCGATGAGGGAGCCGAAGCTAAAGAGCCAGTAGGCAAAAGCGTTCAGTCGCGGGAAGGCGACATCGGGTGACCCAATTTGCAGCGGCATCAGCACGTTGGCAAAGCCGGCAAAGAGCGGAGTGGCGAACATCAGCAGCATGATCGTGCCGTGCATCGTAAAGAGCTGGTTGTACTGCTCTTTGGTGGCCACGATTTCTAGCCCGGGAGCAAACAGCTGCGCTCTAATAACCAGCGCCATCACACCACCGAGGAGGAAGTAGATGAACGAGGTGATCAGGTAGAGGTAGCCGACCTTCTTGTGGTCGGTAGTGGTGACCCAGTCAACAAAGACATTGCCGCGCTTTGCTACCCGCGCATTACTGAGACCCTCGGGAATATCGGTCACATCGGGACGTGGCGCTGTCTGCGTCATGGCTTAGCGTTCCTCTCCGCTGGCAGTAGTTCCGGGCAGGTTCTGGTTCACGTTAAATTCTGTTCCAAGGCGACCGGTGTTCCCCTGAGCGCGCAGAGCCTGCATTTGACGGTCGTACTCTTCTTGGCTCACCACGTGAACTTCAAAAAGCATCAACGAGTGGTACTCACCGCACAATTCTGCGCATTTACCGCGATAAACACCCTCTTTTTGGGGGATGAAATACCAGTAGTTGCTCTTGGCAGGAATCATGTCCTTCTTGTACAGGAAGTCCACAATCCAGAACGAGTGGATGACGTCGCGTGACTCGATGGTCACTTCAACGCTTTGGTTCACCGGCAAGTACAGCTTCGGCAGTGTCTCGGCGTCAATGGGCCCCTCAGGCAGCTCCTGGGCTTGGATACCCGAGTAGTAGACGTTCTCGTCCAGGTAGTTAAAGTCCCACGCCCAGCGCTTTCCGAAAACCTCGATGCGAACATCTGGGTCGGGTAGGGGCTCTTCGATAATCGCCTGATCGCGCGCGGTGAAGGCGAAGAAACCCAGCACCAAGATCAGCGGAACGACCGTGTAAAACGTCTCGATGGGCATGTTGTAGCGCAGTTGTGCCGGAGTGCCCGACTGGCCTTTACGCCGGCGATAAACAACAGCCGCCCAAATGATCAGTACCCAGGTGATAATCCCGACAACCAGCAGCACAATCCAGGAAACAACCCACAGGTCGATGACCCGGTCAGTCTGGTTTGTCAAGCCCCGCTCGGTGGGCAACCAGCCCAGTGCCGCCTGGGAAGTGCACCCCGTGAGCACGAGGGCCAAACCTGTCAGAACTGCGGCGGCCCTGACGGACCTCTGGCGAAAGGTGCTCACCGGCTCTCCCCTGTTGTCGATGGCTCTAGTTTACGACACCCCGCAGCACGGGCATGCCCGACTGGCGGCCTTTTTCCTGGAACTTAGCTGAAGCTATCCCCGCACGCGCAGCTTCCGCCCGCGTTGGGGTTATCAATCGTGAAGCCCTGCTTCTGGATGGTGTCTTCAAAGTCAACAACCGCTCCGTCAAGATACGGCGTACTCATTTTGTCGACGATCACTTCGACTCCCTCAAAGTCAACGACGATGTCGTCTTCCATGAGTCGCTCGTCAAAAAACAGCTGGTAAATCAGTCCGGAGCAGCCTCCGGGCTGGACCGCGACGCGAAGACGAAGGTCGTCTCGACCCTCCTGGTCGATGAGCGAGCGCACCTTCACAGCCGCAGCACCAGTCAGGGTGACACCGTGGGTGTTGGTCTTTTCTTCAACAGATTGGCTCATCAAAAACTCCCTTCGCGATAGCGACAGTTTAGCCGGACTCTTTGACCCGTTCCTGGGTGCGACCCTCCTGAAGCGACAGTAAAAAGTCGGCCTCTGCCGCCGCTGCCCGCTCCAACATGGCTAAATCCACCGATTCGTCGATTCCGTGTGCGGCCGATTGACGATCCTCGACACCGGTCACGGCGATCGGAACTCCCGGAAAAGCCCGCTGCAGGTGGGCAACAAAGGGAATTGTTCCGCCAACCCCCTGATAGGTGACGGCAGAACCAAACCCCCACTCCAACGAATCGGCCAGGAGATCCATCAGCGGATGCTTGGTGTCTTGGTCGAAGCCTTCACCGGCTTCCCAGTCGAAAATCTCCAGGCCCACTCCGGCTGGCGCCCGGTCACGCAAGTGAGCCTCAATGGCCTCCCGGGCGCTTGTCGAGTCGAGATCTGGGGGAATACGGATACTCAGCCTCGCTGTCGCCTCAGCCGAGAGGGTGTTGGACGCCTGGGCCACCGAGGGAGCATCGACACCGGTAATCGTGATTGATGGTTCACGCCAGAGCCGCTGGGCAAGCCCACCGTGTCCCCACCAGTCAATTCCGGGCAATAACCCTGATTCGCTGCGCAAATCTCCCTCATCCACTCCGGCGACATCCTTGTGCGCACCCCGTAGCCCCTCGATAGCGACCGAGCCATCTGGGTGATAGCAGGTGGACAACAACCGGGTGAGAACCCCCAGTGCATCAGGGATGGGGCCGCCAAAAAGCCCCGAATGGCGGGCTGCTTCGAGAGTGCGCACCCGCACGCTCACGCCAACAACGCCGCGCAGGCTCATCGTGAGCGCTGGTCGATCGGGGGCTGGATTATCCGAATCGGCGACGATGATCACATCGGAGCTCAAGCTGTCGTGATGAGCCTGTAGCAGGTTGGCAAAAGTCGGTGACCCGCTTTCTTCCTCCCCCTCGATGAACAGCACAACACCCAGCCCGGGGTGTGGGCCAACACGCTCGGTCAATGCTCGAAGGGCGCTGTAGTGGGTGACGATGCCCGCAGCATCGTCAGCGCTTCCTCGGCCGTAGAGTCGGCCATCGCGCACCGTTGCCTCAAAAGGCGGGGATGTCCACAAGGCGATATCCCCGGTGGGCTGGACATCGTGATGGGCATAGAGCAACACCGTCGGGTAGCCAGGCTGTGGCTCCTTTCTCGCCAAGACAGCGGGCCCTCCCCCAGCGTGAGCAACAATCTCGCACCGATCCCATGGCAACAGCGGTTCAAAGAGCCGCTTAACCACCTCAGCCGACTGCTGCAGCGTCTGAGCCGACGAACCAGGTTTCGATAGCGAGGGAATTGAGACCAGCTCGGAGAGCACCGTATGAGCATCCGGCTGGAGCCCCTCCACAGTGGTCCTCAGGCGCTCTCGATCTGGTGTGGGGGCATCCGGCAGGCTCATGCCGGTAATCTAATGGCCGATAGCGACAGGAGAGTGTGAATAGTGAGCGATTCCACGACAACCGGAGATGACGCCCAACCCCACGGTAAGGGTCGCCCCACGCCCCGTCGCCGCGACCGCGAGGCCGAGTCTCGCCGTCCACTTGTGGCAAACAATCGTGCTGAGCGCAAAGCCCGGCAACGCGAAGCCAGAGACCGCGCCCGCGATGGGCTAGCCCGGGGTGATGAGCGCTTCCTGCCTCAGCGCGATAAAGGCCCCCAGCGCAAATGGGTGCGCGATTTTGTTGATTCGCGCTGGAACTTCGGCGAATTCCTCATCCCCATGATGTTTGCCGTCATCATCGCGACGTTCCTGCCCTCGGTCGAAGCGCAGGTCATTTCCATCATCGTGCTGTGGGTGTTCTTCGCGGTCGCGATTTTTGACGCCTTCGTATTGGGCTGGCAGGTCCGTCGGGGGCTTAGCGCGAAATACGGCGAAGACAATGTCGAACGCGGTGTGCGCTGGTATGCCGCAATGCGAGCCCTCCAGATGAGGGGCCTGCGCCTTCCCAAAGCCCAGGTCGCCCGGGGCGAAAAACCCGTCTAACGAGCCGCTAATAGTTCCGCGTTGATGTGCCGGGCAAGAAGCGGGCCGCGGTAGACAAACGCCGTATACGCCTGAACCAGGTCAGCACCGCGAGCAAGCCGCTGCATGACATCGCCACCGGTCATCACGCCGCCGACAGAAATCACCACACGGTCATCTCCGAGGGCTTCGCGGACAACCTCCAGCGCCTGCTCGGAGCGCCCCTGCAGAGGACGACCGGAAACACCGCCATCACCCATTGAGGCCACCAGGGATGCCGGTGTTCCAAGCCCCTCACGAGATACCGTCGTGTTCGTGGCAACCACACCGGCAAGGTCCATCTGGCGAACCAGCTCGGCAAGGTCACGAATTTCTTCGTCTGGCGAATCGGGCGAGACTTTCACCAGCGTGGGGGTGTGTGGTGCCTCGCGCTGCACCGCTTCGATCAGAGGGCTCAGCGCTGCGGGGTCTTGTAGTGCCCGAAGCCCCGGAGTATTGGGTGAGCTCACGTTGATTACCAGATAGTCAGCGAGGTGGCCTAACCCTGCAGCCAGTTGTGCGTAGTCGTCTTCAGCGCTCTCTAGCGGGGTGTCACGATTTTTCCCAATATTTACCCCGATGATCGGCCGGGTCCCCACACGGCGCGCAGCCTCGAGCTTTTTCACCATCGCCACCAGGCCCGAATTGTTAAAACCCATTCGGTTAATCAGCGCCTGATCGGCGGGTAAACGAAACAAACGCGGCTGGGGATTACCCGGCTGTGGGCGGGGAGTCACAGTCCCGACCTCAACGTGTCCGAAACCCAGCGCGCCGAGACCCACGAGGGCTTCGGCGTCTTTATCAAACCCTGCGGCCAAGCCAAACGGCGTCGAAAAGTGAAGCCCCATGACGTCGCGGGAGAGCTGTGGGGGCGCGGCGGTCGCGGCTGCTAGCGCGCGCCGAATACCCGGTAAGCCCAGTGCCCGGATAACGGCCATCCCCGCGTGGTGGGTCCATTCGGGATCAAACTGTCGAAGCAGCCGAAACACTCCGGCATACACCTACGAGTCCTCCCCACTGGGAGCGGGTGAGGACTCCCGCAGGGCCGTAATCGCCAATTCAAAATCTTCTAGCCCCTCAAAGCCCTGGTAGACCGAGGCAAATCGCAGGTAGGCAACCTCATCGAGTTCGCGCAGTGGCTCGAGGATCGCTAAACCAATCTCGTTGGCCTCCACCTGGCTAGCACCTGTCTGGCGAACAGTCTCTTCCACGCGTTGGGCCAGTTGGGCAAGATCCTGATCGGTCACGGGTCGGCCCTGACAGGCTTTTTTCACCCCCGAGGCGATTTTTTCCCGCGAAAACGGCTCAGTCACACCGCTGCGTTTAATCACACTCAAACTTGCCGTCTCCAGCGTGCTAAAACGCCGACTGCACTCTGGACACTGGCGGCGGCGGCGAATCGACAGGCCGTCATCGCTGGTTCGCGAATCAATAACCCTCGAGTCGGGGTGTCGACAAAACGGACAGTACATCTAGTCCTCCCCCATAAAACGCGCCTCGGCGGCCTCCGCGTGGGCGGGAAGGTTCTCAGCGCGTGCAAAAACCCCCAACGGCGATGCAATAGCTCTGAGCGCCTGCTGGGAGTAGGTCACGAGCTGCTGGGGGCGCAGAAAGGTCATGGCCGATAAACCGGCCTGGAATGTTGCCGCGCCACCGGTGGGCAAAACGTGGTTGGAACCAGCCAGGTAGTCCCCGGCGCTCACCGGGGTGTGGGGGCCGACAAATATCGCACCGGCGTGGCGAATACGCCGGGCGATAGCGGCTGCGTCAGCGGTGATGACTTCAAGGTGTTCAGGAGCAAGGCCATCGCTGACCTGGATGGCCAAATCGAGGGTATCCACGAGGATAATCGCCGACTGGGTCGAGCTCAGCGCTGTGCACACACGCGTCGAATGCTCCGTTGCCTCCGCTCGGCGCACCACGGCCTCGTTTACCTCACGAGCCAGCGAGGCATCAGTGGTGATGAGGACTGCTTGGGCGAGTTCGTCGTGTTCAGCCTGGCTGACTAAATCTGCCGCGACAGCTTCGACCGGTGCGCTCGCATCAGCAATCACCACAATCTCGGTGGGGCCTGCTTCAGAGTCAATCCCGACATCGCCTTTGACCTGTCTCTTCGCGGCGGCGACAAACCGGTTTCCCGGCCCCGTAATCACCGCAACCGGGGCTAACCCAATGTCTGGCACCCCGTAGGCCAAAGCGGCGATTGCTCCCGCTCCTCCCATGCAGTAAAGCTCGTCAACGCCCAAGAGGGCCGCCGTGGCGAGGATGGTCGGGTGGATACCCCCCGACCAGTCCGCCTGCGGCGGGGAGGCTAACGCGATGGATTCGACCCCGGCGACCTGGGCGGCGACAACATTCATCACCACACTCGAGGGGTAAACGGCTTTGCCCCCGGGGACGTAGACGCCAGCTCGGTCAACGGGCAGGAACCGCTGATCAATCACCGCACCAGGCGCCAGCTCAATCTGGCCCGGCGGGGGAACCTGGAGTGCGCTTGCTCGACGAACCCGGTCGATTGACAACTCAATCGCCTCTCGCAAGCCGGGATCAAGGGCATCGAGGGCCTCTTGTGCCCGACTCGAGGGGGTTCGAATCATCGGCGGCGAAATGCCGTCGAAACGCTCAGCGTGGCGCAGCAGGGCGACCTCGCCCTCGGCGCGCACTTCGGAAATCAGCGCAGCAACCTGGTCGCTCACATCCGACTGACCGGCATCTACACGGGGAATTTCGGCGCGCCAGCTGTTCTCGGCCAGGTTTCGACCGCGCCAGTCCAGGGTGCGAAGCATCCCCCCATGTTAGGCCGCGACCGCTGAATCCACCGACAGCAGCCCGGGCATAGACTGGGACTAATGACTACTTCCTCTTCCTATACCCCGTCCGAATCCGCCCAGCAGAGCTTCCTCGAGGTGTTTCGTCGCCACGGCGCCGGCGTCGCCATCGTGACGTTAAATAAACCCTCGGGTGAGCCCACCGGCTTTACCGCGACATCCTTGGCATCGCTGTCGCTTCTCCCACCCCGGGCCTCCTTCAACATGTCGATTATGGCTAGTAGCTACCCGGCAATCTCCTCGGCAGACACTCTGCTGATTCACACGTTGTCGGTTGACAACCTCGGTCTGGCAAAACAATTCAGCGGCGACGCCAATGAGCGTTTTGCGGGTATCGATCTTCTCGACGGCCCCGATGGGCTGCCCCTCTTGCCCGGGGCGTCGGGTTACCTTCACGGCAAAATTGTCGCCCGCCACACGGTCGGTGACGCGGCCATGATTGCCGTAGAAATTCTCGGTGGTGGGCCCTCTAGCGACGCCGATGCGTTGGTCTACCAACACCAGGACTACCGGGCAGCCACCACGCTCTAGCGGGTTTAACCGCACTGCGCCGGGATATGCCTGGGTGCTGGATCTGACTAGGCGCTAGAGCTATGCGCTGGGGAACTGACTGCATCGGCCGGCGGGTTGGCCCGCGCTGGCATGAGGCAATCCCGGCCGAGAATGCCCTTGACTTCAGCGATGAGGTTGGCGGTCACAAACACCGGCCGCGGGAGGGAAAACACCCGGGCAGCCTGTGCGCCCACCAGGCGCAGTCTCACTTCGGTATCCCCCGGATGGGCTGCCAAGGCCGCGTCCAGTTGGGTGAGGACCTCAGCGGTGGCGTAATACTCCGGAATGTTCAGCACAAACGGCCCCTCCCAGCGCTGCTGGGATTGGGGCTGAAGGTCAAGGGCAGTGGCCTGCTGGGCGTGCAGGGTGATCTGGTCATCGCGTCGTTGAACTCGCCCGCGTAGGCCAAGAATGGTGTCGGGTTGCAAGAGCCCTTGATTTTCGGTGTAACTGCGGCCCAGGAACATCACCTGAATTTCTCCGCTGAAGTCTTCGATGGCGACCTGTGCGTAGGGGTTTCCCGAGTTTCTGGCAACCCGGTGGTTTGCCGTGGTGACCAGACCGGCAACCGAGACAACACTGCCATCATCAAGGTCACTATCGAGTAGCTGCGCCACGGTCATCTCCGCGTGTTCGGCAAGACCCAACTCGAGGCCGGCAAGCGGGTGATCGGAGACATAGAGGCCCAGCATTTCTCGCTCCAGTGCGAGTAGCTCCCGCTTGGACCATTCGGGCAGGTTGATGATTTTGGGGCTGTGGCCGGTGTCATCTGCCGACATCAGGGCGTCAAAGTCGAAGCCGACATCGCCGTGTTCTTCCGCCTTTTTCTGTCGCACCGCCTGATCGACAACCGACTCATGAATTTCGGACAAGGATCGTCGGGTATTACCCAACTGGTCGAACGCTCCGGCTTTAATCAGCGAGTCGACGGTGCGGCGGTTGAGCGCTTGGACGGGAACTTTCGCGACGAAGTCGTGGAAATCGGTGAAGGCGCCCTGTGCTTCCCGGGCTGCTTTGATGTGCTCAACAACCGCGACGCCGACATTACGAATAGCGCCCATTCCAAACCGAATGGATCCGTCGACGGCGGCGAATGTGGCCTCCGATTCGTTGACATCGGGGGGAAGAACATCAATTTTCATCCGCCGACACTCGGAGAGGTACACGGCCGATTTGTCTTTATCGTCGCTGACGCTGGTCAACAGGGCCGCCATGTATTCAGCCGGGTAGTGGGCTTTGAGGTAGCCGGTCCAATAGGAAATCACGCCATAGGCGGCCGAGTGAGCCTTATTAAAGGCATAGTCGGAGAACGGCACGAGAATATCCCAGAGGGTCTTAATCGCCTCCAAGGAGTAGCCATTATCCGACATTCCTTTACTAAAGGCCTCGAACTGGATATCGAGTTCCTCTTTTTTCTTCTTCCCCATTGCCCGGCGCAACAAGTCGGCTTGGGCGAGGGTGTATCCGGCGAGTTGCTGGGCGATGGCCATGACCTGCTCTTGGTAAACAATCAGGCCGTAGGTTTCACCGAGGATGCCCTCGAGCGCGTCGGCTAACTCCGGATGCAGTGGGGTGATGTCTTGAACCCCGTTTTTTCGCAGCGCGTAGTTGGTGTGTGAGTCAGCACCCATGGGACCGGGACGATACAGCGCAAGGACTGCGGAGATATCTTCAAAGCGCTCCGGGCGCAGCAACCGCAGCAAACTGCGCATCGGACCACCATCGAGCTGGAAAACCCCGAGAGTGTCTCCTCGGGAGAGCAGCTCATAGGTAGGCCGATCATCGAGGAGAAGTTCTTCAAGAACGGGACGGTGTCCCTGGGTTTTTTCGATGTTGTCTAGCGCGTCGTCGATGATGGTGAGGTTTCGAAGCGCCAAGAAGTCCATTTTGACCAAGCCCAGGGCTTCACTGGTGGGAAAGTCGAACTGGGTGACCATCTGGCCGTCTTGTTCCCGGCGCATAATCGGAATGACGTCAATGAGCGGTGAGCGCGACATGATCACGCCCGCTGCGTGGACGCCCCACTGTCGCTTGAGGTTTTCGAGGCCTTTGGCCACGTCAAAAACCTTGCGCGCATCGGGATCCTGTTCTAAGAGAGCGCGAAAATCGGCAGCCTCCCGATAGCGCTCGTGCTCGGTGTCAGTAATGCCCGAGAGCGGAATGTCTTTACCCATTACAGAGGGGGGCATCGCTTTGGTGAGCTTTTCTCCCATACCAAAGGGGTAGCCCAAAACGCGAGAGGCATCCTTGAGGGCCTGTTTGGCTTTGATTGTCCCAAAGGTGACGATTTGGGCAACGCGATCGTCACCATATTTATCGGTGACGTAGCGAATGACTTCGCCGCGGCGACGCTCATCGAAGTCAACATCGAAGTCGGGCATCGAGACGCGGTCGGGGTTGAGGAAGCGCTCAAA
>CBFHWA010000015.1:0-17646 GCA_965659525.1 Pontimonas sp.
ATCCATCACGGCCAATGCCCCCAGACGATCACCCATGGCCGTCACCACCCGAGGGGCTGACACGGAGACGTTAGCCGAGAGATTACGTCCGGTCATTTCGGGGCCCGCCAGGACCTGCGCGAGCTGATCCGCTGGCGCCATCGCCGCATCGTCACCGGAAAAAATGCCCGCGCGCATGACTCCGGCATCGCGCAGCGCGAGGGTGATTGCGCGGGTATCAACCCCGGAAATGCCCACGATGCCCTGTTGGGCGAGGGCCTCTGGCAGGCTGTGCTCGCTTCGATAGTTGGAGGGCCGCCGTGCCACATCGCGCACGACGAAGCCCTCAACCCATATCTGTCGCGATTCTTCATCTTCAGTGTTCATTCCGGTGTTGCCGATATGGGGGGCAGTCATGACGACGATTTGACCGGCGTAGCTCGGGTCGGTGAGGGTCTCCTGGTAACCCGTCATTCCGGTGTTGAACACCAGTTCACCCAAGCGGATCCCGACGCCACCAAAGCCGTGTCCCTCGAAACGACTGCCGTCTTCACACACCAGTACTGCTGGGATGGTCGACATCACTGATCCTCCTGCCTTGCTGTGATTGTTTCGTCAATAACGCTGACAATGTCGTCGGCGGGGTAATCAACGGATCGAAAGTAGCTATCCACTGTCTGTGGGCCCCACTGCCACCGCAGCACAATCAGACCGTCACGATCGACCACACGGTCGATCGTCCACGTTGCTCGGCCGACGCCAAGAAGAGTGGATGACTCGAGGGCAACGGCCCTCTCGCCAGGAATCTCGAGCCAAACTCCCTGAGGGCCGACGCCCAGCCGGGCTTTTGCCCGAAACGCCAGCGGACGCCGGGCAATGCGCTCCAACGGTGCGTCGGCTTCCGTCGTGGCGACGTAGAGCAGCCCAAAAAATCGCTCTGGCATCGGCATCGTTGACGCAGCAACGGGTAGGTCAGGAAGGGCGCTATAGCGCCTCGTTCGGCGATTCCAGCCGCGCCAGATGAGAAACAGCAGCAGAGCCAGAAGCGCCAGCATCAACGCGGCAGCCAGTTCGCGGGTCATCGCTTAGCCGCCACTGTTTCCGGGTCGACTACCGTTGCGTCCGTCACCGTCATTGTCCCGGCGTAGAAGGTGTAGCGGACCTGGCCGGGTAAAGCGAGGTGGTCGTAGGGGCTGTTGTTCGAGCGGGAATAGCGGATATGGAGATCGCGTCTGGCCGCTGGGTCCACGAGGGTCAGGTGGGCCGGCTGGCCTGTGGCGAAGTGTGGGCCGTATCCACTAAGCCCCCCGATCGCCGCGGGAGTGGTCGAGAGCACTCGGGCAACGCCAGCCCAATCAAGGTGGCCTTGGTCGACAAGGGCGTGCTGAACAACACTCAGAGCGACTTCGAGGCCCAGCATGCCAAAAGCGGCCTCATCGAAAGCGCAATCTTTCGCCTCACTGGGGTGGGGGGCGTGGTCGGTGGCCACAATGTCAATCGTCCCGTCGGCGAGGCCCTCGCGAAGAGCCTGGACATCCTCATCGCGTCGAAGCGGAGGGTTGACCTTATAGCGTGGGTCAAAGCCCGATGTGAGGTCCTCGGTGAGCAGGAGATGGTGCGGCGTCGCTTCGGCAGTGATGATTGCCCCGCGGGCTTTGGCTTGGCGCACAATCTCGACGGAGCCTTTGGTCGAGAGATGGCAAATATGGAGCCTGCTGCCGGTGTATTCGGCCAGCAGAATATCGCGCGCGATAATCGCCTCCTCGGCCACAGACGGCCATCCGGCGAGTCCCAGGCGCGCGGAGAGCGCTCCCTCGTTGATCTGAGCGTCTTCGGTCAGCCTCGGATCTTGGGCGTGTTGGGCGATTACTCCACCGAAAGTGCCGACGTATTCCAGCGCGCGTCGCATCAGCAGGGAGTCGGCCACGCAGTGGCCGTCATCGGAAAACACGCGAACACCGGCCCGACCTGATGCCATCGCCGCGATCCCCGCGAGTTCCTCCCCCGCAAGGTTCTTGCTCACGGCGCCAATCGGGCGCACATCGACGTAACCGGCGTCAACCCCGAGCTGGTGGACTAAATCGGTCACACCGACTGAGTCGGCAACAGGCTGGGTGTTGGCCATGGCGTGGACTGCGGTGAACCCGCCTGCTGCTGCGGCCATTGAGCCCGAGAGAACCGTCTCGGCATGCTCCATCCCGGGTTGGCGCAAATGGGTGTGCAGGTCGACAAGACCGGGCAAGGCAATCAGGCCCTCTGCGTCGATGCGGGTGGTGGCTTTTGCGCCCACTTCGACATCGCCTGCGGGGATGAACACCCCATCTCGAATCGCGAGGTTCGCCTGTGTGCCGTCAGGTAACTGTGCCTGCTCAATGAGGACTGTTCTCAACGCTTCCCCCTGCCTTGACTGACTGTGTAGAGCACCGCCATGCGCACCCAGACTCCGTGGGTGACCTGCTCCAAAATTGTCGACTGGGGAGAATCTGCGGCAATTGACGCGATTTCCACCCCACGATTGATCGGCCCGGGATGCATGACCAGGGTATCCGGGCCCAACTGGGCGAAACGCTGCTGGGTTAAGGCGTAGTACTTGGTGTATTCCCGGGGGCTAGGGAAGTAACTGCCGCGCATGCGCTCGTTTTGAACCCGCAACATCATCACCGCATCGAGACCATCATTAATGACCCGGTCAAAGTCGTGGTCGTAGGACACAGGCCAGCTGTCGATGCCGCGCGGCGCCAAGGTGCGCGGCGCGACCAGGCTCACCTGTGCTCCCAGGGTGGTGAGCAGATGGACATTGGAGCGGGCAACCCGCGAGTGGGCGATATCGCCGACGATCGCGACGCGCATCCCCTCCAAGTCCTTACCGCTGGCGGCGGGGCCATGGCGGCGCTCGCGCAGGGTGTAGGCATCGAGAAGAGCCTGGGTGGGGTGTTGGTGGGTTCCATCCCCGGCATTCACGACTGAGGCGGCAAGCCAGCCGGAGTGGGCCAAGCGGTGGGCTGCTCCGGAGGAGCCGTGGCGGGCGACGACAACGTCTGCCCCCATTGCCTCCAGGGTTTGGGCGGTGTCTTTGAGGCTCTCACCCTTGGACAGACTGGAGCCCTGCCCCTGGAACGTAATCACGTCGGCGGAGAGCTTTTTCGCAGCAGCTTCAAACGACAGCCGCGTGCGGGTCGAATCTTCAAAGAAGAGGTTAACAACGGTGATCGCGCGGAGAGTGGGGAGCTTGGGCATCTTCTGATCGGAGACCTTGGCAAACTCTCCCGCCGAATCCAGCACAGCAATTGCTTCGTCGCGACTGAGACTGTCGGTTCCTAATAGGTGCTTCACCGGGTGACCTCCACCGCGTCAAAATCATCGGTCTCGTTAAGGCGCACCTGCACCCGCTCCCCCAGCGCACTGGGAAGGTTCTTGCCGACGTAGTCAGCACGGATGGGCAGCTCCCGGTGCCCGCGGTCGACGAGAACCGCCAACCGGACCGCACTCGGGCGGCCGAGGTCGACCAGAGCGTCCAAGGCGGCTCGAACCGTCCGCCCGGAAAAGAGAACATCATCGACAAGGACAACGACTTTGTCATCAATCCCTCCGGGCGGAGGTGTCGTTGGCTGTGGCTGGCGAAGCGGGGCTGTGTCGAGATCGTCGCGGTAGAGCGTGACATCGAGGGTTCCGTGGGCAACCTGGACCTGGGTGATGTCGCTGATGTGCTCCACGAGTCGACGCGCGAGCACAGCCCCTCGAGTTGGAATGCCCAAGACCACGACGTCGGAGGCGTCTGGCGCGGCCTCCACGATTTCGTGGGCCATGCGCTTAATCGTGCGCGTGATATCCGACTGGTTGAAGACAGTGTCGCCACCCATCGGTACCTCCTTCCGCGCCTCGCTGGACGCTGGTTAAAGTAGGACCGCGATGTAGCGTAGCAGGCTATTGCCCGGCAGTTGCCGTGCTGCCGCGCAGATTTTCAGCAATCGCACCGAGTACCCCCTGAACAAAGCCCCGGGATTCCTCCGTGCTGTATTCACCGGCCAGCCCCGCTGCTTCACTGACAACGACCGCCGTGGGGGTGTCGGGTAGAGCGAGAAGCTCTGCTGTTGCCAATCGAAGCACCGACCGGTCAACAATGGGCATCCGAGTAAGCGGCCAGTCGGTCGCTGCGAGCGAAATCGCGTGATCGATTGCTTCCCGGTGGCTGATCACTGCCTCCACCAGCTCGTTGGCGAAATCAAAGGCGGGCCGCTGGTCGGGATGGTCGTCAATCCGGGCCCGTTCGGCGCCAAGAACGTCCGTCAATTCGACCCGGCGAAGGTCTGCCGCGTAGAGAATATCGAGGGCGCGCTTACGGCCTTTGTGGCGGCTGCTCACTCGTTAACACGACCGAGGTAGTCGCCGGTACGCGTGTCGACTTTCACCTTTGTGTTGACCTCGAGAAACAGCGGAACCTGAATCTCGTAGCCGGTCTCGAGGGTGGCTGATTTTGTCCCCGCTGAGGACCGGTCACCTTGAAGCCCCGGCTCCGTATAGGTCACTTCCAGGACGACTGAGGCCGGAAGTTCGCAGGAGAGTGGCTCACCGTCGTGGATGGCGATTTGGACCTCTTGGCCCTCGAGCATGTAGTTTGCGGCATCACCCACCGTCGCCGCTGAAACCGTGATTTGGTCATAATCTGCGGTGTCCATGAAGACATAGTTTTCACCGTCTTGGTAGAGGTAGCTGTAGTCACGGCGATCAACGGTGGCGAAATCGATTTTGGTCCCGGCGTTGAAGGTCTTATCCACGACTTTGGCCGAGCGCACGTTTCGCAGTTTGGTGCGAACGAATGCCCCACCCTTTCCGGGCTTGACGTGTTGAAACTCAATGACTGACCACAGTTGTCCGTCGAGGCTTAGAACACTGCCATTTTTGATGTCGTTCGTTGTCGCCATGGGGCTACCTTTTCTCTTACTTAGGACGTGGTCAATTGGGTGAGTGCAAGGGCGTAGGAGTTAGGCCCGAAACCCTGGATCACCCCAGTGGCCACCGCGGAGACCACAGAGTGGCGCCGGAATTCCTCGCGGGCTGCTGGGTTGGATAAGTGCACTTCGATAAGCGGGATTCCCGCTTCGGTCACCATCTGGCAGGCATCACGTAGCGCGTATGAATAGTGGCTAAAAGCCGCGGGGTTTAACACCACCGACACTCGGGCGTCAATGGCGTCGTGTAGCCAGCCGATCAACTGGGCCTCATCGTCGGTTTGTCGCCACTCCAGTTGGGCCGAGTCAAACCGAGTTTGTAGTGTCTCGAGAATATCCGTACCCGTATCGTGACCGTAGATTTCGGGCTGGCGCGACCCTAGCCGGCCCAGATTGGGGCCGTTGAGGATCCAAATGCGCATTCCCACAGACTACTGCGCCTCCGTCTGGAGTTCGTGGTACGCCGCAACGAGAACAGATTCGTCGGGAATGGCGAGTACCCGAGCATGGCCCACTGCGTCGAGGATGACAAAACGTAAGACACCGGCACGCGATTTCTTGTCTCGCTGCATGGTGGCCAACAAATGGGGCCAGCGATCGACCGGGTAGTCGATGGGTAAACCCAGAGACGTGAGGATCGCGCGGTGACGCTGGGCAACCTCACGGGGCAGCCCCGCCACCATCTGGGACAGTTCTGCCGCGAAGACCATGCCGATTGCTATGGCCGCCCCGTGACGCCACTGGTAGCGCTCGGCGTGTTCGATCGCGTGGCCCAATGTGTGGCCGTAGTTGAGGATCTCCCGAGCGCCCACATCACGGAAATCCTCCGACACCACAGAGGCTTTCACCCGTATTGCCCGGGTAATGAGTTCGCGTAACACCGTCGAATCGGGGGTAATCGCCTCCTCCGGGTGTTTTTCAATTAAATCCAGAATGGGTGGGTCGGCGATGAAACCGCATTTGACAACCTCGGCAAGCCCCGCACGAATGTCGTTAACAGGCAGTGTGTCGAGCCACTGCAAGTCAACAACCACCGCCTGGGGGGCATGGAAGGCGCCGACAAGGTTTTTGCCCTCTGTGGTGTTAATCCCCGTTTTACCCCCGATGGCGGCATCCACCATTCCCAGCACTGTCGTTGGAACCTGGATGACGGGGACACCGCGTAACCAGTTGGCGGCGATGAAGCCTGCCAAATCCGTTGTTGCGCCCCCACCAAAACCAATCACCACATCCGTTCGGGAAAACTCCAACTGTCCCAACAGGCCCCAGACAAAACTGGCCACCTCGATGCGTTTGGCCGATTCACTATCGGGAATTTCGGCAAGAAAGACCTCCCGGTGTTCCGAGAGGAACTCCCGCATCGCTTCTGCTCGCCCGTGCAGCACTGGGGGGTGAATGATGACGACTTTGCGTGCATCGTGGGGCACCAAATCATCGATACTGTGCCAGATGTCTCGGCCAATGTGCACGCTGTAGTCCGGCCGTCCCGTCACGGCAATATCGATCACGGTCGTTTCAGTCATCACGAGCCTCCAACCACACGGCAATCTCTTCAGCCACGTCTTCAATCGGTCGGTGCGAGACGTCGATGGTGGTCGTGGCGACACTGTCGTACCACTGCGCCCGACTGGCGACAAGAGCCCTCCAGCTGTCAATACCATCGACAAGCAGGGGGCGTTTACTGGGGTCTAGTCGTTTGATCACTGCGCTTTCCGAGATCGACAAGCCCACCACGGTATGGCCAGCAAGCGCTTTGCGGGTTCCCGGGTTCATGATCGCTCCCCCGCCGAGAGAGAGAACGCCGGGGGCATCAAGTGACTCTGCCACCACCTCGGCTTCACGCCCGCGAAACCACGCCTCGCCCTGGTCACGGAAAATATCGGGAATCGGACCGTAACGGGCTTTGAGGACAGTGTCAGTATCCAGAAACGGCTCACCCAGACGCTTTGCGAGAATGCGCCCGATCTTTGTTTTGCCCGACGCCGGTGGGCCAATCAGCACGACACGGGGGTGGCTGGAGTTACTCACCCGTCTGGTCCGGTGCAGTTTTGTGGCTGGCGGGGATCTCCTCGAGGTAGGAGCGAAGGTTGCGCTGTACTTCAGGAAGCGAATCGCCACCGAACTTCTCCAAAACCGCCTGGGCGATCACCAGAGAAACCATCGCTTCGGCCACCACACCGGCGGCGGGAACCGCACAGACGTCTGAGCGTTGGTGGTGGGCCTGGGTTGCCTCACCGGATGAGGTATCGATCGTTTTCAAGGCTTTTGGCACCGTCGCGATGGGCTTCATACCGGCGCGCACCCGCAGGACCTCCCCGGTGCTCATTCCGCCCTCGATGCCTCCAGAATGGTGCGTGGCCCGATGGGCGCCATCGCTACCGGGAATGATTTCGTCGTGGGCCTGCGAGCCCGGGACGCGGGTCGTGTGGAATCCATCACCCACTTCAACACCCTTGATGGCTTGGATTCCCATCAAGGCTGCAGCCAGGCGGCCATCGAGACGTCGATCCCACTGAACGTAGGAACCAAGGCCCGGCGGCAAGCCCCACACCACAACTTCGACCACACCACCGAGCGTGTCGCCGGATTTATGCGCTGCATCAACCCGTTCGACCATGGCTGTGGAGGTTTCCGCATGGGCACACCGCATCGGGTCGGAATCGATGCTGTCTTGTTGACCAGGCCGCGGTGGCGCGACATCACGGGGAACCTCAACCGTTTCAATTGAGACGGTGTGGCTGAGGACACTGACACCGAGGGAGCGAAGAAAAGCTTGCGCGACGGCACCGAGGGCAACCCGTGCGGCTGTTTCGCGCGCGCTGGCGCGCTCGAGCACCGGTCTGGCATCGTCGAAGTGGTATTTCTGCATACCGGTGAGATCAGCGTGTCCTGGACGCGGACGGGTGAGCGCTGCGCCCCGAGCCCCAGTGAGCTCCTCGGGGTCCACTGGCCACGGGCTCATCACCTTTTCCCATTTGGGCCACTCGGTATTGCCAATGCGCAGCGCGACCGGACCACCCTGGGTGAGGCCGTGGCGAATGCCACCGGAAACAGATAGCGCGTCTGCCTCAAATTTCATCCTCGCACCGCGGCCGTAGCCGAGGCGACGCCGGGCAAGAGCAGACTGAATATCTGATTCAGACACTTCGATTCCCGCGGGTAGCCCTTCAATTACGGCCATGAGTTCCGGTCCGTGGGATTCACCCGCAGTAAGCCATCGAAGCATGAGCACTATTGTTTCACGCTTGGCTGTGGCCCCGCGTCCAATCCCACTGCCTGCCACATCGCCGCTTTCACGAGAGATTCGTTTGGCAGGGGTGTGTCCACCTCGCCGAGAACAAACGCGCGCACCTGGGCTAGCGCCTGGTAGGCCAGCATGGTCAACCCCGAGACCGTCTGGGTGGCCTGACCCTGCCACAGCCGGGCTAAGGGGCTGGGCCACGGGTCGTAGGCAATATCGAATAAGTGCGAGGCCTCTGTGACGCCAGAAAGCCATGATGTGTCCCGCTGCGCACCACCGGGAAGGGTGGAAATTACCCAATCAGGCTGGTCGGCTGGCAACTGACCAAACAGACACACGGAGACATTAAGCCCCAGGGTCTGGGCCAAAACCCGCGTCACCTGGGCGCGCTCAGGGCTTCGAACAAAAAGCGTCACGGACTCAGGCGTGTCCTGTGCCAGCCCGTAGAGGACCGCGCGTGCAGTGGCCCCCGCACCCAGCAGCCAGATTCGCTGGCTTCGCACTCCTCCGTGGTCGTTTAGCGTCTGCCAGGAGCCCCACCAGTCGGTGTTGTCAAGCCACCACCGGCCGGATTCACCCCGCACGGCAGTGTTGGCGGCGTGGAGTAGGTCAACGGGTCCACGGTGGTCTGCGACGAGCTCGAGGATGGCTTCCTTCAGCGGCATTGTCAGCGATAGACCCGAGACTTCCCCGGCTGTGGTCTGAAAATGATCCCCCAAATGCGCCGCGTCAACGTGGTGCGAGCGGTACTCCCAATCGAGCCCCAAGCTCCGGTAGGCAGCGGTGTGAAGCGCTGGAGATTTACTGTGACTAATCGGGGCGCCCCAGACTTCACAGCGACGGCTAGTCACAGTAAACCGAGTTGTCCGCCACCGCGCACCACTCGCGCAGGAGCTCAACCGCAGCGTTGTGCTCGCGCAGTGTTTCAGAGAACGTCGTCGCCCCGCTTTCGAGGTTCACCGTCACGAAGTATCGCCACGGACCTTCCGCGGGAGATAGTGCCGCATCAATTGCCGTCTCCCCCGGAAGGCCAATCGGGCCGGCGGGAAGTCCTGGGTAGTAGTACGTGTTGAACGGGTTGTCAGCGTTTGCCCGGGCCTCATCGGTGGTCCAGACCGTCCCAAAGGTGTTTTCCCAATATGTCACCGTTGAGTCAAACTGCAGAGCCATTCCGTCGGCGAGGCGATTTTCGATGACTCGCGCAACCCGATAGAAATCCGCTTCCTCCCGTGCCTCTTTTTGGATCAGTGCAGCCTTGGTGAGCAGTTCGTGGCGTTGTTCGACCGGAACATCCCGCCTGTCCAACCGGGTGTTCATTTCGGAAACCATGCGCCCGATGACATCACTGGCGCTTGTGCCGGGCTCGATTTCGTAGGTTGCGGGGAAAAGGTAGCCCTCCAGGGGGTGGAGATACTCAGTGTCGCCGGGTAGCGAAATTCCATATGCCGACGGATCGTCGACGGCCTCTTCAAGGTCAGCCAGAGAAATATCGGTGTTTTCGGCGATGATTTCGAGGGTTTGATTAAGCGTTCGTCCCTCGGGAATGGTGACACGGTAGAGCAGCCTATTGTCGGGGTCTCGCAGTGCGTCGAGGGCCGCCTGGGCTGACATTTCGCTCAGCAGCCGGTAGCTGCCGGGTTGGAACGTAATGGTTGAGTCGGACAGGAGCAGTTGATACACCGACTCAAAGGACGCCGTGACGCCTTGGTCAAAAAGTTTCTGGGCCACATCTTCGCCGATGTCACCCTGTTGGACGACAACGACAATATCCGGCTGTGAGCCCTCGCCCTCAAAATCTGGGACTTCCTCCTCACCGAGGAAATTGAGTACTCGCTCTCCGTATTGATCCCACGCCCACCACCCACCGGCGCCAACAGCGCCAACGATGACGAGAACCAGCACCAGGATGAATGCTCCCGCTCCCGGCCGGGCACCGGGTGAACTGCGGCGTGAAATCGGAGGAGGATTGTCCAGAGAGGATTGCTTCGAATCACCATTTCCACGCAGGAGCGCCTCAAAGTCTTCGTCGCTCATAGGTCACCCCCAGGTCGTGGGACAACATCGCCGGCAGCAACACCGCTGCGGGTTTCGCTCTCCAGCGAATGTTGCAAAATGATAACAGCCGCAGCCTGGTCGATGATTTGCCGCTGGGTGCGGCTGTTGTGACCACTCTCGCGCAAACCGGCGCTGGCTTGAGTGGTACTCAGGCGCTCGTCGACTAAGCGGACGGGAATGTCGATCAGGGCTGCCGCGTCACGCGCGGCTTGCTCTGCGTCCTGTGTCGATGGTGTTGGATTTCCGGACAGCCCCAGTGGGCGCCCAACCACAACCTCAATCGCGTTATATTCCGCGGCTAACGAGACGATACGCGAGAGGAAGTCTTCGCGAGAAACCGTTTCCAGCGGAGTGGCGAGTATGCCGTGCGGATCGGTTTTGGCGATGCCGACACGTACTTTGCCGACATCAACCCCGAGACGAACGCCGGGACGAACCGGTTTATCGCTCACAGCCGGGAAACACTCGCACGGATGAAATCGATGGCGCCGAGGAGGCCATCGACGTTTGGCCCACCGCCTTGAGCCAGCTGTGGTTTACCACCACCGCCACCGCCGACCCGTTCCACAGCAGCTTTCACGAGTTCTCCCGCGTGAACACCGTGCTCTACAGCAGCCGTATTTGCCGCGACCAGTATCGTCGCACGGCCACCAATGTTTGCCCCCAGTGCCACCGCGCCGGGGTCAGAGCCAAGCCGTGATAATAAAGTCTGGCCGACGTGGCGAAGGTCATCCGCGCTACCCACGCCGTCAACCTCTTCAACGACAGCGTTGATGGGACCAACGGGCTTCGCTTGTGAGCCGAGCCGATCGATCACGCCGGCTAGCGCCTGATGTTTCAGGGTCTCAATGGTTTTCTCCATGTGCCGAACCGAGTCGAGCAACTCGTCGATGCGTTGGACAAGGTCTTCTCGGGGAGCTTTGAGGGTCTGTTGTAACCGGGCGACCAGTTCACGCTCTTTACTGAACTCACTCAACGCTTCGAGTCCGACAAGCGCTTCTACACGCCTCGCACCGGCGCTAATGGAGGCTTCATGAACGAGGTTGATAACACCAATCTGGGAGCTTTTGTCCACATGGGTGCCCGCGCAGAGTTCACGCGACCAGGGCCCGCCAATGTCGACCATCCGCACCGTATCGCCATACTTTTCGCCAAATAACGCCATCGCACCCATCGCTTTGGCTTCATCAACGGGCATGACACGGGTGCTCACTTCTAAGTCGTCGTGGATGGCGCGGTTTGCAATCGCCTCAATTTCGAGCTTCTGTTCCTCGCCCAGAGATGTCGTCCACGAGAAGTCCAGTCGCATATAGCCCGAACGGTTGAGCGAGCCCGCCTGGGTGGCGTGGGGACCCAACGTGTCACGCAGTGCGGCGTGGACAAGGTGGGTCGCCGAGTGGGCTTGCCGAGCTCGGTAACGATTGCCCGCGTCGACGAGCACCTGCAGCGATTGGCCCGGCGCAATTTCACCCTGTTCGATGAGGACTGTGTGGGAGATCAGCCCCGGAACGGGCCGCTGGACGTCGATAACCCGGGCCACAAGTCCGGCAGCTTCGAGCGTCCCCTGGTCGGCAACTTGGCCGCCGGATTCGGGGTAAAGCGCCGTCTCGGCGAGAATGACTTCGACGGTTTCGCCGGTTGTCGCATTGGTGACGCTGTCACCGTCGCGAAGGACTCCCAAAACGGTGGACTCATTGCTCAGGTTGTCGTATCCGAGGAAGACCGTCTCACCATGGCCCCGAAATTCACGGTAGACCGACGTATCGGCGGCCTGGGATTTCTTCTTTTTGGCATCCTGCTTAGCCCGGTCGCGCTGCTCCGTCATCAGCGCCGCAAAGCGCTCTTGATCAACCCCCAGCCCGGCCTCCTCTGCCATTTCGAGAGTAAGGTCAATCGGGAATCCGTAGGTGTCGTGGAGGACGAAGGCGGTGTCGCCATCGAGAGTCTTGGTACCAGAGGAGGTCGCTTTGGAAACAGCACCATCGAGGATGGTTGTCCCTGCTTCGAGGGTGCCCAGGAAGGACTCCTCTTCAGCAGTCGCGAGGGCCAGTGTGCGGCTAAACTCGTCGGCTACCTCTGGGTAGGCCGGAGCCATAGCCGTGCGCGAGGCGGTGAAGAGTTCGGGGAAGGCCGGCTCGTGAACACCCAGCAACCGCATGGAACGAATGGATCGGCGCAGTAGGCGCCGCAGCACGTAACCACGCTGGTCGTTACTAGGCACGACACCGTCGGTCATTAACATCAGCGCGCTGCGAATATGGTCGGCAACGACTCGCATGCGCACATCGTCTTGCGCGTCAGCGCCGTAGCGCTTGCCCGATAGTTCCGCTGCTCGGTCAAGAACGGGGCGAACCTGGTCGATTTCGTACATATTCGCGACGTCTTGCTTGATGAAGGCGACGCGTTCCATGCCCATGCCGGTGTCGATGTTTTTCTGGGGCAGATCACCGACGATATCGAAATCGATTTTGCTGCGCACGTTGTCGATTGCGTATTGCATGAACACGAGGTTCCAGATTTCGAGATACCGCGAATCGTCGACGGCCGGACCGCCGTCTGGCCCATACTGGGCTCCCCGGTCAAAGTAGATCTCCGAACACGGACCTGCTGGGCCTGCTTGCCCAGTAGACCAGTAGTTGTCTTCTCGGCCCATGCGTTGGATTCGAGAGGTGGGAACACCGGCCACGGATTGCCACAGCCCGAACGCCTCGTCGTCATCTTCATAAACGGTGACCCACAGGTCTCGCTCGGCAAAGCCCAAGCCCCCCTCGGACTCGGGGCTCGTGAGGAGCTCCCACGCAAATCCGATGGCCCCTTCTTTGAAATAGTCACCAAACGAGAAATTGCCATTCATTTGGAAGAACGTGCCGTGGCGCGTTGTTTTTCCGACCTCTTCGATATCGAGTGTGCGAATGCACTTTTGTACGCTCGTCGCGCGCGCAAACGGCGCCGGGACAACACCGGTGAGGTAGGGAATAAACGGCACCATCCCCGCCACGGTAAACATCAGGGTGGGATCGTCACTCACGAGGGAGGCAGAGGGCACCACAGTGTGGCCCCGGTCACCAAAGTAGGTCAGCCAGCGCCGTTGGATCTCAGCGGTTTCCACAGCTACCCCTTACTGTCGTCCGGGCTCACGAAACCCTTCGGCAATTCCGTCAATGAACCCCTGCAGAGTTTGGTCAGTGCGCGACACTAGGCGACGACCCTCGGGGTGACGGCTGGCCAGAAGGACAGCCACCATGCCGACGGCAATGCCAATGATCAGACCACCAAAAGCTTTCATCGCCACTCCTTGTCTGGCGCACACTCCCCGCCCGAGCCGGAGGGATTAGCGTGCGGCGTAGTACTCCACAACCAGCTGAACTTCACAGGTGACGGGAACTTCTTCACGTTTGGGCCGACGCAGAAGCGTTGCCTGCAGGGTTTCAATCGACACATCGAGGTAGCCGGGAACCGGGGGCAGGACGTCCTGGTGTGCACCAGCGGCAGCAACCTGGAAGGGGTCCATCTCCTCCGAGCGGGGCTTGACGTGAATCATCTGCCCGGGCTTTACCCGAAACGATGGTCGGTCAACGGTTTGGCCGTTGACCATGATGTGGCGGTGAACCACAAGCTGACGTGCTTGAGCAGTTGAGCGGGCGAACCCGGCGCGTAAGACGAGGGCGTCGAGGCGCATTTCGAGCATCTCGACGAGGGATTCACCAGTCAGGCCGGGAGCCTTGCGTGCTTCTTCGAAGACACGACGCAGCTGCGCCTCACGAATTCCGTACTGCGCGCGAAGGCGCTGCTTCTCCCGCAGGCGCACGGCGTAGTCACTGTCGGTCTTACGGCGCGTGCGGCCGTGCTGGCCGGGTGCGTAGGGGCGCTTTTCCAGGTGGCGCTGAGCTTTTGGGGTGAGGGGGATACCCAGGGCGCGCGAGAGGCGCACCTTACTGCGGGTACGAGACGTGGTCGACACGAATAACTCCTTGACTGATGAATGACGGTGATGAACGCGAAAATTCCGAGGGATGGAATACCTCGCGATGCCGGGCTACTCAGCACCTTCGGCCGCGTCAGTCCCAGCCGCTGGACCCTGCAACCAAGCACCAATAGTAGCACGAGACTTTTGCTTACTCCGGCGCTGCACTATCCCCGTCGATGATGCGACGCAGTGCCTGGTAGCGAAGCGTTGCCTCGGCCTCTTCGCCGCGCTGCGTGGGGTGGTAGTAACGCCGATTTGCTAGGACATCCGGGAGGTACTGCTGCTGGCTGACTCCTCGGGGCTCGTCGTGGCTGTAGCGGTAACCCTCGCCGTGGCCCAAACCTCGTGCGCCAGGATAGTGGGCATCACGAAGGTGGGGCGGGATTGCACCGACACTACCCTCGCGAATGTCCTCGATGGCGGCGTTGATTGCGGAGTAGGCCGCATTGGACTTGGGCGCAAGGGCGAGGTAAACGGTTGCCTCGGCGAGGGGAATTCGTCCTTCAGGCATACCAATAAAACTGACGGCATCAGCAGCAGCCATCGCGATCACCAGCGCCTGGGAATCCGCGAGTCCGATGTCCTCTGAGGCGAGGATGACTAATCGGCGGGCAATAAACCGTGGGTCCTCCCCCGCCTCAATCATGCGCGCGAGGTAGTGCAGGGCCGCATCGGCGTCACTTCCTCGCACCGATTTGATGAAAGCAGAGGTCACGTCGTAGTGCTGATCGCCGTTTCGGTCGTAGTGGACCAGAGCCACATCCAGGGCGTGACTAAGGTCATCCTCGGTAATCGTCCTGTGTTCATTTGTGGTGGGCCTCCGCGCGGCAACAGCGGCCGCGGCTTCCAGAGCGGTGAGAACGCGCCGGGCATCCCCGTTTGCACGGCGAACCAGCGCCTCTAGCGCTCTTGGCGCGAGCTCAAACTTTCCGGCAAGCCCCCGAGGGGACTCCAGCGCCCGTTGCGCGACGGCTTCGAGGGCTACGTCGTCGAGTCCGCGCAGGGTGAGCAACACACTGCGCGAGAGCAATGGTGAAATGACAGAGAACGAGGGGTTTTCGGTAGTGGCCGCGATGAGCACGACGACAGCATTTTCCACCCCTGGCAAAAGCGCATCCTGTTGGGCTTTCGAGAACCGGTGTATTTCATCGAGGAACAGCACCGGCGTTTTTCCGCCCAGGTCGACCACCCGACGCGCCTGGTCCATCACTTCGCGCACGTCCTTCACCCCAGCGGTGACCGCCGAGAGCTCCATGAACTCTCGTTGCGAGGACTGGGCAATAACCTGGGCGAGGGTAGTTTTTCCCACTCCCGGTGGCCCCCAGAGAATGACTGACGTCCCTGGGCTATCAGAGTTCGCATCGGCGAGGACCTGCAGCGGGGAACCAGGAGCCAGCAAGTGGTCTTGTCCGATGACGTCTTCTAGGCGTCGCGGCCGCATCGCAACGGCCAGCGGGGCCGCGGCCGAGAACAAACCAGACGAGCCGGACATGGCCCCATGGTATTGCCCTGGCTTCGCCCGTGGCCGACGCGGCCGTAGGATGGGGGCGTTTGGGCCTATAGGCAGCGAAGGGACGTCCGTGGCGACGAATCGGTCATCAAAAGAACAGCTCCAGCGGCTGAAGATTTATCGCGCCCATCAGGTCGTCAACGCCCATCAGGTCTCTCGCCGTCGACGGGATCAATGGCTCGCAGGTGCCATCACGGTGGGCGCTGTTGCGGTCGCCGGTTTTGGTTACTGGGGCTGGGCTGAGCTCGGCCCGGGCGCTCCCACACAGGAGGAGATCGCCGAGGCCGTCGACGAGCTTGTCGATGACCTCGAGGGCGAGCCCCTTGTTCAAAACGACGACGTCGTCCCCGATGTCTCCATTAGCGAGTTTCGCCCTTGGGATGGGCAACTGAGTATTGATGACGTGGCACTGGAGTTTGAACTAAACGGTTTTCTCGCTCCACAAGCGGTTGCCAACTTCATCGCGTTGGCTAATGACGGCTTCTATGAGGGGGTGAGCTGTCATCGATTGACTACTGAGGGGATTTTCGTCCTCCAGTGTGGCGATCCAGAGGGCACCGGACAGGGTGGACCCGGCTACACCTTCGGTCCCATCGAAAACGCCCCCGAAGACGATGTCTACGCCAGGGGCAGCCTCGCGATGGCCCGTGTTGGTGGCGATGGTCAAAGCATGGGAAGTCAGTTCTTTATCGTTTATGACCAGAGCACGATTCCCTCGGACGACGCCGGTGGCTACACGGTATTCGGTGAAGTCACCGGGGGCCTTGATGACCTCATCGAACAGGTCATCGAGCCAGGAACCGTTGGTGGGGTTAGTGACGGTGAGCCGAGCGCTCCGGCCCAATTGTCAAACATCACAATCCGATAAGGGTCTGTCATGGGCCCCGCGATGGCCCGATGCGATGTGTAGGCTAATCCGCGCTGGCGTAACCGGCGCAGAAAGTATGGAGGCCATGTCTGAAAGCGCTCACCCCTGGGGTCGGGTAACGCAAGATGGCACCGTTGAAGTGCTCTTGGGTGACCAGTGGCACCCCGTAGGTTCTTATCCCGACGGCGCTCCCGAAGAAGCCCTCGCCCTGTTCGTGCGAAAAGGCGACGAGCTCGACGCACAGATGGGCCTGGCCGAGGCGCGTCTTAAAGCCGGGGCCGCTGCCCGGGATATTGAAAAAGCCGCCCAATCGCTGCGGGCTGCGCTTGAGACCCCCACCGCGGTGGCCGACATTGCCAGTTTGCGCACCCGTTTGGAAGCCCTGGAAGGCTCGTTACGCGGCTTGGCCGAAGCCCAACAGCAGCAGAGGCAAGAGGCATTGGAATCCGCAATCGCCCACCGCGAGAAGATTGTCTCCGATATCGAGACCCTCGCTGGCGGCAATCTGGAATCCGTTCGGTGGAAAGAGACCACTGCCAAAGTTGATGAGTTGTTTGCGGCATGGAAAGACCACCAGCAAAACGGTCCAAAGCTTCCCAAAGCACAGGCAGATGCGATGTGGAAGAGGTTTCGAAACGCACGCCACACCCTTGATCGTGCCCGCCGGGCGCATTTTCAGCAGCGTGATAAGGCTGTTAAGGAAGCAAAGTCGGCCAAACGCGAGTTGATTGATAAGGCCGAGGCCCTCGCCGAAAAGGGAGCCGCGGGTATCCCTGCTTACCGCGAGTTGCTCGAGGCCTGGAAAAAAGCCCCGCGAGGAACGCGGCAGCTAGAAGACCAGTTGTGGGCAGCATTTAAAGCAGCAGGTGATGTGCTGTATCAGGCGAAGTCTGCCCAGCAACAGGCAGAAGATGACGCCAACGCCGACAATGGTGCCCAAAAGTCGGCTCTCGTCGAAGAATTTTCCGACATCCTCACACTCTCCGAACACCCAGCCGCTGCACAACGGCTGCGATTGTTCCACGAAAGGTTTCGCCAGATCGGCCCCGTACCTCGCAGTATGGTCAAATCCCTCGA
>CBFHWA010000016.1:0-17063 GCA_965659525.1 Pontimonas sp.
CATAGGCGGCAATCACGGGAAGCTTTGCTAACAGCCGAATCGTGGAGATCTCGACCTGTTCGGGGTCTTTGGGGTCGAGTGAGTCGCCGTAATAGGTCGACAGGGCACTCACCGCACTGGAGAGCACCGACATGGGGTGTGCTGAGTGGGGAAGGGCGTCAAAGAGGCGTTTGAGGTCCTCGTGTAACAGAGTGTGCCGGCGCACCGTGTCGTCGAAGGTTTCAAGCTGCGAGGCGGTGGGAACCTCGCCGTAGATGAGCAACCAGGCGACTTCCAGGAAGGTGGAGTTCGCCGCAACCTGTTCGATGGGGTAGCCGCGATAGCGCAGGATGCCCTGATCTCCGTCGATATAGGTAATCGCGCTGGAGGTGGGTGCGGTGTTGACAAAACCCGGGTCGTAGGTGGTCAGCCCGGTCTGCTTGGTAAAGCTGGAAATGTCGACACTGGAGGCGCCATCGGCGGCCTGTTTGATGGGGAAGCGGGCTTCACCACCGGGATAGTTGAGGGTGACCTCGTTGGTATCGCTCACCAAATTCCTCCTTCGCCGACAAAGCGGATAGCGCCTCGTGGGTGGGTGTGGTTCAAACCTCCACCCCGGTGGGGGTGGACCAGTTACGACTCCCCCAGCCTAGACGACGAAGCACGATGACCAAACCGTGCTCGCCCTGTCGATCAGGCTCCTAGCCGCGCAATCTGGCAGCAGCGGAGGCAATATCGGCGTCACTGGCGGTCAACGCGATACGCACATGCGCGTGGCCGGATTCACCGTAGAAATGTCCCGGTGCGACGAGAATGCCTCTGGCCGCCAAGGCCAAAACGGTGTCCATTGATGGCTGCCTGGCTGTGGCCCACAGATACAACCCCGCATCACCGCCGGTGATATCCAGGCCTGCCGCCGAAACGGCGGGGGCGAGAATCGCTCGGCGCTGCTGGTAGCGCTGGCGGATTGTGCTCACGTGGTGGGCATCACCCAGAGCCACGCGAAGCACCTGTTGGATGGGCTCTGGGGACATCAGGCCCAGATGGCGCCTGGCCAGCACGATCGGTGCCATCACAGCGGCGTCACCGGCGAGCATCGCGGCACGGTAGCCGGCGAGACTGGACTGTTTTGATAGCGAATACAGCGCCAGTAACCCGCTGATATCTCCCCCGGTGACCTCATCGGATAGCAGTGATGGTGACATCGGCTGATCCACTGAGCCCAGCAGCGCGTAACATTCGTCACTGGCCAGGACCGCGCCCAGCTGACGCGCGCGCGAGATGGCTCGCTGGAGGTAGTCGACATCCAGGACCTCACCGGTGGGGTTCGACGGCGAGTTCAGCCAGATGAGCTTCGTCCCCTCTGGCCACTGCTCTGGTTCATCACCGGCCAGCGCCCGTGCCCCGACAAGGGCCGCACCCACGGCGTAGGTCGGATAGGCAATTGTGGGCAAGACGACCGTGTCCTGGGATCCCAGACCCAAGAGCATGGGCAACAAGCCCACCATTTCTTTCGAGCCCACCGTCGGGATCACGCCCTCGCTGTTGAGGCCAGAGGCGCCGCGAACACTGTGCCACCACTGCACCAGGTCTGCCCGGGTGGCTTCGCTTCCACGGACAGTGGGATAGCCCGGGGAATTCGACGAGCGCTGGAGGGCGTGCTGAAGAGTCTCGGGGGTGTCATCGACGGGTGAGCCCACCGAGAGGTCAATCATCCCCTCGGGGTGGGATGCTGCTATCGCTTTTGCCGAGGCCAGTTCGTCCCAGGGGAAATCGGGCAGGCTCAACATCGCGTCGTTAGTTCTGGGGCGGCAGGGCTTTAATGATGGGGTGGTCGTCTTCAATCAACCCCACTTTGGCGGCCCCGCCGGGTGAGCCAATGTCGTTGAAGAAGTCGACATTGGCGGTGTAGTACTCGGCCCACTTTTCGGGTACGTCGTCTTCGTAGTAGATCGCCTCGACGGGGCACACGGGTTCACAGGCGCCACAGTCGACACATTCATCCGGGTGGATGTAGAGCATCCGGTCGCCCTCGTAAATACAATCCACCGGGCATTCATCGATGCAGGCCTTGTCTTTTACATCCACACAGGGAAGGGCAATTACATACGTCACGACGTCATCCCCTTTCGATTCGACCGTTTTCCATCGTATCGGCCCGGAGCATGGAGCCGGGGCCACGCCAGGACCAGCAGCCCAATCACCACCACTCCGAGAGTCAGACCGTACCCCAGGGGCTCGGCCAGAACGATAAACGACCCTCCGCGGCCTGTCGAGAGAGCCAGTTGTGCTGCGATAACTCCCGCGAGTCCCGCCAGGGCCAGCCCGCGGTTTCGACCCAGCACGCGTAAACCAATTCCCCAGGCGGCAACCAGGGCAAGACCGAGGATTAACCCAACGGGGGGAAAGCTGCGGTGGTGCAACGTCACAATCGCGCCAATGAACAGACCCAGCACGGCACTCAGGCCAAGCATCAGCCCTCCGACGAGTCGGCGGCTCACGGCTTAACCATCCAGGCGGTACATCCAGCCATATGGGTCAGCGGCCCGGCCGTATTGAATATCGGTGAGCTGCTGGCGCAGCGACAGGGTGAGCTCGCCGGCTGGCTGGTCGGGCTGGCCGATCGTGAAATCTTTGGCCTTCAGTTGGCCAATCGGCGTGACCACTGCTGCCGTTCCGCAGGCAAAGGCTTCGACAATCTCGCCCGAATCAACACCGTCGCGCCACTCCTGGAGGGTCACCGAGCGACGCTCGACGACGTGGCCGGCGTCGGCGGCGAGCTGGAGAATCGAGTCTCGCGTAATGCCCTCGAGGATGGTGTCGCTGGCGGGAGTCACGACGCGTCCGTCGCGGTAGACCAGGACAATATTCATCCCGCCCAGCTCTTCGAGGTATTTGCCCTCCACCGAGTCTAAAAACAGCACCTGGGCGCAACCGTGCTCGGCAGCTTCAGCTTGAGCCACCAACGAGGCGGCGTAATTTCCGCCGGTTTTGGCTTGACCGGTGCCGCCTTTGCCGGCGCGGGAATAATCCTCTGAGAGCCAGATGGAGACGGGTTTAACCCCTCCGCTGAAGTAGGGGCCAGCCGGTGAGGCAATGATGTAGAAAGCAACTTTCTTGGCCGCGCGTACACCGAGGAAGGCCTCCTTGGCATACATATAGGGCCGGATGTAAAGGCTCATCTCCGGTGCGCTGGGTACCCAGTCGCCATCGACGGCCATGAGTTGTTTGAGCGATTCGAGGAAATAGTCCTCCGGCAGTTCCGGAAGGGCCATGCGTTTGGCCGAGCGCTGCATGCGCCGGGCGTTGGCATCGGGCCGAAACGACCAAATACTGCCGTCTTGGTGTCGGTAGACCTTGAGGCCTTCAAAGATTTCTTGACCGTAGTGGAGCACCGCCGCGGCGGGGTCCATGGAAATGGGCCCGTAGGGCTGAACCCGGGGCCGGTGCCAGCCACCCTTTTCCGACCAGCAGATATCGACCATGTGGTCGGTGAACACTGAACCAAACGGTGGGTCGGCGAGAATCGCGTCACGCTGCTCAGTAGGCATCGGCGACTCATTGCGGGTCACCTGAAAGATCAGATCCTTCGGGGCCATCTGCAGGGGAATGGTCATGGTTACATCCTTGGGCATGCGGGCGTTGGCGCGAGTCTAGCGGCCAGAAGCCTGGACGCGCTGGGGGTAATTAGTCAATGTGGTGGCGGATGGCATCGCCGACTTCGCGGGTTGAGCGAGGCTCCGTGCGCGAGACCAGGTCTTGATCAACAGCGCGCGTCACCGCCTCCGCGCGCTCGCGGTAACCCAGGTGGTCGAGCAAAATCGCGGTCGACAAAATGGCCGCCGTGGGGTCGGCGCGGTGGGTGCCAGCGATATCGGGCGCCGAACCGTGGACGGGTTCGAACATGCTGGGGAAGGTGCCATCGGGGTTGATATTTCCCGATGCGGCCAAGCCGATCCCGCCACCGATGGCGGCCGCTAAGTCGGTGACAATATCGCCAAAGAGGTTGTCGGTAACGATGACGTCAAAACGCGCCGGATCGTTCACGAGGTGAATCATCATCGCGTCAATATGCGCGTAGTCAACACTCACGTCGGGAAACTCTTCGGCAATGGCGTCAACAGTGCGCGACCAGAGTGAGCCGGCGAAGCCCAGCACGTTGGTTTTGTGCACGAGGGTGAGTTTCTTTCGCCGGATCATCGCGGTATTAAACGCGTAGCGCGCAACACGCTCCACGCCAAAAGCGGTGTTCACCGAGACTTCGGTGGCGACTTCCTGTTTTGTGCCGTGGCGCAAAACCCCACCGTTTCCGGTGTAGGGCCCCTCGGTGCCTTCGCGAACGACCACGAAATTCACATCGCCCGGGTCGGCTAGCGGCGAGGCCACCCCGGGGGGTAACCGAGTGGGGCGCAGGTTCACATAGTGGTCAAAAGCAAAACGCAACTTCAGTAACAAACCCCGCTCGACAATGCCGCCTGCCAGGCGTGGGTCGCGGGGGTCGCCCCCGACGGCTCCCAGCAGCAGGGCGTCGTGGGCAGCGAGCGCTTCGAGTGTTTCGTCTGGCAGCACCCGCCCGGTTTCGAGGTAGTGGTCAGCACCCAGTGGGTAGTGCTCAGTGTGGATATCAAGGCTGCCGGAAAGGGCGACCTGGAGCGTCTCAATTGCTTCAGCGGTCACCTCCGGGCCGATACCATCCCCGGCGATGATGCCCAGATTCAGTGTTGTCATCGCTACTCCTAGAGTTCCAGAATCTCGATCGCGCGCATCACCCGAGCGTCGATGGCGCCAGCGACGCGCTCGAGAATGTCGTCATCGACGCGGCTATCGACGGTGAGAACACTGAGGGCTTCTCCCCCGGCGGACTGGCGAGCAATCTGCATTCCAGCGATATTGATGTTGTGTTCACCAAACTCTTTGCCGTAGACGGCGACGATGCCGGGACGATCGGCATAAATCATCACAATGTGGTGTGCGCCCAGGGGCACCTCAATTTCGTAACCGTTGATTTCGGTGAGCTTTTGTAGTTGCTTGGGGCCACTGAGTGTGCCGCAGACGGACACCTGCGACCCGTCGGCAAGTACCCCGCGAATTTCCAACACGTTGCGGTATTCGGGGCTCACCGGGTCGGTGTGCATGGACACATTCACCCCGCGCGACTGCGCCAAAAGGGGAGCGTTGACGTAACTGACTTTTTCACTGACGATGCGCTGGAAGATGCCCTTGAGCGCCGCCAACTTCAACACACTCACGTCGTGTTCGACGACTTCACCCCGGACGATGACATCGACACTGGCCAACGACGATTCACACAGTCCGATGAGAACCTGACCGAGGTTTTCCATCAGGCTAATTCCGGGCTTCACGCTCTGGTCAATCACCCCACCGGCGACATTCACCGCATCCGGGACCAGTTCGCCATCGAGTGCTAAGCGCACAGAGCGCGCCACTGACACCCCGGCTTTTTCTTGGGCCTCATCGGTTGAGGCACCCAAGTGGGGGGTGAGGACCACGTTGGGCGCGCCCAGGAGCGGGGAGTCCGTGGGCGGTTCATTGACAAAAACGTCTAACCCGGCACCGGCGATCGTTCCGGATTCGAGGGCGCGAAGGAGAGCGTCCTCGTCGATGATGCCGCCACGGCTGGCGTTGACGATGCGAAGGGTGGGCTGGGCTAGCGCGAACTGTTCGTCACTAATCATCCCGGTTGTCTCCGGGGTGCGCGGGATGTGAACGGTGATGAAGTCGGAGCGGGCCATCACGTCATCCAGCGTGGTTAACTCCACACCGATCTGCGCCGCGCGCGCGGGCTGAACATAGGGGTCATAGCCGATGAGTGTCGCGCCAAAGCCCTGCAGCCGCTCCACCACGAGAGCACCGATTCGACCTAAGCCGATAATGCCGATGGTTTTTTCGTAGAGTTCGGTTCCTGAAAACGCCGAGCGTTTCCACAGCCCCTCGCGCATCGACTGGTGCGCATCCGGAACATGCCGGGCAAGAGAGAGGATGTGGGTAATGGCGAGCTCTGCTGCGGAAATGATGTTGGAGGTGGGGGCGTTAACCACCATGACCCCCGCTTCGGTTGCCGCGGCGATATCGACGTTGTCGAGCCCGACTCCCGCCCGAGCGATCACTTTCAGTAAGGGCGCGTGAGAGATTGCTTCGTGGTCAATCTGGGTGGCTGATCGAATCAACACGGCGTGGGCGTCGGCAAGAGCGGAGAGCAACGCCGAACGGTCAGTGCCGTCGACGTCGCGAATGTCGAAGTCTGGCCCCAGAGCTTCGCGGGTTGCTGGCGAGAGTTGTTCAGCGATGAGGACGACAGGTTGAGCCACCAGGGTGGGCCTTTCTTATGAGATTCACAACCACGAAGACGTCCGCCTTCGTGCACCGATGCGACTTAGCCTACTTCAGAGCGTTTATCGCCTCGGTGTGGGACTAGGACAGTGAGGCGATGAGAACCTCAGCCCGCCAGGCCTGTTCGGCGGCAATGAGCGATAGCGCCAAACTGGATTGGGTGGCAAGAGCCAGAACGTAAATCAGCGCCGACTCCGTTGGTGTACTCCGCCGCAACCCCCACCAGAGGCCGCCAATGAGTAACACCACCGGGATGACAACCCCGGGGATCAGCAAAAACCAGGGGGTGTCGTCTCCGACGGAGAGTGCGTCATAAAACGCGGGAAGCCCAACAACGTTTCCCACTGCTTCCCAAACATCCCAGCCCATCAAGGCCACAAATACGGCCGAGAGCGCCACTTTGGCAACCATTAGGCGAGCACCACCGGCAGCAGAAATGGCCACGGCAATAACAGGATCAGGCCAAGGAGGAGAAAGCCACCGCGCATTCGCGGTGACCAGTTCGTTCCGACCCACAGCGCGACGGCAAACCACAGCGGGGTGGCGATGTAGGCAAGAAACTCCCCGAAGCGATAGAGCGCCGTTTCGAGACCACTCGAGAGCTGCGGGGTGGGCTGGCTGGCTAAGCCAATCACCCAAGCAAGAGCCCACATCACGTAAATTCCGCCCAGCAGGGCCGTTAGCCACACCCCGGGCTCGCGGGGCGAGGCCTCGTCGCCCACCGGGTGACTCTCACGGGCGCGATACTCCGTATCGTCGCGGCGTGGACCCCAATCCAGGGCATCATCGAGTTCCTCGTCGAGGTCCTCACCGACACCCTCGTGATCAGCCCCGCCGGGGTCGGGGGCTGATGGCTTCGCTGAATCGTGTGCCACGAGGATTACCTCGCGGCGTGACCCTCAACGTAGTCCTCGTCGGCCTGCTTCCAGGCGAACAGGGCACGCAGTTTGCGACCGGTCTCTTCGATGGGGTGTTGCTCGCCTTTGGCGCGAAGCTCCATGAACTCGCTCCCACCACCGTCCTGGTCGCCAATGAAACGCTCAGCGAAGGCACCGGATTGAATATCGGCCAACACCGTTTGCATATTGGCTTTCACGTCGGGTGAGATCACCCGCGGACCAGAGACGTAGTCGCCGTATTCGGCGGTGTCACTGACCGACCAGCGCTGTTTGGCAATTCCCCCCTCGTGGATCAGGTCAACGATCAGTTTTAATTCGTGGAGGACCTCGAAGTAAGCAATTTCTGGCTGGTAGCCCGCCTCGGTGAGCACCTCAAAGCCGTACTGGATCAGCTGGGAGGTCCCACCGCAGAGGACAGCCTGCTCGCCGAAGAGGTCCGTTTCGGTCTCTTCGGTAAACGTGGTGACGATTCCGCCAGCGCGCAGACCGCCGAGGCCCTTCGAGTAGGACCAAGCGAGGTCCCAGGCGGAACCGGTGGCGTCGTTTTCGACAGCGACGATAACGGGAACGCCGCGGCCGGCGACATATTCGCGGCGCACCGTGTGTCCGGGCCCTTTCGGGGCCACGAGGATCACGTCAACACCCTGCGGGGGCTTGATGTAGCCAAAGCGAATGTTGAAGCCGTGGCCAAACACGAGGGCTTTACCGTCGGTGAGGTTCGGCGCGATGTCCTCGGCGTAGAGGCCGCGCTGGTGCTGGTCGGGAGCGAGGATGACAATGACGTCAGCCCAGGTCGTTGCCTCCGGGGTGGTCATCACCCGGAATCCGGCTTCTTCGGCTTTCTGGGTCGACTTGGAGCCTGGCTTCAAGGCGACAACGACCTCGACACCGGAGTCGCGGAGGTTTTGGGCGTGGGCGTGACCCTGCGAGCCGTAGCCCACAACGGCCACCTTTTTGCCCTGAATGATGGACAGGTCGGCGTCTTTGTCGTACTTAATGTCGGTCACAGCCAGATACTCCTTGGGTTGGTTGTTAGCAGGGCAAGCCTAGTTCTTTGCCAGTCGCTCGGAAATCGACTTTGAGCCTCGGCCGATCGCCAGGAGGCCCGATTGGGCAATTTCTTTGATCCCGTAGGGCTCCAGCACACGCAGCAGGGCGTTAATTTTTGCCGTATCTCCGGTGACTTCGATCACCAGAGCGTCGGTCACAACGTCGACCACTCGGGCGCGAAACAGGTTGGCCGCTTCGAGAATTTGTGAGCGAGACGAATTATCGACGCGGACTTTGACGAGCATGTGTTCGCGCTGAACCGAGGCGTCTGGCTCCAGTTCAACGATTTTCAACACGTTGACCAGTTTGTTCAGCTGCTTGGTCACCTGCTCCAGCGGTAACCCTTCGACCTCAACGACGACGGTGATACGCGAGAGGCCCTCAATTTCGGTTTTACCCACCGCGAGAGATTCGATGTTGAATCCGCGTCGGGCAAACAATCCCGCCACGCGGGTGAGCAAGCCGGGCTTATCCTCCACCAGGAGGCTCAAAACGTGTTGCACAGACCTACTCCTCGTCCCACTGCGGGGCTTTATCGCGAGCGTATTGAACCTGCGAGTTGCCAACACCCTGGGGCACCATCGGCCACACCATCGAATCGCGAGAGACGATGAAGTCAAGAACGACGGGCCGGTCGTTGGTCTCCATGGCCAGTTTGATGGCCGGTTCGACATCCTCTTTGCGCGTCACCCGGATGCCCAGTGCGCCATACGAGTCCGCGAGTTTCACAAAGTCGGGGACCATCGCCGTTTCGTGGCCGGTGTTGAGGTCCGTGTGGGAGTGGCGGCCGTCGTAGAACAGCGTCTGCCACTGGCGCACCATTCCCAGCGACGAGTTGTTGATAATCGCCACTTTGATCGGGATGTTGTTGATCGTGCAGGTGGCCAACTCCTGGTTGGTCATTTGGAAACATCCGTCGCCATCAATAGCCCAGACCAAACGCTCCGGTTCAGCGACTTTGGCACCCATGGCCGCGGGGATGGCATAGCCCATCGTTCCGGCACCACCAGAGTTCAACCAGGAACCGGGCCGCTCGTATTTGATGAACTGCGCGGCCCACATTTGGTGTTGGCCCACACCCGCGGCGTAGACCGCCTCGGGACCGCCCATTTCACCGATTTTCTGGATTACCCACTGGGGTGAGAGCAGGCCGTCGTCTGGTTCGTCGAAGCCCAGCGGGTACTGCTCTTTCAAACCGTTAAGCCTGGCCCACCACTCGGAGTAATCCGGGGTGTGGGCTTTGGCAGCGTCGTCAAAGGCGGGCAGGAAGTCGGCGAGCACTTCTTTGGCATCGCCCACGATCGGAACATCCGCGTGCCGGATTTTGCCGATTTCAGCCGGGTCGATGTCGATATGCACGACTTTGGCATCGGGGGCAAAGTCGGAGACTTTCCCCGTCACCCGGTCGTCAAAGCGCGAGCCAATGGCCACTAAGAGGTCAGATTCTTGGAACGAGAGCACCGCGGGGACCGTCCCGTGCATTCCGGGCATTCCGAGGTTTAAGGGGTTGGAGTCGGGGAAGGCCCCGCGAGCCATCAGCGTCGTCACCACCGGAGCACCCACGCGGGTAGCAAAAGCGAAGAGTTCGTCTTGTGCGCCGGCTCGAATACACCCACCGCCGACATACAACACCGGGCGCTTGGCCTCGGCCAGCATTTGGGCGGCCGCCTGAACCTGCTTCTGGTTGGCTTTGGTCACCGGGTGATAGCCCGGCAGGTCGAGGTCGTCTGGCCAAATAAATGGTGCCGACTTTTGCTGCGCGTCCTTGGTGATATCCACCAGCACCGGCCCCGGACGACCGGTTGTGGCGATGTGGACCGCGGCTTTAATGGTCCGCGGCACATCTTCCGGTTTGGTCACCAGGAAGGAGTGCTTAGTGATGGGCATTGTCACCCCGGAGATGTCGACCTCCTGGAAGGCGTCTGTCCCCATCGAGGTGGAAAACACCTGGCCGGTGATGGCCAACATGGGCACTGAGTCCATATAGGCATCGGCAATCGCGGTGACGAGGTTGGTCGCTCCCGGCCCCGAGGTGGCAATGGCGACGCCCAGTTTGCCGGATGAGGCCGCGTAGCCTTCTGCTGCGTGGCCAGCGCCTTGTTCGTGACGGACGAGAATGTGGCGAACCGAGTCGGCAGCACCCATCAGTTCGTCGTAAAAGGGCATGATGGCGCCACCGGGGAGTCCAAAGACGTCTTTAATTCCCAACAGTTCCAGAGATTTGAGGATCGCTCCGGAGCCTGTGAGCACCGGAGCATCACCGGGGACAACTCCGGCCGGCGCGGCCGGAGTGTCGTGGTCGATGCGGGTAGCGGTGTCAGTCATGTCACTCTCACTTGTTGTCGCGAAAAATCAGGGTATTAGCCCGTAATGGCGCCCTCAGCGGCTGAGCGCACGAGCTTGCGGTATTTGGCGAGCACGCCGCGCGTGTAGTGGGGGGCCATGGGCTCCCAGCCCTCCTGGCGTGCCTCGAGCTCAGACTCATCGACCAGTAGGTCGATGCTCCGAGCGGGAATGTCGACCCGAATCAGATCACCATCCCTCACGAAAGCAATCGGACCTGCGTCCACGGCTTCCGGAGCAATGTGGCCGATACACAGGCCGGTTGTGCCGCCTGAGAATCGTCCGTCCGTCAACAGTAGTACATCCTTCCCCAGCCCCGCACCCTTAATGGCGGCGGTAATGGCGAGCATCTCGCGCATGCCCGGTCCCCCCTTGGGGCCTTCGTTGCGAATCACAATCACGTCGCCGGCTTTAATGTCGCCGTTTGTCAGAGCATCCATGGCAGGCCGCTCACGTTCAAATACCCGGGCCGGGCCTTCGAAGGTCGCGAGGTCGAAGCCCGCGGTTTTCACCACGGCGCCTTCCGGAGCCATTGTGCCCTTGAGGATGGTGATCCCACCGGTGGGGTGGACGGGGTTGGAGAAGTGGCGGAGCACTTCTCCGTCAATGGGATCAGGGTTGATCTCGTTGAGATTCTCGGCCATCGTCTTTCCGGTCACCGTGAGGGCGTCGCCATGGAGGAGCCCCTCGTCGAGTAGAGCTTTGAGAAGCACCGGAATACCACCGTGTCGGTCGACATCGTTCATCACGTAGTGACCAAAGGGCTTCAAGTCACCCACGTGCGGGGTTTTGTCTCCGATGCGGTTAAAGTCATCGAGGCTCAGTGGCACCCCGGCTTCGTTGGCAATAGCCAGCAGGTGCAACACGGCATTGGTGGAGCCACCCAGTGCCATCAACACGGTGATGGCGTTTTCGAATGCTTCCTTGGTGAGTACGTCGTGGGTGCGAAGTCCGGCGCGGAGCATGCCGACAACAGCTTCACCTGATTTGTGGGCATAGGTGTCGCGGCGGCGGTCAAACGATGCCGGTGAGGCGGAGCCTGGCAGGCTCATCCCGAGTGCTTCGGCGATGCTCGACATCGTGTTGGCGGTATACATCCCGCCGCAGGCGCCCTCACCGGGAGCAAAAGCACACTCGATGCGCTTGGCGTCTTCTTCACTCATCAGACCGGCCTTCACCGCACCAACCGCCTCGAAGGAGTCGATGATGGTGATGTCCTTTTCGGTGCCGTCGGAGAGTTTCACCCATCCTGGGGCAATCGAGCCGGCGTAGAGGAACACTGATGCTAGGTCGAGGCGAGCGGCGGCCATCAGCATGCCCGGGATTGATTTGTCACACCCAGCCAGAAGCACTGATCCGTCGAGGCGCTCAGCCTGCATGACGGTTTCAACCGAGTCCGCAATCACCTCGCGGGAGACCAGGGAAAAATGCATCCCTTCGTGGCCCATCGAAATGCCATCGGAGACCGAGACGGTGCCAAACTGCAGCGGGTATCCACCGCCAGTAAAGACGCCTTCTTTGGCTGCTTGAGCCAGACGCCCGAGAGAGAGGTTGCAGGGGGTGATTTCGTTCCACGAACTGGCAATACCGACCTGGGGCTTATCCCAGTCGTCATCACCCATCCCGACCGCGCGCAACATGCCCCGCGATGTGGTCGCTTCAATTCCGTCAGTGACATCGCGCGAGCGCGGTTTCATATCAGCTTCAGCCATGGCACCAGAGTGTACCGGCGGAATCTGGGGCGTGACAGGGATATCTGTCAGACCAGAGGCCCCCGCATCTGACCGGTAAACGCGGGAACCATCCGGTGTGAACGATTAAGCCACGCCGCCCATCGAGTGCTTGCCGCGGGCGAGACCACCCTCACCCCGGTCATCACCTCTCGAGGCAGACACATCGTGTTGCTCCTCACACTCGCTGGCACTCTTGCCACTGCCGGGTCCGGCTGGCCGCTGATTAGTTACTCGGCCATTCCCACGGTCCGCCCCGTGGCCAGAACGCGGGTCAATACCCTCAGCGACTGAGTCACGTCGTTCACCCAGTCGGTCCCGATCACTTGCGTGCTCACCTGGGTGCCCACGGTGGTCCATGCGTTGTTCCGTTCGCTGCTCGGTGATGGGCTCTGATAGGGCCACCCCCGCGGCGAAGGCTCCTGTGCCAAGCAGCAGAGTGCCGGCGATAACGCCCGTGGTGATGCCAATAATGGGTCCGGTTTTCATAGTGTCCTCCCTGGCGGGTCGCTCCCGCATGGCACCCACGTTAGGAAGCGGTGCTTTAGCCCTCCTTGGGCCTTACTTGGTTCTCGCTAGGGGTTTGCTTAGTACTTCCTATGACAACCCACGCTCAAAGCGAGCGGTGGTGAGCTGGCCGAGGAAGTCGGCTACCGCATCAACATCGGGCAAGAAATACGCCGCCCGGGTGGGGCCCAGTCCGCAGCGAATGCCCACGTCATCGGGCCCGAGAGCAGCCTGGGCATCTTCATCGGTCAGATCATCGCCGATGAACACAGTCACATCGGGACGCAGGTGCTCGCGCAGTGCCTCGATGCCATCGCCTTTGTTTTGTGACTGCAGAGAACTCTCGATAATCCCGTGGCCAAGCCGGGTGGTCAGTGCGTCGCCGTACCCGGCGATGCGCTGACGAGCGTGAGCGCGCACGGCCTGCTCGGTCTCCTGATCGAGTGACCGGGTGTGCAGCGCAGCTCCCCAGGGCTTGGTCTCCACCCAGGTGTCGGGAAACTGCTGGGCAATAGCGGTGAAATCATCCCAGAGCGCCTGAAGGTCATCCACATCAGCAGTGGGAACAGCAACGACACCACCATCAGCGGGTCCCTCGAGTTCCACACCGTGGGAGCCAATCAGCCACCACCGCGGGTCCGCTTCCGACACCTCCCGCAGATTCGCTAAGCCCCGTCCGGAAACCAATGCCACCGTGGTTGCCGCTAATCCTGCTAACGCGTCGAGGGCGTTCCGTGCCGCGGGGGTCATCCGAGCCTGGTCGGGGTTGTCCACTAAGGGCGCTAGCGTGCCATCAAAGTCCAGGGCGACAAGAAGGCGCGAGGCGTTGGTTGCCCGCTCGAGCCCCTGATCAATCGGCGCAAAACCGGAGCGTTCGATACTCACCGTCGACGCTTGGACGCTGAGGGGCTTAAGGCCTCGAGGAAACTCGTGGCCCATTTCTTCACATCGTGTTCGATCACGATCTCGCGCAACTGGCTCATTCGCTTTTTTTGCTCAGCAGCACCCATGCTGGAGGCTTCAACAAGGGCCGCTTTCATTCCGTCGATGTCGTGGGGGTTAACCAGGATTGCGTCGCTCAGCTCGTCGGCTGCTCCCGTAAATTCGCTCAGCACCAGAGCGCCCTTCGCGTCGGAGCGTGCGGCGATGAACTCTTTGGCGACCAGGTTCATTCCGTCACGAAGCGGGGTGACGACCATGACATCGCAGGCGAGATAGAGCGCCATCATTTCTTCGCGACTCACGTTTTGGTGCAGGTAGACAACAGCGGGTCGATCCAGCTGACCAAAATCACCGTTAATCCGACCGACCTGACGTTCAATATCGTCACGCAGTTGCTGGTAGCTCTCCACCCGCTCGCGCGAGGGGCTTGCCAACTGGACAAACACGGCGTCCTGGGCGCGTAATGTGCCATCGGCTAACAGCTCGCCGAAGGCTTTGAGTCGGTGACTGATGCCTTTGGTGTAATCCAGGCGGTCAACACCGAGGAATATCGTTTTGGGTTTGCCAAGCTCCTGGCGAATCTCCTTGGCGCGGGCGCGCACAGCGTCACTGCCGGCAAGCTTCGTGATTGCTGCCTGGTCCAAAGAGATCGGGAACGCATCGATTGTCACTTCACGCGTCTTTGCTGCCGTGACCGGCGGGGCTTTCGGGTTTCTCGGCGCAGCGGCCCCGACGGGGACGCGAACGATGGGTTTTTGCATCGAGTAGCCAAATTGGCGCCGCACCGCCCGGCGCATATTGGACGCGTCCGCACTGCGCTGAAACCCGACCACATCAGCACCGAGGAGGCCGTGGAGGATCTCGCGTCGCCACGGCAGTTGGGAAAACAGTTCTTCGGGCGGGAAGGGAATGTGGTGAAAATATCCAATGCGCAGATCCGGCCGCAGAGCGCGCAGCATCTGCGGGACGAGTTGAAGCTGGTAATCCTGTACCCAGACCACTGCGTCCCTATCGGCAACACTCGCGGCTGCTTCGGCAAAGCGCTGGTTCACGCGGGTGTAGGTATCCCACCAGTCGCGGTGAAACTCTGGCGGCACAATCACGTCGTGATAAAGCGGCCAAATCGTGCCGTTGGACATCCCCTCGTAGTGTTCGGCGAGCTCTTGTTCGCTCATCGACACCGGCAGATAGTAGGTCGAGGCGAGGCTAAAGGCCTCGAGGTCGGTATCTGGCCGACCGGGCCAGCCCACCCACGCCGCCGTGCGGCCTTTCATCACCGGCTGGAGCGCGGCGACGAGACCACCGGGGCTTGTCACCCACTTTTCGCCACTTTTGGTCGGCTTCGCGTCGACGGGTAAGCGGTTGGACACGACCACGAAATCGAATGTCGGCGCAGCGGAGCGAGCCATCGTGGTCCGACCTCCCGGATTAATCGAGCACCCTCAGGCTAACACTGGGGGTTTTTGGCCTCAGAGATCATCCCGGGACTTTCCCAACACGTAACCCGTATGTCACCTGGCTCCACGGCACCCCGGAGGACAATGGCGCATATGGTTCAGATTGGGATGTCGACAAGCTGCACACACAGCTACCCCCTGGAAGAAACCTTCCGGCTCTCAGCCGATATCGGCTTTGATGGCCTGGAAATCATGGTGATGCACGACGGGCGCACCCGAGATGCGAACACGCTGAAGTCACTGGCGGCGGAATACTCGCAGCCGATCCTCTCCATTCACGCGCCAGTGCTCCTGGCAACAAGTTTTGTTTTTGGCCTCTCGGCCAAATCGAAGCTGGAAAAATCTGCCGCTCTCGCACGCGCGGTGGGAGCGCCCACGGTTGTGGTCCACCCTCCCTTTCGCTGGCAGGGCGGATACAGCAGGGTCTTCGCCGAAGTCGTCGGCGAAATTGCTCACGACTACGGCGTTGATATCGCCGTAGAGAACATGTTTGGTTGGCAGGCGGGCACAGCCCACCTCGATGCCTACGCACCGACCTGGAACCCGGGAACCCTCGCCGTCGATGCTCTGACTCTGGACTTTTCCCACGCAGCCCTAAACGGCTCCTCCGGTCACGACTTGGCCACACAGTGGGGCGAGCGGCTTCGCCACGTCCACCTGTGCGATGGCACCTTCCCGGAGGACAACCCGCACTTATTTGATGAACACCTCGCCCCCGGCGATGGCTCCCAACCGCTCGAGCAAGTCCTCCAGCAGCTTGCGAAAAACCGCTTCGATGGCGCGGTGGTCGCGGAGGTCTCCACCGCGAAAGACCGCACCCGCGAGGCGAAAATCCAGCGTCTGGGCCGCACTCTCGAGTTTGCCAAAACCCACTCGGCAACGCCCGTAGCCACGCTGCCACAAAGCCAGCCTGCCGCTGACGTGCTCGCCAAAGCCAGTTAGCCAGGTGTCGCTTCCTTCGTTAGCCTGAGGCTATGCGTCGGTTCTTGCTCAGCACCAGTGTCATTTCGGCATTGGCCTCGGGGGTGAGCCTGGTTCGCCACACCCTGAAGGCACCACTGAGTTGGCGAACGGGCCTGCTCTGGGCGAGCTGGGTGATTTCGATGGTGCTCGCCGTGACCAGCGTGATCGACCGCGGTAACCGGTTGGACATCCGCGACTAAGCCCTGTGGCACAGCGGCGCTACGGGGCCTTTAGCGCGTCATAGAGCATGTAGCCGCCGAGGCCTCCCAGAGCCACCCCGCCACCTGTGCGAACCGCGACTAAACGCGATGACGACTGGGCAAACCAGTCCCTGGCAAGCCCCGCACCAACCGCCCAGACCGAATCACTCGTCACCCCAATCACGGTGAACACCAGACCCAGCAGCAGCATCTGCCAGACCACCGAAACACCGTTGGGGGTGACAAATGCGGGCATCGTTGCGACAAAGAACACGAGGGTTTTGGGGTTGGTAATTCCCACCCCAATCGATTCGACGAATAGGCGTTGACCCCTCGGTTTGGTGCGAACTTTCTCGACTTTCGTGTGGTCTTTTCTGGCGACAATCGCCTGAACGGCTAGAAGCACAATGATGATGGCACCACCGAGTTTGAGACCAAAAAACAGCGGAGGAAGCGCGATCACCAGCGCGCCCAAGCCCAGTGCCACCGCGAGGATTTGAATACCCACCCCGGTGGCATTTCCGAGGACGCTAATCAGCGCCGCGCGTTTACCCCACGCTAAGGCCCGGCCAATCGAATAAAGGACGCTGGGACCGGGGATGACGATAATCACGATCGAGAGCAGGATGAAAGCGATGAGGT
>CBFHWA010000017.1:0-16960 GCA_965659525.1 Pontimonas sp.
GTACCCAACCTCACCTTTGGCCCCCAGATGGTGGGTCGGATTCAGGATGTCTCGCCCGTGCCTCTGGACGTGCATTTGATGATCGATAACCCCGAACGCTGGGCAGTCGACTTCGCCGAAACGGGTGCCGAGTGTGTGACCTTCCACGTCGAGGCAACCGATGATCCAGTGAGGGTCATCGCCGCGCTGGAAATGGCGGGGGTAAAAACGGGTATTTCGGTAAAACCCGCCACGCCGATTGAGCCCTACCTGGAACTGATTTCTCGTGTCGACCAGGTTCTGGTGATGACCGTGGAGCCCGGATTTGGCGGGCAAGCGTTCATGTCAGAGGTTCTGCCGAAAGTCAGCGCGGTCGCCTCAGCGGCGAAAAAAGCCGGGCGCGAGATCTGGATACAGGTCGACGGGGGAATAGGGCCCGACACGATTGGGCTGGCCGCTGCCGCGGGGGCCAACACGTTTGTCGCGGGCTCTGGGGTATTTTCCCGGGGAATAAGCCCGGCTGAGGCGATAGCGGATTTGCGTGCCGCCGCCGCTCACGCGAGTGAGAACTAAGACACGCCCCGACAACACCTCAGTAAAGGAGAGAGAACAATGGAGCGCACGAAGCCTGAACTTGACCCGCCGATGGGCCCCGCCCCGGGTGAGTTAGTCATTGACGATATTGAATTAGGAGATGGGGTTGAGGCCTCGGCAGGGGCCACAGTGGAAGTTCACTACCTGGGAGTTGATTACGACACTGGCGAAGAGTTCGACAGTTCGTGGTCTCGTTCTCAAACCATCACCTTCCCTCTTTCCGGGTTAATTGCCGGGTGGCAGCAGGGGATACCCGGGATGAAAGTGGGTGGACGCCGTAAACTCACCTGCCCACCCCACCTCGCCTATGGCCCTGCCGGGGGCGGCCACCCTCTCTCGGGTAAGACCCTGCTGTTTGTCATCGACTTGATTGCCATTCGCTAGCGGCGGTTTCACCGCCGGCTGGGGCCCGTGGCCTCGGGTAGCCTGGGGGTGTGAAAACCTTTGACGAGCTCTACCGCGAAGTCCACGTGCGTTCTCTGGATAAACCGGAGGGCTCGCGCACAGCGCAGCTGCTCGACGCAGGTGTCCACGCGATTGGTAAAAAAGTTGTTGAGGAGGCCTCTGAGGTGTGGATGGCCGCTGAACACGAAAGCCCCGAGGAATTGGCCGTTGAAATTGCTCAACTTCTCTACCACCTGCAGGTCATGATGGTGGCGCGCGGAGTGTCACTCGAGGATGTGTATCGAGCGCTATGAGCCAATCCATCCTGAAAATTGCGGTGCCCAATAAGGGCACCCTGTCCGAATCTGCCCAACAGATGCTCATTGAGGCTGGCTACGCCGGGCGCAGCGACCCCCGAGCCCTCACCGTCCCAGACGAGCGAAACGGTGTCGAGTTTTATTACCTGCGCCCGCGTGATATTGCCACGTATGTTGCCGGTGGGGTTCTTGATATTGGTATTACGGGTCGAGACTTACTGCTGGACTCCGAAGTACCCGCCAGAGAAGTTCAAGCACTCGACTTTGGCTTCTCCACGTTCCGCTTTGCCGGACCCTCCAGCGATGACGACCTTGCTGCCCTTTCCGGTAAGCGGGTGGCGACAAGCTATCCGCGGCTTGTGGAGCGCTTCCTGCTTGGCCACGGTGTCTCCGCCGAGATCATCCGACTCGACGGGGCCGTCGAATCAGCAGTCCGGCTCGGTGTCGCCGAAGCCGTCGCCGACGTGGTGTCAACGGGGAGAACCCTGCGAGCACAGGGGCTCGAGATTTTCGGTCCAGTCATTCTTGAATCGGAAGCGGTGCTGATCGCCGGACCGGAAACACCAGCCGGGTTGGACACCCTCCAGCAGCGCCTCCAGGGTGTGCTTGTTGCCCGTCAATACGTCCTGATGGACTACGACCTTCCTGCTCGTTTACTTAACGAGGCCACCAGCATTTCTCCCGGTATCGAATCGCCCACCGTCTCACCACTGCAAGACCCCGACTGGGTTGCGGTGCGAGCCATGGTCAAACGCGGCGATCAACACGAAGTCATGGACCGGCTCTACGCCCTCGGTGCGCGGGCGATCCTCGTTTCGTCAATTCACGCCGCTCGAATCTAGTGACTCTGTCCACCCGCGTCATTCCCTGCCTGGATGTCGACTCCGGTCGGGTCGTGAAGGGCGTGAACTTCCAAGACCTTGTCGACCAGGGCGACCCTGTGGAGCTAGCCCAGCGTTACGGCCAACAGGGCGCAGACGAGGTGACGTTCCTCGATGTCACCGCAACCGTCGACGGTCGAGCGACCACGCTGGATATGGTCCGACGCACCGCCGAGACACTCTTCATCCCCCTCACCGTTGGCGGGGGAGTGCGAAGCGTGGACGACGTCGCCACGCTTCTGGCCCACGGTGCAGACAAGATCAGCGTGAACTCCGCTGCAATCGCCAGGCCTGAACTCATCGACGAGATTGCCGCTCGCTTTGGAGCCCAAGTGTGTGTTGTCTCCCTCGATGTCACCCGAGACAACACGGCCCCCAGTGGTTTCGTCGTCACGACCCATGGTGGGCGCCAGCGCACCACCATCGACGCTCTGGCCTGGGCGAGGGAGAGTGTCGAACGCGGAGCCGGGGAGTTGCTGGTCAACTCCATTGACGCTGATGGGACAAAAGAGGGTTTCGATTTAGAGCTCATCCGACTCCTTCGACCCGAAGTCAGGGTGCCCCTGGTGGCCTCCGGTGGAGCCGGTGAACGAGAACACTTCGCACCAGCGATTGCGGCAGGAGCCGATGCGGTTCTCGCGGCCTCGGTTTTTCACAGCGGCCAGTTCACGGTTGCCGACGTTAAGGAAGAATTAGCCCAATCGGGGGTGATTGTGAGGTGACGGATATGAGCGTAACCACCCAGGGGGAGATACCCGGTGGCGTCTTGTTCAATAGCGAGGGGCTTGTCCCCGTTATCGTGCAGGACAACACGACCCGCGAGGTCCTCATGCTCGCGTGGATGGACAGCGAAGCCATCCGTCGGACAATCACGGAAGGACGAGTCACCTACTTTTCACGCTCCCGTAAGGAGTACTGGCGAAAAGGGGACACCAGTGGCAACATCCAACAGGCCATATCGATGACCCTCGACTGCGATGGCGACACCATTTTGTTGGAAGTTCACCAAACCGGACCCGCCTGTCACACCGGCGCGGCGACCTGTTTTGAGGTTCACCGTGGCTGACACGACTCTGGAGGAGTTTCTCACCGCCGGGGCCACGTCGGCGGTCACACCGGTTGTCAGGCGCCTTTTTGCCGATAGTGAAACCCCGATGGGTTTGTATCGCAAGCTGGCCGGGGGACCGGGGTCGTTCCTGCTCGAATCGGCTGATCAGGCCGGCAAGTGGTCGCGATACTCGTTTATCGGCGCGACCAGTCACGGAATTGTCACTGAACGCGACGGCGCGGCGTGGTGGGACAGCCTCGGCATGGATGAGGCCGAAGCTTTTGGCGGTCCCATCCCGGCCACACCTCTCGACGCCCTCGAGGCCCTCAATGACCGTTGGGCATCAGAAGCGGATTCGACCCTGCCGCCCTTTGCTGGCGGCCTGGTCGGCTACGTGGGCTGGGACGCAATCCGGGAGCTCGAGCACCTGCCGCACCCTCCCCGCAGTGTCCACCCGGTGCCGCGTATCGCCATGGCCCTCACCAAGGACCTCGTGGTCTTTGATCACCACTCCTCAGATGTCATCTTGATGGCGTTGGTGTATTCGCATCAGCCCGTCACACAGGCCGACTACCTCGATGCGGTGGGCCGTCTCGATGCCTTGCACTCCGCGCTTCGCCAACCCACGGCGTCGACGCTCTCTGTTCGTCAGGATCCACCGCAACCACAGGCACAGCCGAATATGACCAGCGATGACTTTTACGCCATGGTCGCCCGAGCGCAGCAGCACATTGTCGATGGCGACGTCTTTCAAGTCGTCGTCGGCCAACGGTTTGATATGCCTGTCACGGCCTCGGCGCTGGAGGTTTACCGCGTTCTTCGGTCGTTAAACCCCAGCCCGTATATGTATCTCCTCGAATGTCGCGATAGTGACGGGGTTGCCTTCCACGTTGTGGGCTCGTCGCCCGAGGCGCTTGTTACAGTCAAAGACCAGCGGGTCTACTCCCATCCCATTGCCGGGTCGAGACCCCGTGGTACGACCACCGAGGAAGACTCGGCCATTGCCCGTGAACTGGCTGCTGATCAAAAAGAGCAGGCGGAACACTTGATGCTCGTGGACCTCGCTCGCAATGACCTCTCCCGGGTCTGTGTCTCCGGAAGCGTGGACGTGACTGAGTTCATGGAAATTGAACGCTTTAGCCACATCATGCACATTGTCAGCAGTGTTGAGGGAGACCAGGCACCTGAGGCGAGCACAATTGATGTGCTGCGCGCGACGTTCCCCGCCGGGACCCTCAGTGGCGCGCCCAAACCGCGTGCTTTGGAAATTATCGACGACCTTGAACCCGATCGTCGAGGCATCTATGGCGGTGTCGTCGGGTACTTTGCCCACCGTGGCGATGCTGACCTCGCGATTGCCATTCGAACCGTCTGGATGCGCGATGGAATCGCCACTGTGCAGGCGGGAGCAGGAATCGTCGCAGACTCTCATCCCGAGAGTGAGTATCAAGAGACGCATCACAAGGCAGCTGCCCCACTTCGGGCTATCGCAGTGGCCAATGCCTTGAAACCCGATGACACACCGACTGATGGCTAAAACCACACGCGGCTCACGCCACCTGCCGATGATCCCGGCTTTAGTGTTGGGTTTGGTTTCGCTCGGCGCACCGTGGTTAGTCGTCGAAGTTCCTACCGGCGCCACCGCGACGGCCGGTTGGTCTGACGTTGCTCCCGCCTCCTTCAGCCTCGCCCTGGCAGCCATCGCCGGATGGGGCGCATCGTTATTAACCGGCTCACGCGCCACGAGGTATCTCAGTGGCGCTCAAACACTGCTCGCTGCTGGGGCACTGCTCAGCCTTGGCAGTGCGCTCGGTGAACCCACCCGCCTGCTGAATCGGTTGGCAGGCGAAGCCTCCGGTGTCATTGGAGCGATATCGCCAGCAGAGACCGTCTCGGCCTGGTCACCCGCCTGGGTGAGTGTCGCGGTGATTGCCCTCCTGTCGCTTCTTGCGTCCGGCATATGGGGAACGATTGTGCCCGACGGCCGAGGCCGCCAACAGCGTTACCAACGAGCCGAACAGTCAGACACTGTTGATCCTTGGCAGGCGCTGAGCGACGGCCAAGACCCCACATCCCGATAGACTGAGGCTCTGTCGAGCCACTGACTTGCCTAGGAGAGCGATGAACGCGCCCAACGATCCCGGACACGGCCACTCACCAGCTGCATGGATTGCGGTGTCGGTCTCGATTGCCGGATTGACTTTTGCCACGGCCTTCTTCTTTGTCGGATTGTGGACCCCCTTTTGGGTGTCGATGGCGGTGTTCGTTGGCGGCCTCCTGCTCGGACCGCTGCTGGCAGCCATGGGTTACGGCGTTCGCGGACCGAAATGGCAGCCTAAGGAGCATCACTAGGTGCTCGCCGACCTCGTTGCGGGCGCAGCCAAAGACGCTCGCATCCGCGAAGAGCGCATTCCCTACGCGGAACGCGTCGCTCAGGCCGAGGCAATGGCCCCGGTCTTGCCCGAGGCCGCCTTGCGCCCGATGTCCGGGAGTGTGGGAATTATCGCTGAGATTAAGCGCGCCAGCCCCTCGAAGGGACCGCTGGCTGATATTCCTGACCCGGTCTGGCTGGCCCAGCAGTATGAAGCCGGCGGTGCCAGTGCCATCAGCGTGTTAACCGAATCGCGCAAATTCTTGGGCTCGCTGGACGACTTGGCGGCGGTTACCCAGTCGGTGACCATCCCGGTTTTACGCAAGGACTTTCTCAGTAACAGATACCAGGTTGTCGAAGCGCGCGCCCATGGCGCGAGCATGGTGCTGCTAATTATGGCGAGCCTTGATGACGGCACTGCCCAAGAGCTCCTCACGGAGGCCCGGTACTGGGGGATGGGGGCGCTGGTGGAGGCCCACTCGGCGGAGGAAGTCTCGCGCGCCGTGGACTTAGGAGCCGATGTGATCGGCATTAATGCCCGGGATCTGACCACTTTTGAGGTGGATATCAGCCTGTTTGGACGTTTGCGCAGCATGGTTCCCGCCGGTGTGGTGGCGGTGGCCGAATCGGCGGTGTCAACACCAGACGATGTCGCTCGTTACCGCCTAGAGGGGGCAGACTATGTCCTCGTCGGAGAAGCACTCGTTACTGGGGCGAATCCCCAGCAAACCGTGAGAGAGTTCCTCGCATCATGACCCAACTTCGCGAAGTATCAGGACCGTATTACGGAGCTTTTGGCGGACGGTTTGTGCCCGAGTCACTGATTGCCGCCCTCGACGAGCTTGAGGCCGCCTATCTGGCGGCAAAAGCTGATCCGACCTTCCAGGCCGAACTCGACGCGCTCCACCGCGACTACACCGGTCGACCCTCGATCATCACTGAGGCAACGCGGTTTTCTGAATACTGCGGTGGCGCCAGGATTTTTCTCAAGCGTGAAGACCTCAACCACACCGGAAGCCACAAGATTAACAATGTTCTCGGCCAGGCCTTAGTAGCCAAACGACTGGGCAAAACCCGCCTGATTGCGGAAACAGGCGCTGGTCAACACGGTGTTGCCACGGCCACGGCGGCCGCCTTGATGGGCATGGAATGCCTCGTTTACATGGGTGAGGTCGACACCGAACGCCAAGCTCTCAACGTTGCGCGGATGCGGCTCCTGGGCGCTGATGTTCATCCGGTGACCACGGGATCTCGCACCCTTAAAGACGCCATCAACGAAGCCATGCGCGACTGGGTTGCCAATGTCGACAGCTCCCACTACCTGTTGGGAACTGTTGCCGGTCCACACCCCTTCCCACTGATGGTCCGTGACTTCCACTCGGTCATCGGGTATGAAGCGCGGGCACAGATGCTCGAGCTCACCGGTCGACTGCCCGACGCGGTGACGGCGTGTATCGGTGGGGGCAGTAATGCCATGGGCATTTTCCACGCGTTCCTCGACGACGAATCCGTGCGACTTATCGGATACGAGGCAGGCGGCGACGGAATCGATACCCCGCACCACGCCGCGACACTGGGCCGCGGGAAGGCCGGTGTTCTCCACGGTGCCAAGAGCCTGGTGCTCCAGGACGGCGATGGACAGACAATCGAATCGCACTCCATTTCCGCCGGTTTGGACTATCCCGGTGTCGGACCCGAACACGCATGGCTTCAATCCATCGGTCGCACCGAGTACGCGGCGGTTACCGATGATGAGGCAATGCAATCGCTGAGGCGCCTGTCGCACTCAGAGGGAATTATCCCGGCCATTGAAACTGCACACGCCCTAGCGGGTACCGAAAAACTCGGCCGTGAACTGGGCCCAGACGGCCACATCCTCGTCTCTCTCAGCGGTCGTGGAGATAAGGATATGGAGACCGCGGCGCGCTATTTCAACCTCATCGGTGGGGCCTGATATGTCGATTCCTTCTGTCGCACAGACAATCGCCGACGCCCGCGCTCACGGCCGCGGGGTGGTTGTCGGCTATTTGCCAGCGGGGTTTCCCGATGTGGCTACCAGTGTTGAGGCCGCTGTTGCCCTCGCTGAAGAAGGCTTCGACATTCTCGAGTTTGGGGTTCCCTATTCAGACCCGGTGATGGATGGCCCCGTGATATCTCGGGCCACCCAGCAGGCGCTGGAAGGTGGCTTCAAACTGGCGGATCTCTTTGAAGCCATTCGAGAAATCACCTCCCGGGTGTCCATGCCGATTTTGGTGATGACCTACTGGAACCCTGTTGTTCAGTACGGTGTTGAGCGCTTCACGCGTGACCTACTCGATGCTGGAGCAAAGGGGCTCATCACCCCCGACCTCATCCCCGATGAGGCCGCCGAATGGCTAGATGTTTCGGAGCGTCTGGGAGCAGAGCGTGTCTTTCTCGCAGCCCCGTCCTCGAGTGACGAGCGTATGCGCCGGGCCATTGATAGTTCTCGGGGTTTTGTTTACGCCGTATCGACGATGGGAACCACTGGCACCAGAGGTGATGTGGACCAAGCAGCCCACACCGTGGTGTCCCGGCTGCGCGAGCAGGGCGCCCAGTCGGTATGCGTGGGCTTGGGCATCTCAACAGGCGAACAGGTCGATGAGGTCCTTGATTACGCCGATGGTGCCATTGTTGGTTCTGCGCTCGTGCGCGCCCTCGACGAAGGCGGTGTGCCACAGATGCGCTCCGTGGCGAGCGCGCTGGCACAACGCAGCGACCTCCAAGCACGATAGCCTGGCCAACGCTGCTTATTTGGAGAAGGTGATTGTTGATGCTGCCCCAGTCGATTCCGAGCCCGCCCGCAGAGTGGCGAGCATTTAATATCGGGCAGTGGCTTCGCGACCTCGGCCTCGACTGGTTTGCCCTGAACCTGAGCATTAACGCTTACGCGATGTTCATCCTGCTGGGGATTGTCGCGGCCGTCCTGATTGTTAATCACCGCCTGAGCTCCCGGGGTGCGGAACCGTGGGTTGTTATTGACATCGCCCTCTACGCGGTGCCGTTGGGAATCCTCGGTGGACGTTTATTCCATGTGGCAACCCACCCTGCTGACTACTTTTTTCCCGGCGCTGACTTGTGGAGGATCCTCTACATCTGGGAGGGGGGATTGGCCATCTTTGGCGCTCTCCTCGGCGGTGCACTCGGTGCGTGGATCGGCACTCGCCTCACCGGGGTTCGATTTTGGTCTTTTGCCGACGCACTGGCGCCGGGGCTGCTGATCGCTCAGGCTTCGGGTCGGTTGGGAAACTACTTCAACCAGGAGCTTTTTGGTGCTCCAACGGCTCTGCCGTGGGGCCTAGAAATTGATCCGGGAAACCCCGCGATTCCGGTTGGTTTACCTACTGACACGCTCTTTCACCCCACTTTTGCCTATGAAGCACTGTGGAATGTCTTGGGTGCGCTGGTCATCATTGCCCTGACGAAGAAACTCTCACTCCAGTGGGGAAGAGCCTTCGCCTTGTACCTCATCTGGTACGGCATCGGACGCTTCCTGCTGGAGTTGCTCCGGCTCGACGTCGCCGAGGTCATTCTGGGGCTTCGCGCGAACCAGTGGGCCGCTCTGGCTGGGATTGTGCTGGGAATTCTCATTCTGATCGTCCAAGCGCGGCGCCATCCCGGGACCGAGCCGTCTGTTTATCGTCCCGGTAAGGAATGGCAACCAGACGATGAGGTAGAATCTCAAGCGCGTTACCGGCTTGACGAAATGGTCGAGAGTGACGATGCGGCTTCTGAATCCACCACAAGTGGAGAACCCGCCACACCAAACAAGAACTAGACCGCGCAGCCTCACAGGCAGCGGCCGCGCACCCGGGCCAACGGTGTCCCCGAACGTATCTATCACGTCGGAAGGACGGTGACTATGACGACGCAGGGTCCCTACCAGCGCCACAACCTCGTTCCCGAGGCGAGTGGCCTCTACAACCCTGGTTTCGAACGCGACAACTGCGGGTTAGCGATGGTCGCCACCCTCCGCGGCACACCCGGCCACGACATCGTCGATATGGCGCTGCGTGCCCTGCGCAACCTTGAACATCGCGGAGCAGTGGGCTCCGACGCGGGAACCGGTGATGGGGCAGGAATCATCACCCAGATCCCAGACGGCTTTTTCCGCGCCGTCGTCGATTTCGAACTCCCGGAAAAGGGCTACTACGCCGTGGGCACGGGGTTTTTCTCCGCTGACCCGTCGGAGCGTCTGGACGAGAAAGCCCGCATTGAGCAATTGGCGGCCAGTGAGAAACTGCGGGTACTGGGCTGGCGTGAGGTTCCTGTTGAGCCGGCAGAAATTGGCGAATTAGCCCGCTCGGCCATGCCGGGATTTGAACAGTTGTTCGTGGCCTCGGACACCGAGCAGTCCCTGCGGGGAATTGAACTGGACCGACTGACGTTTCGACTGCGCAAACGTGCCGAGCGGGAACTGGGACTCTATTTCCCCTCTCTCTCAGCGCGGACCCTCGTGTACAAGGGCATGGTGACCACGCTTCAGCTCGAGCCGTTCTACCCCGATTTATCCGATGAGCGCTTCGAATCGACCCTGGCTCTTGTTCACTCGCGCTATTCGACAAACACCTTCCCGTCGTGGCCACTGGCTCAGCCTTTCCGTCGCATCGCTCACAACGGTGAAATCAACACCATTCGCGCGAACCGAAACTGGATGCACGCCCGGCAGTCGCAGCTTGAGTCTGAACTATTGGGGCCCCTCGATGACGTGTACCCCATTGTCACTGAGGGAGCTAGTGACTCAGCGTCGCTCGACGAGGTTGTGGAGCTGCTGGAGCTCGGAGGTCGCTCGCTACCCCACGCCATCATGATGCTCGTTCCCGAAGCCTGGGAAAACCAGGCCGACATGGATCCCGCGGTGAAGGATTTCTACGAGTTTCACTCCATGCTGATGGAGCCCTGGGATGGTCCTGCGGCGTTGGTCTTCACTGACGGTTCGCTCGTCGGCGCGACACTTGACCGCAACGGGCTGCGTCCCGGACGCTACGTCATCACCAGCGATGGTTTCGTCATCCTGGGAAGCGAAATTGGCGTCCTCGATGTTGACCCGGCCAATGTGGTGCGAAAAGGGCGTTTGCGCCCAGGTTCCATGCTGCTTGCCGACACCCACGAGGGTCGAATCATTGAAGATCAGGAACTCAAAGCACAGCTTGCCCACAGCGCCCCCTGGGGGGAGTGGGTGCGCGAAGGGCGGATTGAATTAGAGTCGCTTCCCGAGCGCGAGCATATTATTGCCACTCCCGCTTCTCTTCTTCGGCGCCAGCGGACATTTGGCTACACCGAAGAGGAAATTCGCGTCCTGCTCACCCCGATGGGCGCCAACGGTGTCGAACCGCTGGGAGCAATGGGGTCTGATACCCCCATTGCGGCAATCTCTGAGCGCCCGCGGTTGCTATTCGACTACTTCGCCCAGCAGTTTGCCCAAGTGACAAACCCGCCGCTGGATTCTATTCGTGAGCAGGTTGTCACCTCGATGACCACCTCACTGGGGCCCGAGCGCAACCTCATGGATGCCGGCGTTGACCACGCCCGACAGGTCGTCCTGGAGTTTCCCGTTATTGATAACGACGAACTGGCCAAAATTGGTCACCTTCGTGATGAAAACGGCGAGGCCAGTACTCACACCATTGAGGGGCTATACCCGGTCGATCGAGGCGTCGACGGTCTGCGCACCCGACTGGAAGAAATCTGTCAGGAAGCAGACGACGCGGTGGATCAGGGCGCACTGTTTTTGATCCTCAGCGATCGCCACGCCACCCAAGACCTTGCGCCCATCCCGTCACTGCTGCTGCTCTCCGCGGTCCACCACCACCTCATCCGGGGGCACAAGCGCATGCGCGTGGGCATCGTCGTGGAAGCCGGGGACGTGCGCGAGGTCCACCACGCGGCCACCCTGATCGGCTTTGGCGCCAGTGCACTAAACCCCTACCTGGCCATGGAGACGGTCGAACACCTGGCGCGGACCGGCGATATTGACTCCATAGCGCCGGAAAGCGCTGTTCGAAACGTGATTACCGCTCTGGGTAAGGGCGTGTTGAAGATCATGAGCAAAATGGGCATTTCAACGGTTGCCTCCTATGCCGGTGCTCAAGCATTCGAAGCCGTCGGGCTCTCCCAAGAGCTCATTGACCTCTACTTCACCGGCACCACCAGCATCTTGGGTGGAGTTGGTCTGGAGATCATTGAGCAGGAAAACGCGAAGCGCCACCAGCTGGCGTACCCGCAAACGGGAACGGCAAACCCCCACGAACGCCTCCCCGTCGGTGGTGAATACCAGTGGCGGCGGGGCGGACCACCGCACCTGTTCAACCCCCAAACGGTGTTTTTGCTTCAGCACGCCACACGGCAAAAGCGCTTCGATATTTTCCGCGACTACACCAGAAGCGTTGATGACCAGTCAGAAGAGCTGATGACTCTGCGCGGGCTGTTGCGCTTGCGCACCGAAGAGCGAAAGCCCATTTCCATCGATGACGTTGAGCCTGTCGAGAGCATTCTCAAAAGGTTCAACTCCGGCGCGATGTCCATGGGCGCAATCAGCCCGGAAATGCACGAAACCTTGGCCGTGGCGATGAACCACACCGGGGGATTGAGTAACACGGGCGAGGGTGGCGAGTCGCCGGAGCGGCTGGTCGACCCGGAGCGCTCCAGCCGGATTAAGCAGATCGCCTCGGGACGCTTTGGTGTCACCAGTTTGTATCTGACCCATGCCACCGACTTGCAGATCAAAATGGCTCAGGGGGCAAAGCCGGGTGAAGGAGGGCAGTTGCCCGCCAATAAGGTATATCCCTGGATTGCCAAGCTGCGCCACGGAACCCCCGGGGTGGGGCTGATTTCTCCTCCACCGCACCACGACATTTACTCCATCGAGGACCTCAAGCAGCTGATTTTTGACCTCAAGCGCTCCAATCCTGCAGCGAATGTGCACGTCAAGCTGGTTTCGCAGTCCGGCATCGGAGCGGTGACGGCCGGTGTGGCCAAAGCCAAAGCAGACGTCATCCTCATTTCAGGCCACGACGGTGGAACTGGTGCAAGCCCGCTGAACTCCCTCAAACACGCAGGAACCCCGTGGGAAATCGGGTTAGCAGAAGCCCAACAAACCCTCATGGTTAACAACATGCGCGGTCGAGTGAAGCTCGCCGTTGATGGACAAATGAAGACCGGTCGGGACGTCATTATTGCCGCTCTGCTGGGCGCGGAGGGCTTCGGATTCGCCACCGCACCGATGGTGGTATCCGGTTGCATCCTCATGCGGGTGTGCCACTTGGATACCTGTCCGGTTGGTGTGGCAACTCAGAACCCGGAACTGCGCAAGCGCTTTAGTGGCAAGCCCGAATTCGTGGAAACCTTCTTTGAGTACATCGCCCAGGAAGTGCGCGAATACCTCGCCCAGTTGGGCTTCCGCAGCTTGGACGAAGCCATCGGGCAGGCCCACCTGTTGGATGTGGACCGCGCGGTATCGCATTGGAAGACCGACGGGCTTGACCTTGAGCCCATCTTGTCCACCGAGGCCCTCCGTCCCGGGGTCGCCGTCCACCATGAGCAGGGCCAAGACCACGAAATTGACGAGCATTTTGATAACCAACTCATCGAGTTGGCCCAACCCGCGTTGCAGAGTGGGCAGCCGGTGAGTATCGACCTTCCCATTCGTAACACCGAGCGAGCCGTAGGGACCATGTTGGGCAACCAGGTGACCCTCGCCCACGGCGAGCACGGCCTGCCCAGCGGCACGATCGACGTCACGCTGCACGGAGCTGCCGGACAGTCGCTGGGGGCATTTATGCCAGGCGGCATCACCCTGCGCTTATCCGGCGACGCCAATGACTATGTCGGAAAGGGTCTCTCCGGCGGCGACATCGTGGTTCGCCCCCCGGAGGGCTCGGTATTCGCCCCCGAGCGCAACGTGATTGCCGGAAACGTCATCGGATACGGCGCCACCTCGGGCACGATGTTCATCAGCGGCGTCGTCGGCGAGAGATTCCTCGTTCGCAACTCCGGGGCGACAGCGGTCGTCGAAGGAGTGGGTGACCACGCACTGGAGTACATGACCGGGGGACTGGCCGTCATCCTCGGCGAGACCGGTCGTAACCTGGGGGCAGGAATGTCCGGCGGGACGGCGTATGTTCGACGGTTGCGCACCGAGCGGGTCAACGCGCAAGCCCTCTCCAGTGGTGAAATTTCACTGGGCCCACTGGGGGCGGGTGATCGCGAAATCCTTCGCGATCTGCTCGAGCGCCACCTGCGCGAAACCTCCTCGCCCGTCGCGGCGAGGGTGCTGGAGGCTGGTGATGCGGCGCTGGATGAATTTGTGAAAATCACCCCGCGTGACTACCAAGCGGTGATTGCCACGCGTGAACAAGCCCTGCGTGAGGGTCTCGACCCTGATGGTGACGAAGTCTGGAATCGAATTTTGGAGGTGACTGGTGGCTGACCCACGAGGATTTTTGAAATACCGCGACCGGGAGCTTCCGGAGCGGCGCCCCGTCTCAGTTCGCATTGGTGATTGGAAAGAGGTCTACGGGCCCCGGGATCCCGATGTGCTCAAGCGCCAGGCCGCCCGCTGTATGGACTGCGGTGTTCCGTTCTGCCATCAGGGCTGCCCGCTGGGAAACCTCATCCCCGAGTGGAACGATTTGGTTCGTCGCGGTGACGGCCACGGAGCAATCGAACGCCTACACGAAACCAACAACTTCCCAGAGTTCACCGGTCGACTCTGTCCGGCACCCTGCGAGTCCTCGTGCGTGCTGGGAATAAACCAGCCTCCGGTGACCATCAAGCAGGTCGAGGTGTCGATTATCGACAACGCCTGGGCAAACGGCTGGGTCAAGCCCATTCCGCCCGAGAGGCTGACCGGCAAAACGGTTGCCGTGGTTGGTAGTGGCCCTGCCGGTCTGGCCGCTGCTCAGCAACTGACCAGGGTTGGTCACACCGTTGCCGTCTACGAGCGTGACGACCGGATTGGCGGACTGCTCCGCTATGGCATTCCCGACTTCAAAATGGAAAAACACCACCTCGACCAGCGCTTGGCGCAGATGCAGGCTGAGGGCACCCGTTTTCGCGCGGGAGTCGCCATCGGCACGGACATCACCTGGGATGAGCTCATTGAGCGCTATGACGCCGTCGTGGTGGCCACGGGTGCACCAACCCCCCGCGACCTGCCCATCCCGGGCCGGGACCTTCTGGGGGTCCACTACGCCATGGACTACCTCGTGCCGGCCAATCGCTGGGTTGCTGGCGATGCGGTGGCCCAGCCTATTGACGCCGAAGGAAAGCACGTGGTCATTCTTGGCGGCGGCGACACCGGGGCCGACTGTCTTGGCACCGCACACCGGCAGCGTGCCGAAAGTGTCACCATGTTGGCCATTGGTAAGCAACCTCCCGCGGAGAGGCCGGAGAATCAGCCCTGGCCGATGGACCCCACGCTGTTCGAGGTCCAATCTGCGCACGAGGAGGGCGGCGAGCGGATGTACCTCGCCTCCACAGTCGAGTTTGTCGGGAACGACGCCGGGGAAGTACGCGCACTCAAGATCGCTGAAACGGAGTTTCGCGACGGTGGGCGGTTCCCGAAACCGGGGACCGAGCGCGAGATTCCCGCTGATGTGGTCCTCCTGGCCCTGGGCTACACCGGTCCGGATTACCAGTTGATGAAACAGCAGTGCGGTATCGGCGTTGATGATCGAGGCAATATTGAGCGCGGAGCAGGGTACGACACCTCCGTGCCGGGGGTTTTCGTCGCTGGAGACGCCGGTCGCGGTGCGTCCCTGATCGTCTGGGCCATCGCCGAGGGGCGCGCCGCTGCCGCGCAAGTCGATGAGTACTTAGAAGGCGAGACCAGCCTTCCTGCTCCGGTGAGGGCAACTGACATCCCCCTCGCGGTCTAAGCCCTGGCGCAAACCGGCGTAGGCTGGGGGCGCTTGTTCGTTTCGTGACCTCGGGAGAGTCAATGCGTCGTGCCAAGATTGTGGCTACCCTCGGACCTGCCAGTAATAGCTACGAGCAGCTTCGCGCCCTCATTCGGGCGGGGGTCAATGTTGCGCGATTCAACCTCAGTCACGGCTCACACGCCGTTCATGAAGAGGTTTATGCCAATCTGATGCGGGCAGCCGCTGATGAAGGCCAGCCCATCGGTGTGCTGGTCGACCTGCAGGGGCCAAAAATTCGACTCGAAACCTTTGAAGACGGCCCACACCTGCTCCAAGCCGGGGATATCTTTACGATCACCACAGAGGACACTCCGGGGACCAAGGAACTCGTTGGTACCACGTTCAAAGGGTTGCCGGCTGATGTGAACATCGGTGACACGCTGCTTGTCGATGATGGCAAAGTGCGCCTCGAGGTGGCAGAAACAACAGCCACTACCGTGACGACAACGGTCATCGTGGGGGGCATGGTCTCCAATAACAAGGGGATCAACTTGCCAGGCGTCGCGGTGTCAGTTCCGGCACTGTCGGAAAAAGATGAAGACGACCTGCGCTGGGGGCTTCGTCAAGGAATTGACTACATTGCCTTGAGTTTTGTGCGAAACGCCAGTGATGTTGATCGTGTGCGCGAGATCATGGCCGAGGAGTCCGTCAGCGTTCCGGTCATTGCCAAAATTGAGAAGCCCCAAGCTGTAGAGGCCCTCGACGACATCATCGACGCTTTTGACGGGATCATGGTCGCGCGCGGTGATCTGGGTGTTGAGTTACCCCCCGAAACCGTCCCGATTGTTCAAAAACGCGCCATCGAGGCGGCCCGCCGAATGGCCAAACCGGTCATCGTTGCCACCCAGATGCTCGAATCAATGATCTCTAACCCGGTTCCCACTCGCGCCGAAACCTCCGACGTCGCCAACGCCGTGCTCGATGGCGCTGATGCGGTGATGCTCAGCGGTGAGACCAGTGTTGGTCAGTACCCGGTGGAGACAGTTGACGTGATGGCGCGGATTCTCGCCTCCTCGGAAGAGCACGGGGCGGATCGAATCCGTCCCTTGGGGACGAAACCGCGCACCCAGGGTGGGGCCATTACCCTCGCCGCAGTCGAAGTGGCCGATTTTGTGGAGGCAAAGTTCCTGTGTATTTTCACCGAATCAGGTGATTCGGCACGCAGGATGTCGCGTCTGCGATCTCTGATCCCCATGATGGCGTTTACCCCGGTGGATTCCATTCGTCGGCGGTTATCCCTGAACTGGGGGATGGATAGTCGGCTCGTAGAGCGGGTGACGCACACTGATGCGATGTACCGTCAGGTGGACAACATCCTCCTGGGCGAAGGTCTTGCCACAGCCGGTGACAAGGTCGTCGTCATCTCCGGCTCGCCGCCCGGGATTCCCGGCAGTACCAACGATCTGCGTGTCCACGTGGTGGGTGATGCCTCAAACGGGGCCGCACCA
>CBFHWA010000018.1:0-16436 GCA_965659525.1 Pontimonas sp.
TCCTGGTGGTTCGACAAAGAGTGTCGCCGCTACGCGGGGCACGCTAACCGCGTTTACCCGGTGGATCGACACCGCAACAAAACGGTCGTCGCGGGTGAGGGTTTTTTCCGTGACGACCTCAATGACACTGTCAGATTGCTCGGATGCCTCGATCAGGGCTTCTGGACTGCGAAGGTCGTGATGAATCATTGTCACGCACAGCGCGAGAGACGAGAGTAACCACACCGCCACCGCGGCACGAACAGTGGTGTGTGATGCCAGACCACACCACCACAGCCCAGCGAGAGCAAGGGCGCTAGCGCCCAGGACAACGAGGGCAGCCAGGGGCGAGGCGATAGCGATCAGCGCGACCACCCAGGTCGCCACAGCCAGGAGGGGAAGCCGGTAATCCCGCCGCGTCACTACGGCACAACCTGGTCACGGAAACCCTCGAGAGTCGCCGGGCCAATGCCGGGAATGGCCAGAGCGTCATCGACGCTGTGAAAACCACCGTGTTCATCGCGCCAGTTGATAATCCGCTCGGCGATGGCGGGCCCAACACCGGGGAGTTCTTGGAGCCTCTCGTGGCTCGAGCGCGAGAGCGAAATCGGTTCGGTGCCGGCGTCGAAGCCCTCTCGATGGGGCGATTGCCCCCGCTCGGGCACCACGATGTGTTCACCATCCATGACCGGCCGAGCAAGGTTCAACCGGTTGGCCTCAGCCTGACCGGTTGCGCCGCCGGCTGCCTCAATGGCGTCAAAAACTCGCGCGGAACCATCCAGCTCCACTAAACCCGGGTTGGCAACGGCCCCACTGACGTGAACGATCAGCGCCGAAGAGGGTGTCTCAACGGGTGCCTGCTGGGTCAGCGCAACCGCAGTGAGCTCTTCAGTCTGGGATTGGTGTTGGACAAAAACTCCGCCGGCTGCCACAGCCAGCCCGACAACGACAAGTCCCACCACACCGGCTACCGCGAAGCGAAAGTGGGGTGATAGCGCTGCAGGCTCATCCTCAGTTTCTGCTTGTGGACTCTGGTCGTCGATCTCGGGAAAGTTCCACTGCCGTCGCGAGCTCACCAGCTCTCGAGTACCGCCCCACGTCGCCATGGCCGCCAGGGTGAGCCAAGCACTACCCGACTGGTCAACGACTTCTCAGTCTGGTGAGCGCCACCGAGGCATCGCGGGGTTGTGGACTACCCCAGTTGGATACTGACGATCTTGGGAGCGCGCACGACGAGGTTTTTTATCTCCTGCCCAGCAATCAGCCCGGCCACGGTCGAATCAGCAAGGGCCTGCTCCCGCAGCGCGTCGGTGCCAATCGACGGCGAGACCTCCAGCCGAGCGCGGACCTTGCCGTTAATTTGCACGACCGCCACAACCGACTCGTCGACAAGCAGGGTGGTGTCGGCCTCTGGCCACGAGGCGAGGGCAACACTGGGTTCAAAACCCAGGATTTCCCACATTTCCTCGGCGGTATACGGGGCAAAGAGCGACAAACCCAATGCAACAACCTCGGCGGCTTCACGAACCGCGGGGTCTGCCCCACCGGGCCCCTGATCAACGGTCTTGCGCGCTACGTTGACTAACTCCATCAACCGGGCAACGGCGACATTAAATTTGAACGACTCGATCAGGCCCGGTAGCTCGTGCAACAGGTGGTGGGTGGCCCGCCGCAGGGTCGCATCACCGTTGCCAAAGGCAATACCGACAGGTGTCGAGACATCCCGGGCAAGACGCCAGGCACGCGCGAGGAATTTTTGGGACCCCACCGGCGAGACGTCGCGCCAGTCGATGTCATCTTCGGGTGGGCCGGCGAAGGCCATCGACAGGCGCACCGCGTCGACACCGTATTTGTCGAGCTCTTCGGAGAAGTACACGACATTGCCTTTGGACTTACTCATCTTGGCGCCATCGAGAATGACCATGCCCTGGTTGAGTAGCGACGTAAACGGCTCCGTAAACGACACATAGCCCAGGTCAAAGAGCACTTTGGTAATAAAGCGGGCATAGAGCAGGTGCAAGATGGCGTGTTCAACCCCACCGACGTACTGATCAACCGGAGCCCATTTGTCCACTTCGGCGGGATCAAACGCTTGGGTGTCATCGTGGGGGCTTAAAAAGCGCAAGAAGTACCACGAACTATCGACAAAAGTATCCATCGTGTCGGCATCCCGACGCACCGGCTTACCGTCGAGTTCGGTCGATACCCACGAGTCAATGGCACCCAGTGGACTCGAGCCCTTCGGGCGCAGGTCTAATCCGTCACTCGGCGGCAGCGTCACCGGCAATTGGTCATCGGGCAGAGCAATTTCGTTACCGTCCTCGTCATAGACGATCGGAATCGGGGTGCCCCAGTAGCGCTGCCGGGAGATGAGCCAATCGCGCAGTCGGTAGGTCTTCGTTGCCCGCCCTGTGCCGGCTTCTTCGAGCAGTTCAATCATCCGGGCAATGGCGTTGTCCTTGCTCAGGCCATTAAGCGGACCGGAATTAATCATGCGACCGCCACCGGCAAGGGCTTGGCCGGTGGCCACCGGGTCAAGCTCGGGAAGCTCACCGGATTCGAGCATCTCCTCGGTGACGACCGGAATCGCGCCGGTCACCGGGGCGGTGACGTCGACGACAACTCTGACTGGAAGGTCGTAAGTAATCGCAAAATCGAGGTCGCGTTGGTCGTGGGCAGGGACCGCCATGATGATGCCGGTGCCGTAGTCGGCCAAAACGTAGTCGCCCGCCCACACCGGGATCTTCTCCCCGTTAACCGGGTTAATAGCCCAGCGCTCGAGGAAGACACCAGTTTTTGCCCGGGTCTGATCCTGGCGTTCAATCTCCGATGCCTGTTGGACTTTTTCTAAATACTCCGCAAAAGCCTGGCGAGTGGCCTCAGGAGCACCGGCGGCCAGTTCGGCAGCCAGTTCCGACTCCGGTGCGACCACCATAAACGTGGCGCCAAAGAGGGTGTCGGGACGAGTGGTAAAGACGGTGATGGCTTCTGGGTGACCTTCGATAACAAAATCAACCTCCGCGCCAAAGCTCCGGCCGATCCAGTTGCGCTGCATTGTGAGCACTTTTTGCGGCCAGCGGCCCTCTAACTGGTTGAGGTCATCGAGGAGCCGGTCGGCATAGTCGGTAATTTTGAAATACCACTGGGTGAGTTTCTTCTTCACCACCACTGCACCGCTGCGATCGCTGGTGCCATCAGGCAGCACCTGCTCATTAGCCAAGACGGTCTGGTCGACCGGGTCCCAATTCACCCAGGAGTCTTTGCGGTAGGCCAAGCCTTTGTCATACATGCGCAAAAACAACCACTGGTTCCAGCGGTAGTACTCCTCATCCGAGGTGTGAAATACCCGCGACCAGTCGAAGGAGGCCGCGTAGCGTTTCATCGAGGAGCGCTGTTGAGCGATGTTTTGATAGGTCCACTCCCGCGGGTCAACCCCTCGCTGAATAGCCGCATTTTCCGCCGGCAGCCCAAACGAATCCCACCCGATGGGGTGGAGGACCTGAAAACCGCGTAAGCGCCAATATCGGGCCACAATGTCACCGAGGGCGTACACCTCGGCGTGACCCATGTGAAGATCCCCGGACGGGTAGGGGAACATATCGAGGATGTACTTGCGCGGCCGCGTGTCGTGGGGATCATCGAGCGTAAAGGGCTGAAGCTCGTCCCAAATGGCGGACCATTTCTGCTCGAGGGTGCGAAAGTCGTACGCGTCAGATGACTCGGCTGCTGGCTGGTCGCTCATTGAGTCAAGAATACTTAATCTGCGCCGCTGAAAGCGCCTCTAGTACGCGTCGAGCTTTGTGTCCCACTTCGGCAATCTCGTCATCGGGTTGGGATGACCAGGTAATTCCGCCTCCGACCCCGACAGAGACAACCCCGTCGTGAATGATGGCGCTTCGAATTGTCATCGCTAAATCCATCGAGCCATCGACACGACACCAGCCCCAGGCGCCGGAATAAATACCCCGGGGTGCTCGTTCAAAGCCGGCGAGGAGCTCGACTGCTCGCTGTTTGGGCGCTCCCGTCATCGAGCCGGCGGGAAAGCAGGCCTGAAGAGCATCGATGGCATCGAGGCCCTCGCGCAGCCAGCCGCGCACAGTAGAGACCAGTTGATGAACGTTGGAGTAGGTTTCCACCTCGAATAGCCCGGTGACCTGAATACTGTTGGCATCACAGACTCGCAAAAGGTCGTTTCGCATCAAATCGACGATCATCAGATTTTCTGCCTGCTCTTTGTCACTGCCACGCAGCTGCTCGACAAGCTCGGCATCTTCTGCGGCATCGACGCCCCGAGGTCGTGTCCCCTTAATCGGCCGGGTAATGACCTCACCATCGGGGCTGATTCGCAAAAACGTCTCGGGAGATGCGGAGACCACCGACAGTTCCCCCATGCGCAACAGCGCCTGGTAGGGAGCAGGGGACGAGGCTCGCAGGGTGGCGTGAAGCTCCACATCGCTCAGCGTGGCCTCCAACTGCACCTGGGTGGTTAAACACAGTTGATAGGCCTGCCCTTCCCGAATGGCCTCGCGTGCCTGCGAGATTAACCGGCGATAGTCTTCTGGCTCATCGCGCCAGTGCGGTGTTTGTGTCGTCGCCGGAGTCGACACCGCCGGTTCGCGATGGGCTGCGGCTATGGCCTGGCTGACCTGATTGGCCCAGTCATCGATAGCGGTGTCGTCCTCACCAAGAGCCCACGCGACCACCGACCCTGACTGCTGATTAACTCGCACACTTCTGTTCACAACAACACAGCGAATGGGCTGGTCCCAGTCAGTGATACCCACCACTGAGGGCTGAAGGCCAAGGGTGTACTGAGCGATGTCGTAGGGAACAACAACAACGAGGCCCAAGGGGACATCCTCTGGGCAATCTGCGAGCTGGATGTCATCCCACTGGGCGCGCCAGTGTTCAAAAGCATCCGCGCCCTCAAAGCACAGAAGCTCACCGGTGGCGAGAACGGATTGGGCTGATGGGCTCGCGGTGTCGCTATCCATCCACAGGGCCACCGGCTGGTCGCCCAGCAGGGCCTCAAACAGCGACGCGACGGACACCTGTGAGAAGAACTCTCGCTCAATTGCCCGAATGGTCATAGCCTTTAGCCTATGGCGCACTCCCAGACCTACATCTGGTCGCCAGACGGCCTGATTGAGTCCGACCCCATCTCCCCCGACTATGTCTTCGCGGCTGATTCCTGGCGGCTCGAGGATGGCTACTGCGTGGGCCTCAACCGCCACCGTGTGCGCTTTCAAGACTCGGTTTGTATCCACCGCAGCCTGATCGAAACATCCCACGAATTTGTTGACGCGGTCGTTGATGCCCTGCCGCGGGAAGGATCGTGGTTTCCCCGAATCGACTTGATTCGAGCCGATGGGAAAATCTACTTTCGCTACATTGAGCGCCCGCGTCCACAGATCCAGCGCGATGCCGTCCTCGCGACCGGTCGGCTCGACCCGCGAACATACCCTCTCACCAAGGGCCCTGATTTGGATGCACTCCAGGCGCTGCGCGATGATGTGGGCTCCCAGGGCGCCGACGAAGCGATCATCGTCCGAAATGGCTACATCTGCGAAGGGGCTTACAGCACCGTGATGGCCTGGTCGATGGATGGCCGCACGCTTCACTCAATGGGACCTGAAGAACCCCGGGTGCCGAGCGTTACCGAGGCGGTTATTCGAGAGATTGCCCAGGAAGAGGGGTTCCGAGTCTCCGAGGAGCGCTTCACCCCTCACCTCATCCATGGTTTGGAGGTCTGGGTCGTCTCCGCCCTGCACGGAATTCGACACGCGAGAAAGTGGGTTGATGGACCCATGCTGAAGGCCGATTCGGGCAAACGCGATCACTACCAACGGCTGTGGTGGGCTCGCGCTAGGTCGCTGCCAGAAAGCAGGCCACCCTCTGGTTAGTTAACGCCGGCCACAGCCTCGCGCGCTTACGCCGGATCAGGCCCATTTCATTCCCAGTGGCCGTGGTTCAGGTCAACACCGCTCAGGGTTTGTCCCGAAGCGCTCACAATAGAATCAGGCCCAATGAATGAGGCGATTGACAGTTTCTTGGGCTTTATCCAAGACATGGACCCGGTGCTGAGGACCCTCCTGGCGGGGCTGGCCATCATGCTCGAAACGAGTGTGCTCGTCGGTCTCATCGTGCCCGGGGACACCATTGTTCTCGTCGCTGCGGTGGGCGTTCAGGGCCTTATCGAATATTTCAGCCTCGTCGCCGTGGCGATTGGCGGGGCGCTGGTTGGTGAGTCAATCGGTTTTGCGATCGGCAGATATTTCGGACCAAAACTGAGGTCAGGCCGTCTGGGTCAGCGGCTGGGCAGCGACAAATTGGAACGCGCTGACCGTTTTGTCGATCGGCGCGGTGGTATCGCTGTCTTTATCTCGCGTTTCTTGCCTGTTTTTCACTCGGTTGTTCCCATGGTCGCGGGGATGTCACAGATGACCTACCGGCGGTTCATGGCCTGGACGGCACCCGCGTGCACCCTGTGGGCCTTTATCTACGTCTCTGTGGGCTCCGGCGCAGCAGAGACCTACCGAGAGCTCAAGGACCAGTTCGACTGGGCCGGGTGGGTCTTTATCGCGTTCATCGCCGTTTTTCTCGTCCTTTTTGCCATCGTTAAGCGCTTCCTTATTCGATTTGCCCAGCGCTCAACTCGAGATGTCGATGCCACCGACTCATCGAGCGAGCAAACGGGCGCTCAACGCGAGGGCTAATAAAAACGGTGGGGGCCTGGTAGACCCAGACCCCCACCATTTGTTCACATTAGAAACCGTTTGCGGCGAGCCATTCCGTCGCAATATCGGCGGCCGACATTTCATCGCCCGTCGACTGGAGGTTCATCGCGACGAGTTCATCAGCACTCATCGCCTCGCTGATCGGGTTGATGATCGGAGCGATTTCCTCGGCCACATCAGCGCTGGCAATGGGCACCAGGTTCGAAGCCAAGAACAACCCTTCCGGGTCGGCCAGGGTCACGAGGCCATACTGCGCGATGGCGGGGTTGCCGGTGTAAATGTTGGCCATCTGCACCTCGCCTTCCAACAGCGCTTCGAGGGTGATCTCCCCGGTGGCACTGAATTCAACCTCGACACCGTAGGTCTCTAGCAGACCGGCGGGACCGTAGGGCCGCTCTTCAAGCTCCGGGGCTCCACCGAGCACCAACGGGCTCACACCGGCGAGGTCGCCGATACTGCTGAGGCCATTGGCTTCAGCAAACTCCGCGGTCACGTTATAGGAGTCCTGATCGGTTGCCGGAGACAACGCCAGGGCGCGCAGGTTCGGTGGCAAAGCCGACTGCAGCTGCGAATAGACCTCTTCGGTTTGCGTCGCAGTTGTGTCCGGGGCGTAGTACTGCAAGAGGTTTCCGGTGTACTCCGGGAAGAGCTGAACTTCGCCGGCTTCAAGCGCGGGCAGGTACGCCTCGCGCTGTCCGATCTGGAAGTTACGCTCAACGTCTACACCTTCAGCTTCGAGAGCCTGTGCGTAAATTTCGGCGACAATTTCGTTGGAGTAGTAGCCCTGGGAACCCACGACAATGGTGCCCAGTTCCATCTGCTCCATCGTGTCATCGCTGGAGCCGTCCATTGAGGTGTCGGCCTCGGTTGCGGTATCCGCGGGCTCCTCGACAGGCGCCTCGCCCGCGCATCCAGCCAAAAGGCCAGCGGTCGCCACCAGGCCACCGAGCAGGAGTGTTCTGCGTCGTAGTCTCATCGTGTTTGTTATCTCTCTTCCTGTTTTTCTCTGTGTCACAAGGGTGGCAGACCGGAGCCTGCCGGTCAGGTCACACCCGCTGGCGCGCCCTGACGTCTGTACCTCGCCCAGTGGTAACACCACGCGGTGTCACCCACCGGGTGAGAAGTGCGAGAAGACCGTCGAGGGCAAGAGCCACGACGATGATCAGCAGTGCTGCCCCCACGACCTGATCGAGTCGCCGAAGGGGGATGCCCTGAATGATTTCGTAGCCTAAGCCGCCAAGCCCGACGTAGGCGATTAGCGTGACCGTCGCAACGACCTGCAGGGTCGCTCCGCGAAGACCGCCGATCAGTAGCGGTAAGGACAGCGGGATTTCCACCCTGGCCAAGATTTGCCAGTCGGTCATCCCCTGGGCTTTGGCCGCATCAATTGTCGCCCGGTCGATCTGGTCAACTCCGGCATAGGCACCAGCCAACAGCGGCGGGATCGCCAATAACACCAGAGCCAGTGTGGCGGCGGTGGACCGCTCAGAAACACCGAGGACGAGCACCAGGTAGAGCATCAGACCAAAAGTCGGCAGGGCTCGGGCTGCCCCCGCCGTGCCGACCGCGAGCACTCGTCCACGCCCGGTGTGTCCGATGAAGTAGCCAAGGGGGACAGCAATAAGCGCACCGAGCCCGACCGCGAGCGCCGTATAGGACAGGTGCTCGATACCGCGCTGGGGTATCGAACCAGAGCCGATCCAATTGGCTGGGTCGACAAGCCAGGCAAGGGCTGCGGTGAAAATGTCCATTTAACGGCCCCCCTGCTGGGCCTGGGCCATGGCCAACCGGGCCCACGGAAGACTCACACGACCGCCCAGCACCAGGAGCGCATCGAAAAAGGCCGCCACGGCAACAGTCATCACGATGCCGGTAAGGATCTCCACCTCGATTCGACGTTGAAACCCGTCGGTGAAGAAATATCCCAAGCTTTGGACACCAACGAGCACACCAACGGTCACCAGTGAGACCGTACTCACAGCAACAACGCGCAGACCCGCGATGAGCACCGGGCCCGCCAGCGGCAGTTCCACCTGAAAAAACCGCTGCCATGGCCCATAACCCAGCGCGGTTGCCGCCCGCAGCGCTGAGGGGTCGATGCTGGCAAAAGCGTCTGCGGCGTTTCGAGCCATAATCGCTACGGCGTAGACGACCAGGGCGATAATCACGTTGGCGGCGGAGAGAAACGGTAGTCCGAGCAGGGGTGGTATCAGCACAAACAATGCCAGCGAGGGAATCGTGTAGAGGATGCCAACAACGGTCAACACACTGCCCCGAAAGCGTTGGTAACGATGGGCGACCCAGCCCACGGGAATGGAAAGCAGACCGCCCAGAACAATGGGGATAGCCGAGAGCCAGATATGCCACACAGTCAGGCGCATAATCGTGTCGGTGTTATTCCACACCCAGTCCATAACAGCCCCTACGCCCCGAGTCGCCCCTGAATACGGCCCTCTTCATCGAGGACGACGTCGGGATGGCTGGAGCTTGTCCGCAGTGGCCGCGCTGCTGTTGTGTGTCCGATGAAGGATGCGACGAAGTCGTCGGCGGGGTTGCTCAGGATGTCCTCTGGAGTGCCCTGCTGAGCGATCTGGGCACCCTCTCGCAAGATCACCATCTGATCGGCAACGAGAAACGCCTCATCAATGTCGTGGGTGACAAAGACCACTGTCTTCGATAGGCGTGCCTGCAGGTCGAGAAGCTGACGCTGCAAATCACGACGAACAACAGGATCGACGGCGCCAAACGGCTCATCCATCAACAAAATATTGGGATCCACGGCGAGCGCTCTGGCCACTCCCACCCGCTGCTGCTGGCCACCGGAGAGCTGCTGGGGGTAGCGCGGCCCGAGCTGCGGGTCGAGGTCAACCAGCTCCATGAGCTCCAGCGCCCGCGCTCGCGCCTCGCGCTGTGGCACACCGACCAGGCGGGGAACGGTCTGGATATTGTCCAGCACCGTCTTGTGGGGCAAGAGCCCACCGCTTTGCATCACGTATCCAATTGATCGGCGAAGCTCCACCGGGTCCCGATTGCGAACATCGTGGTCATCAATGAGAACGCTGCCCGAGGTGGGCTCGACCATCCGATTGACCATCCGCAGCAGGGTTGTCTTGCCACAACCGCTCGATCCGACCAATACCGTTAAAGACCCACTGGGGATGGTCAAAGAAAAGTCCCGAACGGCGACGTTACCGCCGGGAAAGCTTTTGTGGACGCGCCGATACTCGATCATTAGCGAAACTCTCCGCAGGGTGAACCGACACGTGATGGAGTGGCCTAGTCAACCAGGCATCGACCGAGCACGCCAGCAGCGATGGGGATATCGGGTGGTCTCTCAGGAACTTGTGACGTGGGCGCTTAGTTGATGACGTCGGTGACAATCAGGTGGAAGATTCGCTTGGCCTCCGCGATGATCGCCTTATCACCGCGCTCCACGCGCAGAAATGCCCGCGCAAGGAGGGCATCGAGTGCTTCGAATCCGGTCTCCAGGGCAAGCCTGGCTGTTGAATCAAAGCGCACGTCCATTGATTCGGAGAACTCTTCGATCATTGCCTGGGCGAGCTCGGCATTGCCCATGCGTGCCTCGCTGACCGGGCGAATATCGAGTGGATCACCCGCGCGAAGCGAGCGATATCCCGGCTCGTTGACAAAAAGCTCCACCATGGCCTCAACGACAACATCGAGCGCGGCGGGCAAGGTGGGCGGTCCAGCCTCACGAATGGCACCGCGTAACGCCTCGAGAGCGCGCTGCTGGTTTCGTCCCGCAAGGGTTTGGAGCATGGCAAGGCGGTCCGGGAAGTAGCGGTAGACAGTACCAATTGACGCCCCGCTTGTTTCCGCAATCGCGGCGGTGGTGAGGGTTTCGTAACCGTGGGCTGCGACATAGCCGGCTGCAGCGTCGAGGATGTTTGATACCCGCTTAGTGCTGCGCAGCTGGACGGGGGCGACTCGCACCGGGCCGTATCCGGCGATGACGTTCTTGTCCGACTTCTTCGTGTCCACTCGTGATTTCCCTTGCTGATTCGACCGCGCCGGGGTGGTGGCGGCAGCACAAAACGTTCCGTCATTTAGGTATTGACTGAAAACCGGCCTCGTGTTTTCCCGACCCGCAGGGGCCCAGAAAATGTCAGCTCGCACGACGAACTTCTCAGCGGTGAACCGAGTGTAACAAACACATCACGAACAGGGTCGGTGATTTCTTTTTTTAACTCGACAAACCCAACTAGGCTTTTGGTGTGGAGGGCGAGCCGGTATCACCCGCAGCTGTGCCCATGCATCGCGCAGCGCGCCTCGAGGACTGGTTTCAGCTCTGGAGGGTGCGCCGGGGTACCAGGAGGGGCAAAGTTGCCCAAGTTATTCCCTTTCGTGGCTACGGTTCAACCTCCTGGGTTCGACTTCTCGCTCGGGTGGTCCTCGCGACGCGGCCCTCGAGTGATCAAAATACGCCGAAGAAAATCCGCGGCTGGCGCAGTTTCACGTCAGCCCCTGTCCCCTTCGCGGAAGTCACCGTCCACATCAACGGCACGACCGTAACGGTCGTGGCTGATCGCGGAGGGGTGATCGACGCCACCGTTGATTTAGCTCTCTCACCGGGCTGGCACGACGTCTGGATGAGCGTCGCGGATGGTTTGCGTGTGCGCGGGCGCGTCTTTGTCGTCGCGGATGACCAGGAAATCGGCATTGTCTGCGATGTCGACGACACCATCATGGTCACCGCGCTTCCGCGGCCCTTCTTGGCCGCCTGGAACTCTTTCGTGCGCGACGAAAATGCCAGACGGCCGGTTCCGGGGATGGCGGTGTTGTTGGAGAGGATGGTGCGCGAGCATCACGGCTGTCCGGTGATTTATCTCTCCACGGGGGCCTGGAATGTTCAACCCACCATTATCCGCTTCCTCAAACGCCACCTCTACCCCATGGGTTCGCTGCTGTTAACCGACTGGGGGCCCACAACGGACCGCTTCTTTCGAAGCGGCCAACAACACAAGAAGGACAGTTTGGAGCGCCTCGCAACAGACTTCCCCAACATCCGTTGGATCCTGATCGGCGATGACGGTCAACACGACGAGGACCTCTACGCATCCTTTGCAATGAACCATCCTGACCAGGTTCGCGCGATTGCGATTCGGGAGCTTCTTGCCCCCGAGGCTCTCTTAGCGGGGGGCCGGTCGCATCATGGTCGAACGGCTGATCCTGATCGAACACCCTGGGTCTCGGCCCCCAATGGCGCTGGATTAGCCGTCGAGCTGGCTAAGCTCGGCGTCCTCGAGTGGCCGGACCACTCCCCCGAGTAGGTCCCGCAAGCCGAGCACTCGACGCGCCGACTCCTCGATGGATTCTTCACTAATTTCTCCCCGATTAATCGCCTCGATGACCGCGTCGATCTGGTCGCCAAGCCTGGACATCGTCTGCCCGACGGTCAATCCACCGGTGTCAATGACCAGGTCAGCCCCCGAAGCGAGGGCAAAGACCGCGTTGGTGGCAGGGTCCTCAAAGCGTTCATCACCGGAATCTTCCAGCATCGATAGATCGTCGGTGACGATCACGCCCTGGTAGCCCCACTGGTTGCGCAGAAAATCGACCCACTGGCTCGAGAGTGAAGCCGGCAGATCATCGATGGCTGGCAGCGTGAGATGCCCCATCATCACCAGGTCAACCTGCTGATCGATGGCGGCCTGAAAAGGCGGGGCGTGGATGTCACGCCACTGCTCGAAATCAATCTCGGATAACCCAATACCTTGATGGGTGTCTTCTGTCGTGAGGCCATGACCGGGAAAATGCTTCACCGCCTCTGCCACTCCCGCACGAGATCCCTCGAGTGCAGCGACCACGCGCTCGGAGACCTGTTGGGTGTTAGAGCCAAACGAGCGGGGGTGGATATAGGCGTCCTCACCCGGGCTCACATCGGCCACGACTCCAAGATTGACGTTGGCCCCGACATCGAACACCAGTTGGTTACGCGCGCGGGCGGCATCTGTTGTGGCTTCCGGCTGCTCCCCACCGAGTTCTAACGCCGATGGCGATGGGTCTGACGTGAGACGCTGGACAGCCCCGCCCTCCTCATCAACAGCAATGAGCAGGTCACGATCGCTGAGTGTTCGCACCTCGGACACAAAATCCCGTGCTTGCTGCTGGCTCGATGGGAGATTGTCGCCCAGCAGGAGAAAGCCCGCGACGGGTTCGGCCCCGACCAGCTCCTGGTAGGCCTCGACGTTCGTTCCCGGGAGGTGAACGAGGAAAAGGGACGCGACTTTTTCGCGCAGGCTCCAACTGGACACTGTCTGGGCGAGGGGGTCAGCGGCGCTCAGGGCCTCTAGCGACTGCTGTGGGACACCCTCAAGATCGGGAAACCCAAAGGGTTCAGCTGTGGCTTCGACGAGACTCGACGATTCTGGTGCGAGTTGGTCAGCCTCAGTGGGTCCGCCACTGAGGGCCCCCGAACAGCCAGCCAAAACAACAGCACTCATCGCGAGGAGGGCGGTTTGCCGCACTGAACGAGGACGCCGGTAAGTAAACACCTCGTTACGCTAACAACCTCACCGACGATTCTCGGTAGGTCGTTGGTAATGTCGAGCCATGGAGGCAGCACCTTTTCTCGAGGTCGGCGCCATTCTGGGTCTGGCCCTCGTCGCTGGTCTCCTGGCGAAACTTCTGCACCAACCCGCCATCGTCGCCTACCTCGTCGTGGGTGTCGTCGTCGGGCCGTCTGTGCTGGGACTGAGCGCCGCCGAGGAAGGAATTGGTGTCCTCGCCAAACTCGGTATCGCTGTTTTGCTCTTCCTCGTCGGCCTAAAGCTCGATGTTCACCTGGTGCGATCAATCGGCCCAGTGGCGCTTTTTACGGGCATCGGACAGGTCGTTTTCACATCACTGATCGGGTTTGGGATCGTCTTACTGTTTGACTTTGACGTGATTTCTGCGGTTTACATTGCCGTCGCGCTGACCTTTTCCTCCACAATCATCATTGTCAAACTCCTGGGCGATAAGCGTGAGCTAGACCAACTCCACGGTCGAATTGCCGTGGGCTTCCTCATCGTTCAGGACATTCTCGTTGTTGTGGCAATGCTCGCCATTGTGACGATCGGTGATTCAGACTCCTCAACAACAAGCCTCGGGTTGCTCTACACCCTCTTTGGCACGATCGGTTTTCTCGTGGCCATCGCGGTCATCTCGCGGTTTGTCGTTCCACGGCTTCTGGCATGGATTGCCAAGAGCTCAGAACTGACGCTGCTTTTCGGTGTGGCGTGGGCGGTCGCCCTGGCTGCTCTGAGCTCGCTACTGGGCTTCAGTATGGAAATTGGGGCTTTTGTCGCGGGGGTCGCCCTGGCCTCCACTGAGTACCGCGAATCGCTGGGGGCCCGGATGGTGGGCCTGCGCGACATCCTCATCCTGTTCTTCTTCATCGAGCTGGGAGGAATGTTCACCTTCACGGATGCCGCTGACTACATTTGGCCGGCGATTGTGTTGTCACTATTTGTTCTCATCGGCAACCCGTTGATTGTCATGGTCATCATGGGCCTGATGGGTTACAAGTCGGTCGTGTCATTCAAAGCTGGGCTCGCTGTGGCGCAGATCAGCGAGTTTTCGCTGATCTTGATCGCCTTGGGATTCTCGCTCGGCCAGGTCAATCAGTCTGTCTTGAGCTTGGTCACTCTGGTCGGGCTGATCACCATCACGCTCTCGACGTATCTCATTCTCTACTCCGACCCTCTCTACCGCCGGTTTGCGCCGTTTTTGAAACTCTTCGAGAAGGCCACAGCCAGCGCCGGGATTGAGGCAAAGGAGACCCACCCGTATGACGCGATTGTGGTGGGAGCCGGTCGCATGGGCAGAACCGTCATTGCCGGGCTGCGCGAACGAGGAGCCACTCTTCTGGTCGTGGACTTAGACCCCAAAGCCCTGGAAATGGCTCGCTCTCTCGGGGCCGACACCCTCTACGGTGATATCGGTGAGCCTGAGTTTGTTGCCGAACTTCCCCTCCACGAAACGACTGTTTTCATCTCGGCGGTGCCCGATCGAGCCTCAAATCTGGTGGCCTGGGAGGCGCTCAAGCGCGCCGAGTTCGATGGTGAAATCTGCCTGACCGCAATGGACGATGATACGGCGAAGATGTTCAAAGATGACCCCCAGGTGCGAACAGTCAGACCGTTCCATGCAGCAGCCAACCGCATTGTCGACGCGTTGGGAATATCAATTCCCGAAAAGACCTAGCACAATGTTTTATACCCCCTGGGGTATTGTTATGCTGGAATCTCCCCCCGTAACTGAAAGGTCACACCGTGAAGCGTTTCTTTGCCACTCTCGCCGTTTTACTCGGCGTCACCGCCGGACTGGCGGGCTGTTCACCGAGCGAACCCGTCGAACTGTCTGACGACGCCGTGATTATTGACGTGCGCACCCCTGGAGAATTTGCCTCCGGCCACTTAGAGGGCGCAGTGAATATCAACGTGCAGTCGGCCGACTTCGCGGCTCAGGTGATGGAGCTCGATAAAGACGGTGAATACTTCATCTACTGCCGCACGGGCAACCGCTCCGGTGAGGCCATCGCCCAAATGAGCCAAATGGGCTTTAGCGACATGATCAACGGTGGTGGTGTCTCCGAGGCATCCGACATATCGGGAATCGATATCATCACGCCGTAGCAGCGACCAGATTAACGAGGGGCCCGTATCGATTCGATACGGGCCCCTCGTGGTTGACAGAGCGTTTAGACCGCCACGGCCTCGGTAACCATGTCACGAACCATGGGAATGACCGTGGTCCCGTAGAGCTCAATGGAATTCATCAACGTGGCGTGAGACATGGGGCCGGTTGAATACTTCAGATCGAATCGGCTAGCCCCCAAAGCCGTCACGGCGTGAGCAATCTTTCTGGCAACAGTTTCTGGTGACCCCACAACAAGCCCACCGTGGTGAACCTCATTGAGGTAGTGCTCCTTCGTCATCGGGCCCCAACCACGCTCCCGGCCAATACGGCCAAACATCTTCTCGTAGTTGGGCCACATCTCTTCAATTGCCTGCTCATCGGTGGCGGCAATATGACCTGGGGAGTGGACACCGACGGGTTGTGGCGCATTGCCCAACTGGTCCATGGCGCGTCGGTACAAATCGGCATACGGGGCAAAACGATCGTGAGGACCGCCAATAATGGCCAACATCAGAGGAAAGCCGTAGCGTGCGGTGCGCACCACAGACTCGGGGCTTCCGCCAACACCCACCCAGGTGCGTATTGACCCGGAGTGTGACTTGGGGAAAACGTCCTGATTGCTCAGCGGCGGGCGGGTTGAGCCCTCCCAGGACACGGGGTTCTCCTTGAGAAGTTCTGCCAGTAGGTTCAATTTCTCCTCAAAGAGCACCTCGTAGTCCTGGAGTTGGTAGCCAAAGAGCGGAAAAGATTCCGTGAAGGAACCGCGGCCGACGATAATTTCGGCGCGTCCCTCGGAGAGGGCATCGAGGGTGGCAAAGCGCTGAAACACCCGAATCGGGTCATCAGAGCTCAACACGGTCACTCCCGATGAGAGTCGAATCCTCGACGTCTTGGTCGCGATACCGGCGAGGACCGTCTCCGGGGAGGAGATCGCAAAATCGTCTCGGTGGTGTTCGCCCAGAGTAATCGCGTCAATACCAAGCTCGTCAGCCAAGACCGCCTCGGCCACCACATCACGAATGACTTGGGCGTAGGGCGTCTGTGACCCATCTGGCTGAGCGGTGACATCACCGAAAG
>CBFHWA010000019.1:0-16002 GCA_965659525.1 Pontimonas sp.
TGTTGTGGAACGGAGAACTCCCCACAGTCAGTGACGTTTCTGCCCTGGAGCAAAAAGAACGCACACTGCGCGGACTTCCCGCCGGTGTGAAAGCGATTCTCGACCAGTTACCAACCAGGGCACACCCCATGGACGTGGTTCGGACCGGGGTCAGCGCCCTGGGGGCGCTCAGCCCGAGCGCTGGTGACTCCTCAGTGGAGGTACTCCACGACCAGGCCATCGAGTTATTTGCTGTGCTGCCCAGTATCGTCGCCTATAGCCAGCGCAGGCGATTAAACGCGGACCTTATTGCCCCGCGCGATGACCTTGACTACTGCGAAAACTTCCTGTGGATGTGCTTTGGAGAGCTTCCCGATCCCGTCATGGTTAACGCTTTTCGGGTGTCAATGGTGCTCTACGCTGAACACTCCTTCAACGCATCAACGTTCACCGCCCGTGTCATTACCTCGACGCTGTCAGATTTCTACTCTGCAGTGACCGGCGCAATTGGCGCGCTCAAAGGGTCCCTTCACGGCGGAGCAAATGAAGCGGTGATGGACACCCTCGACGAAATTGGGACGGGGCCAGAAGCGCAGGCCCGTGTCGAGGCCTGGCTCTCCGAGGCCCTTGCGCAGAAGAGAAAAATCATGGGTTTCGGCCACCGCGTCTACAAAAATGGTGACTCCCGGGTCCCCACCATGCGTGCCGAGCTCGACAAAATCATCGCCCACACCGGCCGCGAGGACCTGATGGATGTGTATGTCGCCTTGGAGCAGGCCATGGCGGATAAGAAAAGCATTGCGCCAAACCTGGACTACCCGTCCGGACCGGTCTACCACCTCATGGGTTTTGACACCGCCGTGTTCACTCCCCTGTTTGTTGCCTCGAGAATCACGGGCTGGAGTGCCCACATCATGGAGCAGCGAGCTCATAACGCACTGATTCGACCCCTCTCGCGCTATAACGGACCCGCACAGCGATCACTTTAGGCTCAAGCCGCCCCACCCCCACAGCACACTAACCAGAAAGAATGAATCGATGAAAGCCGTTTTCCTCAACGAGTTTGGTGGGGCCGAAGTGCTCCAAGCAGGCGAAGTACCCGATGCCCAACCCGAACCGGGTGAGGTTCTCGTCGCCTCCGCCGGTGCCGGCGTGAACTTTATTGACACCTACCAACGCCAAGGGAAATACCCAGACGCTTTTCCCCTGATTCCGGGCTTTGAAGGCGCCGGGGAAGTTGTAGCCATCGGGGCTGACGTCACCGGCTTTGCCGTGGGCGACACGGTGGCGTGGCCGATGTGGCGGCGCAGCTACGCCGAATTGGTGGCGGTACCAGAAGACAAACTCGTTGCGCTGCCAGATGACGTCAGCCCCGAGCGCGCGGCCGGGATGATGCTCCAGGGTGTTACCGCCCAGTACCTGACTGAATCGGTCTTCTCTGTCGGAGTCGAGACGACGGCACTAGTCCACGCCGCCGCTGGGGGAACCGGCCAGGCGCTCATCCAGGCAATTCGTGCCAGAGGCGGCCGCGTCATCGGGACGGTCTCCACTGATGAAAAGGCTCGTATCGCCCGCGAAGCAGGCGCCGATGAGGTCATTAACTATTCGGATACTGACTTTGTCGAGGCAGTTTCGGAGTTGACCGGCGGCGATGGTGTCAACGTGATCTACGACGGCATCGGCGCTGACACGATGCAGCGCGGCCTTCACGCCCTTCGCCGCCGCGGCATGATGGTGTACTTCGGGGCAACCAGCGGCTCCAGTGAGGCGCTCAACCTGCAGTTGTTGAGCTCGTTGGGCTCACTCTCAATTTCAAAACCCACCCTCGCCGACTTCATCACCACCGCGTCTGAGCTCCAGCACCGAAGCAACGAGCTTTTTGACTGGATAAAGAAGGGCCTATTCTCACCACCCAGTGTCACCCACTACCCCTACGCCGAGGCCGCGAGGGCACACCGTGACCTCGAATCGAGAGCCACGACCGGAAAGCTGGTGCTTGTGCCCTAGCCAGTTAGGGCGTGGGCCTCATCGAGCATGCCTAAGAGGTTTGGCACTGAATGTGACGAGCGGCCCAAGAACAACCCCTCACACACGGGGTAGACCTGCTCGAGGACACCCGGGCCTGCGGTTCCACCGTAGAGGTAGACAGCATCTGGGTAGGGGGTGTTGAGCTCACGAAGAGCTGAGACGACATCGGTGACATACTGGGGTGGTGCCGGCTCGGTCGCTCCGATCGCCCAGTGGGGCTCGTAGGCAATGACCACGGGCCCGTCTAGTGACTCGGACATCGCAACCCTCGTATAGCTCTCGATTTGCTGCCAACACACTGAGGCAGCAGCCTCGGCAGTTGAGCGCTCAGACTCGCCAACACAGATGATGGGGGTGAGGCCGTGGCGTAATACCTGCGCGGTTTTGGCGGCAATCACCTCAGTGGTTTCACCGAAGAGCGTGATGCGCTCCTTATGGCCCACCTCAACCCATTGACACCCCAATTCAGCGAGGTCAATTGCGCTGACCTCACCAGTGAAGGCACCACGGTCTTCTGGATGAACGTTTTGTGCACCCCACGTCACTGGCGTCGCCGAGAGGAGACGCTGGGCAGACTCCAGGGCAGTAAACGACGGCAACACGAATAAGTCGATCTCACCCGAAGCGACACCCGGATGGGCCCCGGCGGTGTTGCCGACCGTGCGTAACCACTCGACTGTCTCGCTGTGGGACAGATACATCTTCAGGCCGGCCCCCAGGACCGGTCTGTTGCTCACTGTCGGGTTAATGCGGGACGCCGCTCTTCATAGTCGGTAATCACGGCAACCTTCGGCGCCGAGGGGCTCGCCGGATCGAACTGGTAGGTCAGCCACTCTCGGGCAAGGCGCCGCGCGAGCTCGAGGCCGATCACGCGCTGGCCCATGCACAGAATTTGGGCGTTATTACTCAGCACGGAGCGCTCCACAGAGAAACTGTCGTGTGCGGTCACGGCGCGCACACCGCGGACCTTATTTGCGCCGATCGCCATCCCCAGGCCAGTCCCGCAGATCAAAATACCGCGGTCGACCTCACCAGAGGCAACTTTCTCGGCGACACTGATGGCAACTTCGCCGTAGGGAGTGTCGTCCTTACGGAAGGTCCCAACGTCCACCACCGAGTCCACAAGTGCACTATCGGATAGGTCGTTGGCAATGATTGTCTTGTAGTCAAAGCCTGCTTCGTCGCAGCCGATGGCGATTTTCCAACCACTCATATCAGTCCCCTCTTTCCTATTCTTTTCGCCCGGACAGGATCAACGCCTCTGTCGACGGTGTTGAACTATCTGTTGGGACGAGTCTCTTTTTCTTCCTTGTCCGGTTCACGGCAAAGTTGATCCCCATCACGATCAGCAGAATCAGACCAAACATGAGGTTTCGGTGATACGGCGTGAGGCCAAAGGCATTAATCGAGGTCGCCAACATCTGAAGCAGAATCAGACCCACGAAGACGGAGGCGATACGACCCTTGCCGCCGAAGGGGTTAAAGCCCGCGAGCACCACCACCAAGATTGCTTGGAGGAGGTATCCCTCGCCGTAGCCGATGCGCATCGAGTTGGCCCGGGAGATGATCAGTAAGGCGGCAAATCCCATTAGCAGGCCAATGAGCAGGTAGGTCATCATGATGGTGCGCTCACTACGAACTCCGGCAAAGCGCAGCGCAACCTCGTTTTCACCAAAGAGGTAGACGTTTCGACCGGTAATCGTCCGAGACATGAGGAAGTTCACCGCAATATAGACAACGACCAGAACGATGAACATCACCGGGAAGATCGAGATCTTTGCCCCGGCGAAGAACCCAGAGAATGCAGGAATCTGGATTCCGACACTCTGGCCCTCGGTAATAGCCATTCCGATACCAGTGAAGAAGATCATCGTGCCAAGCGTGGCAAGAATCGGTGGCACAGAGACTTTTGCGATGAGGAAGCCATTGAGCAACCCGGTCAACATCCCGGTAACCAGGGTGGCGAGAACACCGAGAACGAGGATAAAGCCCTGATTCGACTCGGTAATCGGGATAATCGTCCCACTCATCACCAGCGCACCCGCCAAACCGGCTAGACCCGCCGCGGCAGCAACCGAAAGGTCGATTCCTCCGGTGAGCATCGCCAGGCCCATGCCCAAAGCAATGAAGCCAAACTCCGCAATTTGAATCGCCATCGACGAGATTCCCAACGAGGAGAAGATTCGCTCCCCCAGCGAAACGTAGAGAACACCGGCGACAATCACGGTCACGACAATGAGGCTCGCGAACTCACGATCGCTGGTGAAGTACTTCCATACTCGTGTCAACATTGGAGTCCTTTCCTACATCGTCGAGAAGACGAGAGCTTTCTTATTTGCTTGTCGCTGGCGGTAGTAAATGATGATCAGCATCGCGATGAGCACTGATCCGAAGAACAACTGCGACCACGAGGGTGAGAGCCCCAGGTATACCAACGTGTTGGTGAACAGCTGGTAGACGATCAGTCCCAGCAATGTACCCAGAATCGTCCCCTCACCACCGGTCAACTTTGCCCCACCAATGACAACAGCGGCCAGGATGGACAGCTCGATGAAGCCATAGAGGATATCCGGATTGATGTAATACAAACGGCTCCAGTACATCACGCCCATCAAGGCAGAAAGGATGCCGACGTAGACATAGACAAACAATCGGGTAGCGAAAATGTTAATCCCAATACGCGAGGCAGATTCTTCGTTGCTTCCCACCGCGAATACGGCGCGACCCATGCGGGTGCGGTAGAGCAGGAACCAGGTGATCAACATCACAAACGCGGTGATGACAACGTAGCCACTCAGTGAGGTGCGGGAGCCGTCTTCGAATTCGACCGAGTAGATAAACCACCGGCCGAACTCGATCATTGAGGGCGGCACGTCCGTCTGGGTGTAAGTCTTCATCCCCAGGGTGATGGCCATCAGCCCGTGGAACACACTCGCCGTCGCGAGAGTCACAATCAGCGTCGGGAGTCGGTAGAAGTGGATGATCACGGCATTTATGGCGCCAAGGATCGCGCCGATAAGAATCGCCACACCCAGGATGAACCACAGGTTGTCGATTTCCAGAACCATCGATAACCGAACACTCGCGTAACTTGCCACAACGGCAATGGCGGCGAAGGAGATGTCAATTCCCCCGGAGATCAACACAATCAACGCGCCAAGCGCGAGAATCATCAAACCGGCTCCGGAAGAGAGGATGTCGAAAAACGCCTTCGGCCCGAAGAAGTTCGGGTTGATAAACGATACGAAGGCAATGTAAACGACGATGACACCCGCAAGGATGCGCTCCATCGGGTTCATCGGGCGGTTAAACACCACCTGGAAGGGCGATTTTCTAGCCATCGTTAGTTCTCCTTCGGTGCGGAAGCTTGTTCGTAAGTATCCGGGTTGCTGATGATTTCCTGCAGCTCCTCGGCAAGGCCCTCACGCTGCATGTCCTTTTCCCGATACTCCTTGAGCACGTGGCCCTCGTGCATCAAATACACGCGGTTACAGTTGGCAACAATTTCTTCCACCTCATCCGAGATGAAGATCACGCCAATCCCCTCTTCAGCAAGACGGTGGATTCGCTCATAGATTTCAGTTTTTGAGCCGATATCAATTCCCACCGTGGGGCTGTCGAGAACCAACACCTTGGGCTGCCACTGCATCCACTTACCGATAACAACTTTCTGCTGATTCCCACCCGAGAGAATCGAGATCTTCACATCGGTGTTTTTATTATTAACACCCATATCGTGAACGACCCGGCTGGCAACCTCGTCCTCTTTCTTCGAACTGAGCACTCGCATCGAGTTGGTGACCAAATCCGGTACCGCGACGCTCACGTTGGTCGACACCTTCTGATTTCCGAACAGACCCTGCTCGAGTCGGTCCTCAGGAACCAGCGCGATGCCGTGCTTCATGGCATCCCACGGAGCGTCGATGGACACGGGCTCTCCGTTGACGAGAATCTCTCCGGAATCGGGTTTGTTCAAACCAAAGAGTGTCAAGCCAAACTCTGTGCGCCCCGCACCGAGCAGACCCGTCAGGCCGACGATGTCTCCGGGGCGAACATCCAACGAGAGGTCCTCATAATTTCCTTTTCGAGTGAGATTCTTCACCTCTAGGAGGGCGTCGGAGCCCTCTTGCTGACGGTGGTAGCGCTGATAAGAAATCTCGCGACCCGTCATATGAGCACTAAGGGTTGCCTCGGTCAACTCTGAGGCTTGGAAGTCGCCGACTTTTTCGCCATCGCGGAAGACCGTAATGGTGTCGGCAAGAGAGAAGACCTCGTCGAGCTTGTGCGAAATAAAGACGATGGACAGACCTTCTTCTTTGAGGCCCTGGACGATCTCGAGCAGCCGGCGTACCTCGCGGTTGGTTAAGGCCGTTGTGGGCTCATCCATGAAGAGTAATTTCGCGTCCATTGCCAACGCTCGGGCGATGGCCACCAGCTGGCGATTCGCCATCGACAGCGACGACACGCGCGCATCCAAGTCGAGGTCAAGCCCGAGGCGCTCAAGCTGAGGTTGGGCAATCTCCTGGATACGTTTACGACTGACCACGAAGGAGCCCTCGTGGGTGAACTTGTTAATGGCGATATTCTCACCGACACTCAAGTGACTAAACAGGCTGAGGTCTTGGAAGATGACCTGGATACCTAAATCACTCGCCTCGGTGGGCCGCAGGTAGGGAACTTCACGTCCGTCGACCAGCAACTCACCACCGTCAGGGCGGTAAACGCCGGAAATAATTTTGACGAATGTCGACTTTCCGGAACCGTTCTCCCCGGCCAAGCAGCGAATCTCCCCCTTGGCGATGTCGACATCGACACCCTTGAGAGCTTGAACGCCGCCAAACGAGATGGAGAGGTCTTTGGTCGAGATGATGGTGTCGGTTTCCACTTATCCGCTTCCTTCAATTCTCGTGGTGATGGCTTCATCGCCACGTCCATCAAAAAACTGTCTTACCAGGACAATACCTGGGGGGCCAGGGGCCCCCCAGGTACCTGTCTCACCTTCTTAGAACGGGTAGTTACCCTCAGGGAAGGTGGTGGGGTCGTACGGCTGGATGTCGTTACCCTCGATGTAGAGCGATCCGTCATTGTCCTTGACAATCTTGATCGACTCATATCCGGGCCAACCCAGGTCGACACCATCGGTGATCTCTTCACCCTGGAGCTTCTTCAGCGCCACGGCGTTCAGAGCCCAACCCCAACCAGCGGGGTCCCAGCCCTGAGCGTAAGCAGACCATCCTTCGTCGAACTCAGGTCCCACGACCGAGGGGAGGCTCAGACCGGTGTTCACAACGTCGGTCTTGTTTGCCTCGGCCAGGGCGCGTGCCATACCGGAAACACCCGCGGGGGTGGTACCGATGTAGCCGTCCAGGTCCGGGTAGGTTCCCAGGATTTCCTTGGCCAGGTCATATCCAACCTGGTCATCGTTCTGGTTCTCGTAGGGAGTCGGCGACACGTTTTCCATGTCGGGGCAGTTCTCCTCGATGTATTCGATCGCGCCCTCAAGCCACAGCATGTGCGACTCAGAGGTCAGCTGACCAACACTCGTGGCGTACTGTCCGGTGCCACCCATGCGCTCGCACAGGCCTTCACCGAAACCGCGACCAAACGTGTTGTTGTCGAAGGCCTCGACGTCGAAGTCGACCTGCGAGCTGTCAATAAGAGCAGTCGCTTCGGTCACACCCACAACGATTCCTTCGTCACGCGCACGCTGGAGCAGGGGGCCGATACCCACTGGGTCAATCGGCACCACGATCAGCGCGTCAACGCCCTGAGCAATCAAGTCCTCAACGATCTGGACCTGTTCGGCAGGGTCGTGGTTCTGAGGACCTGTTTGGTAGGCCTCGACAACGTCTGAGAACTCGTCGTTGAACATGTCAACGCCTTCGCTCATCCGCTGGAACCAGGTGATGCCCTCAATCTTCGACACTGTTGCGATGCGGAACTTCTCATCGCCAGATGCCGAGGATTCGGTCTCTCCACCGCCGGTGGCGCCCTCAGGAGCCGAAGCTCCCCCAGCGCAACCCGCGAGGAGTGCAATTGCAGCGACGGATCCGACTACTGTCGAAGCCACTTTGCTTCTGCTAAACATCCACTCTCCTCAAATGTGATTAGTGTGCAACTCGATCCATCGTGGACCGAGTGGACTCATAGTACGACTTGGTAACCCCCAACCATGGGCTTGATTACCCTACAACTGCAGTAGGGGTTCCCCTACGGAATGGAGGATCCCACAGCAGCAACCCAAAACTCCACTCGAGAACAAGGAAAGCTTTGCGAAGCCTGAAAACACACTGAACCGCCCCCGCGATAGCCCACAAAACGAACCCGTAGCCAGAGCCCAGCACAGACACTCGCGAGGAAACCCCTACGTAGGGCGAACCAGGAGAGAGCTCAGGATGGAATATCGCGACCGAAGCCCCGTTGTCCCGCACCGACGCGGGAGCGTGAAGTCGCTAGTTTAGACCAGCATCGACAATGGAGACTCGAGGTGGCTTTTCACTGACGATAACCACTGGGCTGCCAAGGCACCGTCAACCGGACGGTGGTCAGCCGAGAGCGTGAGGGACATCATCTGCGCTTTTCGCACACTTCCGTCCTCATCCATGCGCACTTCATCGACAATCGTGCCCACCGCGAGAATCCCCACCTGCGGTGGGTTGATGATCGCAGAGAACTCTTCAATACCAAACATGCCCAGATTGGTGACAGTGAAGGAGCCCCCTTCGAGATCGCTTTGCTTTAGCCGACCGTTATTGGCCAACTCGACGTAATCCTTCACGCCCCGGGCGATATCGCTCAGGCGAGCTTCGTCGGCCGAGCGAATCACCGGGGTCACCAGACCCTTTTCCGAGGCAATTGCGACAGAAATATCGATGCTCGGCAGCGTCAGTAACCCCTCATCGTGCCACTGCACGTTCATCCCGGGTACATCAACAAAGGCCTCGGCGACCGCTTTGATGATGAAGTCGTTGACAGAAATGCGGGTACTCGCGTTTTCATTCACTTGAGAACGAAGCTCCATCAAGCGGCCCACATCGCAGCGCACAGTGAGGTAGAAGTGGGGGGCAGTGCGTTTCGAACCCGCTAGCGCATTGGCTACCGCAACACGAAGTTTGCTGTGTGGGCTCATGCCGGCTTCTGGTCGGGCAGGAGCACTCGGCGCACCCGCTACTGGATCAGCAGAAGCAGACGCCTGGCTGGGCCGCGCGTTAGCGAGGTCATCGCGCACAATCCGACCTCCAGGTCCGGTGCCGGTAACCGTGCTGAGGTCAATTCCTTGCTCCCTCGCCAACCTGCGGACAATTGGGGAGGCGAATAGACGCTCCCCGTGGGGTGTTGAAGCCGCGGGTTGCCCTGCCGTGTCCTCCCCCGTCGGGGCGTGGCTGGCTTCAGGGGTCGCTGTGTCCTCGTCAGCTGCTGCTGCCGCCGGCGCGTCAGCTACGGGAGCCGGCGCAGGAGGTTCTTCTTCGGCGGGCTGCGCAGCTGCGGAGGTAGTCGAGCCACCGAGACCGACCGAATCAAGAATGGCCTGAGGGTCATCGGTCGACTCCCCCACCGCTATCAACACAGCAATCGGCGCGCCCACTGCGACCGGGGTGCCCGGCTCGGCGAGGAGTTTGAAAATCACTCCGCCTTCATCAGCGTCAATGTCGACGGTGGCTTTTTCCGTTTCGACCGCCGCAAGCGCGGATCCGGAGGCAATCTCCTGGCCCTCTTCAACAAACCATTCCACTAACGCCGCTTCCTCAGCATCTGCCGAGATTCCGGGCATCCGAATCAAACTTGCCATTACGACACACTCCTCTGGCTGCCTTGGAGCAGCTCGCCTAGTTTGGCTTCAATTTCGTCAACATCTGCCAGCGCAGCTGCTTCCAACACCTTGGAAATCGATGGCGACGACTCGGCACCGTGCACGCGCGCCACGGGCGCATCGAGCCAATCGAAATAGCGCCGGTTAATTTCATCCGCGAGCCATCCCCCGTAGGAGGTGCCCAGCGATCCCTGTTCAACAATCACAACGCGGTTTGTTTTCTTGATACTGGCCTCGATGGTTTCCCAGTCAATGCTGCCGCGATCCAACCAGCGCAGGTCGATGACCTCGGCGTCCGCGCCCGTGTTCTCCACCGCGGTGACACTGCGCTCCACCATAGACAGGTAGGTCAATACCGTCGCGTCAGAGCCCTCTCGGCGGACTACCGCTTTCCCCACGGGGGTGTAGAAGTCGCGCTCACCCTCCGGCACCGACATGACTTTGTTGTACAAGTCAGCATCGTGCTCGAGCACAACAACCGGATCATTCAACGCCAAGGCTGTGTTCATCATGCCGATGTAATCAAAAGCATTCGACGGAGCGGCAATTCGCCACCCGACGGAGGTGGCCATGATTCCGGCTGGGTCCATGGAGTGTTGGGAACCATAGCCCGTTGCCGTTCCGACTTTGACCCGCATGACCAAACGCATCGGGTGTTGGCCACCGAACATGTGTCGGGCCTTCGCAATCTGGTTGAACAGCTGGTCAGCCGCCACCCAAATGAAGTCGGCATACATCAGCTCCACCACCGGGACATAACGCCCATCGAGAGCCAAGCCACCGCCCAGTCCCGTAAAGGCTGCCTCACTAATGGGGGTGCCCAATACGCGGTCGGGGAACGCCTGCGCGAGGCCCTTTGTGGCACCGCGCGGTCCACCGTTTAGCTTGTGAACATCCTCGCCCATCACGACGATGGAATCATCCTGTTCCATCCGGCGGTGCATGACTGAGGCGACAACCTCAACCATCTTCAATTCTTCCTGAGGGCTGGAAGCAAAATCAGCTTCTTCCTTGTATGCCACGCCCGCAAGCTCAGACATATCGCTGCGGATACCCTCGTCAATCGTCGTCGGGTCCGGCCACAGGTCAAGCTTGAACCGTTGGGTGCCAGCCTGGCCGTTGGGGTCATCTTCGAGCAATTCTCCGGCAATCTCAGCCATGATGTCTTTCGATGCCTTGCGCAAAGCATCAAACTGCTCTTGAGTCATTTCCTTGCGACGCAGCAGGTGGGACTCCACCAGCGCAAGCGGATCACGGGAGCGCCATTCGCTTTCTTCGTCCTTTGAACGGTATCCAAACGCACTTCCCGGGAAGGGACCGTTTTGGTGGAAATAACGATAGACCTCCGCCTCAATGAGGGTCGGGCCATTGCCGGCGCGCATGTGCGCAAGCGCCTGCTGGTTGGCGAGGTAAACCGCGAGGGGGTCCATTCCATCAACGCGCCAACTGGGAATGTTAAAGCCCATGCCTCGGACCGACAGGCGTTCGTCGCCGGTCGCCTCCTCGGCAGTGGTCGACACCGCGTACTTGTTGTTTTCGACAAAGAAGCACAACGGAAGCTTCCAGGCCGCAGCGAGGTTCATGGTTTCGAGTACCGAGCCGATGTTGATGGCGCCATCGCCGAAGTAGGTCACGCTCACCGCATCCGAGCCGGAGTGGCGGTCAGCCCAGGCAAAACCACTCGCGAAGGGCACGGCCCCACCGACGATGGCATTTGTTCCCATCGCGCCGGCTTCAAGCCATTGCAGGTGCATTGAGCCTCCACGGCCGCCACAGTAGCCCTGCTTCAATCCGGCGATTTCAGCCAGACTGCGCTGGAGAATTTCACGAATCTCAGGACCAAAGGGAGCATCGTGCGCGATTCCCTCGGGCTTGACGTAGTTGAACGCCTTGGCGAGGAATTGGTGGTGACCGCGGTGGGATCCGTTTACCTGGTCATCCGGGCGCAAATCGATGGCGCCACCGACGGCACCACCCTCCTGCCCGATCGACGAGTGAGCCGGACCGTTAATGAGCTTCTGACCCGCCAGGTCGAGAACCTTTTCTTCGAAGGCACGAATGAGGTGCATCTGGGTGAGCATGTTCGTCAACAGCCCGACGGGAGCTTCATCCCAATCCTTCTGAGTGGTCGTAAGTTCCACCCAGGGAGACTTCAGGGCAAGAGTTGTGACTTTCGGCATTGAGTTCCTCGCGCTTCGTGAGCTGGATAAAAGCAAAGTGCACACCAGTGCTCTCTTAGTGTCGGTGACAAAGCCCCACCTTCGATATGAGGACAATCCCTCAAGTTCGGTAGGGAAAACCCTTGAGCGCGAGACCCTCGGCAGTGGACAAACCCCAGTTTAGTCGGTGGGAACCCCTCATGATGCCCGAAAAAACAGCTTAAATGCTGCGATCGAGGGGGAAAGTGGGAGTGGGTATTTCCACCACCCTCCCCCAGTGGCATACTGAGGGGACCCGATCACCGGTGATCGGGCAATGCATCTCCGAAGGAGCACCATGACCGACATTGCCGCCTCCCCCTCACTCTTAACGCCGGTGTCACCCGAGCTTCGACCAAGTGACGCAGAAAAACTCCGACAACAGCTACTGGGTATTTCGGATGTGGTTCGCGACCTTGCCGGTGAATTTGAACTCGAACCGTTGCTGGAAAAAATCATCTCGCTCTCGCTGGAGCTCTCCGGTTATAGCTCCGGGTCAATTTCCCTTGTGGATGAGGACGCCGGGACGTATACCAAGAAGGTGGATTCCGGTGTCGTGTGCCAAGCCGGACTGACTTTCCCCCTCTCGGAAGGTATTACCGGCGCAGTTGTTCGGGCCAGGCAACCGGTCATCTTCGAGGCCTACCACCAAGTGCCCGGCGGTCACATCGCCCCAGATGATCCCCGTTGGGACTGCGCTGTCATGGGGGTTCCTCTGGCGAGAAACGACACGATTATTGGAACGCTCGTTGTGTTTGGCGCCAAACCCGGTGAGGTTTTCTCCGACGATGACGCGATGGTCATCGAGCTCTTCGCCCGTCACGCGACGGTCGCGATATTGAACTCGCAGCTACACAACATCTCCGCCGAGCGTGCCAAAGCTGTCGCCGTATCAGAAGAGCGCGACCGCGCGAACCGCTTGTTTCGCGACTCCATCAACACACTGCTGACCGACCTTGTCGTGGAATCAGAGAAAGCTGTCGGGTCGAAGAGGAACACAAACGATCAAACAGACCCCGTTGTTGCGAAGATTCGGGAAATGGCCAGGACCGCCCTCCTGAACGTCTCTACCGACACAGAGGGGGGAACGCTCGGTCTCAACGGCCGAAACCTGAGCTTTGAAGACGAAGTCAAAGAAGAAATCGCCTGGCTTGATGCTTCGACGGAATTGCACACGGAGGTCCATATTCTCGGCAGCCGCCGCCCATTAGCGCCTGAAGTCCACCACCACGCCTTCCGGGTGGTCCAGGAAGCTCTGAGCAATATCACGCGCCACTCGGGTGCAACGACCGCGCGGGTAGGAATCATCTTCAACTCAGAGTCAGTTTCGCTCGTCATCGAGGACAACGGAGACGGGTTTGATGTTGCCGCCGCACACGCCAACCACTCCTCCCTACGACCGAGCTGTTTAGGCCTGCACGATATGGCCTCGCGAATCTCCCGGCTCAACGGCGATTTTTCGATCGACAGCACAGTTGGTTGGGGCACGACAGTCCGCTGCCAAATCGCGGACTCCGGCATGAGTGCCGGCACGGGGCCGGCAAACCACCGATGGAAAATTATCGTGGCGACACCCGTTCAGCTGGTCAGCGCCGGCTTGCGAAGCCTCCTGAGTCTGCACGAGCCGGCAATCCAAGTGGCCGCTGAAGTGCACTCCATTGAACAGTTCCACGAAACCGTGAGCTTGGTCCAGCCGGATCTCATCGCCGTTGACCTCTCAATGCTGCGGGACGAATATCTGGAGGCACTTCAAGAACTCCGGGTAAGCCAGCCGGATCTGCCCCTCGTGGGGATCACAAGTACACCCACACCCGATGAGCTCTACGAAAGCTCCCGTGTGGGAATCACGAGCTTTTTGAGGCTGGACTCGTCGCCACAAAAAATTGTGCGCACCCTCGTCGCAGCCGTTCAGGGAACCTCGTTTGTCGATGAGGGACTACTCGAAAGGCTCCAGGACTATTTGCACCCCGAATTGGCGCTCGAGCGTCCATCAGAGCGCGAACAGGAAGTCCTGCGACTGATCGGTGAAGGCGTATCGAATAAGGAAATCGCCGCTGAGCTACACATCTCCATCAAGACCGTGGAGAAACACGTGAGCTCGCTGCTACGCAAATCCGGGGCGACCAACCGGACGATGTTGGCGAACCTCTACGCCCAAAAGATTCGGCTCTACTAGGTCAAAAAATCGATGGGGTGCGGCCCGTCGTGTGGCCGCACCCCATCGGATCTATTTCCGAACGCCTAGGCGTCCTTTGTCTCATCGACAAGAGCGGGGTGGAACAGCCTGTCCGTACCGTTCTTTTTCGCCTCGTTGTCGAAGACGGTTCCGTTAGGAGCCGACACGATCTCGAGCTGAAGGCCCCACGGTGCCATGAAGTAGCACCAGGTCAAGCCCACGTTCGGCCCCTCCGTGTAGGCAGTCGGCTCACCGAGTACCTCCACATCGTTTTCCTTCAGAAACGCGATCGCCGCGTCCATGTCGTCGACGTAGAAGGCCAGGTGGTGACCACCGACGTCACTGTTTTTCAGTGGCGTGGTGACCTGGTCGGGTGCGTCATACTCGAAAATTTCGAGGTTCGTTCCATTACCCAAACGCACGTAACGGAACTCTTTGACAACCGCACGAGGGTGGACGCGCAAGTGCTCGTACATCCAGTCCGAGTCGTCGACTCGGAAGTCGGTCGCCGCGGTGTAGAGCGTGCGTGCTCCGAGAATACGCTCGAAGAACTCACACGCTTCATCGAGATTCGGAACGGTGAATCCGATGTGCTCCATGCCTCTTACTCCTGGCATTGGCATGATTACCTCCTTGTAATTGTTGTTTCGGCCAGTGATTTAGAAAAGCTCGGCAACCACAGTCGCCGCGATGCTAAACGACACGGCACCCGGGTCGGGCTGTCCAATCGACTTCTGTGCCAGCACCTTCGCACGACCCAGCGTCGGCTCCATCGAGGCGGTATCGGCAGCAGCCTTCACCGCCGTCTCCGCGGCGACCTTCCAGGCCTGCGCGGCATCTCCGGCCGCTGCGGCCTTCTCAAAGGCCTCCACGAAGGGGAACTGTGCATCGAGCATGGTCTTTTGACCAACCTGGCCGCCTCCCAGGCGGACGATAGCGTCGACCATCGCGCTCACCGCGCGAGCCTGAGCGGCCGCGTCGATGGGCTGGTCGTCACCGAGCTCGTTACCGGCTGCCCCCAGGGCCGCACCCCAGAGGGCTCCGGAGGCGCCACCGGCGCCCTCCGACCACTTGGCGCCAGCACCCACCAGGGTGGTTTTCGCTCCGGCGCCGTCGGCGACGAGTTCGGCGGCAGCGGCAGCGGCATTTTGTGAACCACGCGCCATTCCAATCCCGTGGTCACCGTCACCGGCAACGGCGTCGAGATCACCGAGCATTTCGCGGTTTTCTTCCATTGCCTTGGCCACAGCCGCCAAGCCTTTAGCAATCGCTGCAGCAGCTTCGCGCGATTCAGGCGAACCCTGCTGCTCAACCTTCAGCGGCTCTGGCTCGGTGGAGAACACGACGTCGTCACCCAGCAGCGGGTGCATTGGAGGCTGGCGACGGTAAGTCGGGGTGTCGCACGGGGCGAACCACAAGCGCTCCAGTTCGTCATCAAGCCACACCAGCGTCAGGGAGACTCCACCCATGTCCAGAGAGGTGATGAACTCACCCACTTCACCCTCGACCAGGTCAATCCCCGAGCCCTTGAGGTACTTCTCAACCGAGTTGTACATCACGAACATCTCTTCGTATTTGGCTGACCCAAGACCGTTGAGCATGGCCACCATACGCTTACCGGCACCATCGGGGGCTTCTTTCAACAGCTCGTCCACCAGCAGCTTGGCGACATCATCAGCCGTTCCGAGGTCCGCGTCGTAGATACCGGCCTCACCGTGAACACCAAGGCCGACGCCCATCTTGCCCTCGGGGACAGTAAACAACGGCGATTCGGCACCGGGCAGCGTGCAGCCCGAGAATGCGACACCGAA
>CBFHWA010000020.1:0-15745 GCA_965659525.1 Pontimonas sp.
ATTCAAAAGGCCCTCGAAGCAGCACCGCCGCTGGAGTCAGTTCTCAAACAACAAGCCGGTGAACAGGTCAAGGGCCTGGGTATTGAGATGAAAAACGTCGAGTTCACATACCCCGATGCCGACGAGCCCGTGGTGACCGATATCAACCTCACCGCTGAACCCGGCGGGTTTATCGCCTTCATCGGCCCCTCCGGGGCCGGGAAGACGACCATGGCCGACCTCGTCTTGGGCCTCAACATTCCCCAGCGCGGAACGGTGTTGATCGATGGCAGAAACCCGCTCGAGATTCGAGAAAAACACCCCGGGCTGATCAGCTACGTTCCCCAAAAACCCGGCATGGTTTCGGGAACGATCGCCCAAAACATCGCCCTGGGGATCCCCGACGAGAAAATCGACGAAGACTGGGTATGGGAGTGTCTGCGCTTAGCGGCACTGGACGAAGTGGTGAAGGGCATGCCTGGCGGTATCCACTCGTCGCTCGGCAAACAGTCGGATCAACTCAGTGGTGGTCAGCTGCAGCGTTTGGGTCTCGCCCGCGCCCTCTACCCGAAGCCGCGACTGATTATTCTCGATGAGGCCACCAGTGCCCTGGATGCTGGCTCGGAAGCGGCCGTGTCGAAAAACATCCGCGAACTTGGTGACACGGTCACCCTGATCGTGATCGCCCACCGCCTGTCCACCATTCAGCATGCCGACACCGTCTACGTCGTCGATGAGGGCAAGATTCTTGCCTCTGGTCCGTTTAAGAAACTGCGCAAAACCGTTCCGATGATTGAGGAGTATGTGCGGTTGATGTCGTTTGACGACTCTGAGTGACGTGGATAGCGTCCTGTACCTCGACGACCTGGTGGACCAGGTTGACTGGTTAGACCAGGTCGCCTCGACAAACCACTACCTCGCACAACAACCCCCCTCCCTGGGCTCACGTGTGGTGGCCAGCTGGAACCAAACCCAGGGTGTGGGTCGAATGGGCCGGGCGTGGGTAAGCCCCCCCGGTGGCTCGCTTGCGCTGAGTGTCGAATTGGGGCCATCGCTGATGCCTGTCGGGCACAGTGACACGTGGCGCGGGGTCCTTCCCCTGATGGTCGGCAGCGAGCTATTACAGGCCATTGGCACCATCAGCGACGACGTGTCGATGAAGTGGCCAAACGATGTGCACATCGGTGGCAAAAAAGTCGCCGGCATCCTCGGTGAGATTCCTTCTGCCAGCCGGGTGATTGTGGGAGTGGGGCTGAACGTCTGGTTAGAAGATGACCAACTGCCCACACCCCAGTCGACGTCACTGGCCCTGCACGGGTTAGAAAACCCCAAACAGCTCGAAACACTTATTCGCACATTCCTTACCGGCCTCATCACGACGCTGCAAAACTCGCGGGAGAACGTCAGTCCTGCTATCTGGGAGAGCATCCGAGGGGCACTAGCCACCCTGGGCTGTGCTGTCCAGGTTTCCTATCCGGACGGCCGAGGACTACGCGGTCTGGCCGTCGATATCGACCACGCGGGTTGCCTCCTTGTCAAAAGTGAAAACGCTGAGACCCACACCATCAGTGCCGGCGATATTGAACACCTTCGCGGTGTGTCCTAGCCGGGCAGCCGGCCAGGGTCGCGCGGCCAAACTAGGCTAAAGGGGTGGCTATGCGCGTGGGTGTTATCGGGGGAGGCCAACTCGCCCGGATGATGATTCCTGCCGCCGAAGCACTCGGTGTGGAAATTGTTGTCCTCGCTGAAGCGGAGGACTCGTCAGCGAAACTGGCGGCTGGCACCATCGGCGACTACCGCGACGGAGAACTGGTCCAGTTTTTTGCCCACGATGTCGATGTCCTCACCTTTGATCATGAACACGTTCCTACAGCACTACTGGAGCGTCTGGTCTCCCAGGGTGTGAGTGTTCGACCAGGACCCCACGCACTGGTGTTTGCTCAAGACAAATCCGCCATGCGCTCCAGGCTCTCGGATATCGACGTGCCGCTGCCCGCCTGGTCGCTCGCCCACGACGTCGCAGACGTCGAGCAGTTTCTGAACAGCCAGTCGGGTGTTGCCATCGCCAAAACCCCCCGCGGTGGCTACGACGGCAAAGGCGTGCGCGTGATTCACAGTGCTCAGGACGTCGCCGACTGGTTGTCGGTAGGACCGGTGCTCCTGGAGCAGAAAGTGGAGTTTGTCCGTGAGCTCGCCCAACTCGTTGCCAGGCGCCCGGGCGGGCAGATGGCAGCATTCCCCCTGGTTCAAACCCTGCAGGCCGATGGGGTGTGTGCCGAGGTGATTGCCCCGGCGCCAGAAACGTCCGATGCTCTCATCGCTGAGGCCTCACGTATCGCCCAGACCATCGCCGAGTCCCTTGATGTCACCGGTGTGCTCGCCGTGGAGCTTTTTGAAGACGCTAGCGGCGGGCTGCTGGTCAACGAATTAGCGATGCGACCGCATAACTCGGGTCACGTGTTCACCGAAGCCGCCGTGACTGGCCAATTCGAACAACACCTCCGGGCGGTGATGGACTGGCCACTGGGGGATACCTCACTGCGTGAGCCCTGGGCGGTGATGGTGAACCTCTTTGGTGATGGGGGCAATGAGCGAATCCAGGCCGCCCTGGAGTATTCACCGCGGGTTCGCCCCCACGGCTATGGCAAACAACCACGCCCGGGCAGAAAAGCTGGCCACGTGGTTGTCCACGGTGAGAACCTTGATGAGGTAGTAGCGCTGGCACGAGGCGCTGCTGATGCGGGAGGAATGACGTAATGGCGAAACCACAGGTGGGTCTGATCATGGGCTCTGATTCCGACTGGCCGGTGATGCGTGAGGCCGGGGAGATTCTCAAAGACTTCGACATTGAGGTCGAAGCCCAGGTGGTGTCCGCCCATCGCACCCCCCACGAAATGGTCGACTACGCCGAATCGGCTGCCAACCGGGGCATCAAAGTGATTATCGCTGGAGCCGGTGGCGCAGCGCATTTACCGGGAATGATCGCGTCGCTGACGAGTTTGCCCGTTATCGGTGTTCCTGTGGCGCTGAAATACCTCGACGGGATGGATTCGCTGCTGTCGATCGTGCAGATGCCAGCCGGTATACCCGTTGCCACGGTCGCGGTGGGCGGGGCAAAAAATGCGGGGCTGTTGGCCGCACGAATCCTCGCCACCCACGATGAGGCTCTTTTCGAGAAGCTGTCGGTCTATCGTGCGAGCCTGCGCGATACCGTGCAGGCGAAAACCCTCGACTGGTTCTAGTCCCTGGAGCCAGAGGGGCCTGAGGCTGACCCCGGCTGGCCGGGGTCATTGGTTTTCGGTGCTGAGAGTTGAAGGGCTTTCCCGCGGAGGAGTCGCTCGCGGATCGTGAGCCCCGCCCCAATGACCGTGCGCACGGGGCAGTAGAGGGGCCCGGGGTAGCGCTTGCTGATAAAGCGCACGGCTGAGTGGTGGTGGGCTTGGAGCATCAGGTCGTAGTTGCTTTTTGTGGAGTGGCCGCCCAAGTGGATGGCTGAGGCGGAGGGCACGTAGTAGTTGGGGTAGCCGGCATCGGCGATGCGCCAACCCAAATCCACGTCTTCAAAAAACATGAAATAACCCTCGTCAAAGCCGCCCACCTGGTCAAACGCTTCCCGGCGCAGCAGCAAAAACGATCCAGAAAGCCACCCGGCCTCCCGGGTGTTTTTTCCGCGGTAGTCACCGCGGTAAGCACGGGTCCAGGGATTATTCGGCCAGGCCACGCCAAAGAGCCCGTGGCCAATACCCACCCCCAGTGTGGGCAGTGCTCGTGCCGAGGGGTAGAGCGAACCATCCTCATTGGATATTGCCGGACCCAGAGCCCCGGCTGTGGGTTTCTTGTGTGCCTCAGCCAGGAGGTTTTCTAGTGTGCTGGCGGTAACGGTGATATCCGGATTACACACCACCACCCAGTCGCAATCATCGGGCAAAGCCTGGACACCAATATTGGCCGCACTTCCATAGCCGGGGTTTTCTGGTCGGTGAATCACCTCGAGCGACGATAACCACGGCGTGACCGGCGGTGTCAGCACAGTGGGGGAGTTATCGACCACGATGACCGAGTCGGGTAACACCGTGGAGTCTTTTAGCGAATCGAGAAATGTCGCCAACACATCACTGGAGCGGTAGGTGACAACCACCAGGCCGAGGCTCATTGGCGTGAGCCCTGGTAGTCGGGGAAACACACCGGAAAGGCTTCTGCCCACGCCTGATCCCACGGCCGGGGGGAGATCAGCCCCGCCACATCCCAGGCGTCGTGGCCGAGAACCGACCAGGCTGGCCGGGTGGCCGGCCTCGGAAATGCCTCAGATGTGGTGGGTGTGACCCGCTCGGGGTCTAATCCGGCGGTTGCAAAAATGACTTGGGCGAAATCAAACCAACTGGTTTGTCCCGAGTTTGTTCCGTGGAACACCCCGTGACTGATGCCACTGTCGACGAGGGTGTGGATCATCTGGGCGAGGTCGAGACTCCAGGTGGGTTGGCCAATCTGGTCGGTCACGACACTGACACTCTCGTGGTCGTGTGCCAAGCGCAGCATTGTTGCCGGAAAGTGGCTGCCGTGTTGGCCATAGAGCCACGCTGTTCGAACGATGATCGAGCCATCGGGGTGTTCTTCTTCGATCGCCACTTCACCCGCTGCTTTACTCGCGCCATAAACCGACTGCGGATTGCGCGGGGCATCTTCTGGATAGGCCGTGGTGGCCGTTCCATCGAAGACGTAGTCGGTAGAGACATGGATCAGGCGAGCGCCGTGGCGGCGGGCTGAACGGGCGAGGTGTCGCGGCGCGTCGGCGTTAATGGCAAACGCCGTCACCTGATCAGTCTCAGCCTGATCCACCGCGGTGTAGGCGGCGGCGTTGATAATCACGTCGTGGGCACCAACCGCCTCATCCACTGCTGCCGGATTGGTGATATCGAGGGTGTCTCGCGTGGTGGCCGTGACGTTGCTATCGGCCAGGACGTCGTGTAAATCCCGGCCCAACATCCCAGCCGATCCGGTCAGCAGGATTCGGGTCATAGCACCGCGCGGGCTTTCAGTGGCTCCCACCAGTCACGGTTGTCGCGATACCACGCCACCACATCGGCTAAGCCCTCGGCAAAGTCCACCTGGGGCTGGTAGCCAAGCTCTCGGGAGATTTTGTCGATACTCACGCAGTAGCGACGGTCGTGGCCCAACCGGTCGTCGACCCAGTGGATGAACGATTCGTCTCGCCCGGTGAGCGCTAAGAGCATGTCGGTGAGTTCCCGGTTGGTCAGCTCCGTGCCCCCACCGATGTTGTAGACCTCGCCGCTTGTTCCTTTCTGCAGTACCAGCGCGATCCCCCGGCAGTGGTCATCGACGTGCAACCAGTCGCGCTGGTTTCCGCCATCACCGTAGAGGGGAACAGGCTGGCCATCGAGGAGGTTGGTGACAAACAGGGGGATGACTTTTTCGGGGAAGTGGTGGTGGCCGTAATTGTTGGAACAGCGCGTTATCACCACGTCCAGCCCGTGGGTGCGGTGGTAGGCGCGAACCATCAAATCCGACGCGGCCTTACTGGCCGCATAGGGGGAGTTGGGCAGGAGGGGTTCATCCTCATCCCACTGCCCCTCGTCGATTGAGCCGTAGACCTCGTCGGTGGAGACGTGCACGAATCGGCCGATACCCAGAGACTTGGCCGCCTCGAGAAGTGTCTGTGTTCCCCCGACGTTGGTGTCGACGAAAATGCCTGCGTCGCTCACACTTCGATCGACGTGACTCTCGGCGGCAAAGTGCACGATCGCTGCGTGACCGGGCAGGGCTGCCATCACGGCGTTGGCGTCTCGAATATCACCGTGGACGAACCGGAAGCGGGGGTGGTCGGCTACCGTTTCGAGGTTGGTCAGGGTTCCCGAGTAGGTCAGCGCGTCAAACACGGTGATTTCGGCGTCTTCCAGGCCGGGGAGTCGACCGGTGAGAGCCATTCGAACAAAATTGGAGCCGATGAAACCGGCACCACCGGTGACAAAGAGTTTCACGGTCTGCCTCCCGGGGGTATGCCGCTGGGGTTAGAGGGCCAATGTGTGGCCTGATTGGCCCCGCCCAGTCTAGTTCGAGGTTTCGTGCCACCGCGGATGCGCCAGGGGGCGTTGATAGAGTTCGGGAGTGGAATTCGTGCCGCTGGGGATCGCTGGTGCCTACGAGGTACGAAACGTTGTCCACGCCGATGACCGCGGCGAGTTCGCCGAATGGTTTCGCTTTGACCATATCGAAGCCCACACCGGCTACCGCTTCCCCGTCCGACAGGCCAATGTCTCGCGCTCATCGCGCGGTGTTATCCGCGGGATCCACTACGCGGATGTCCCACCCGGTCAGGCCAAACTGGTGACCTGTATGTCGGGTGCCATTCGCGACATTGTCGTTGATATCCGGGTGGACTCCCCCACGTTTGGCAGCTGGGAGGCTGTTGATCTCTCGGCTGGCTCACGCGATGCGGTGTTGTTACCCGTGGGGGTGGGCCACGCCTTTGTTGCCCTCGAGCCGGACACAACCGTGTGTTACCTCGTTTCTGATGTGTATACCCCGGATAAGGAACACGGGATTCACCCGCTTGACCCGGCACTGGCGATTGACTTTGGAATCAGTGCCTCAGAGCTGCTGCTCTCACCCAAAGACCAGGAGGCGCCGCTTTTGCAGGAAGCGTTTGAGCGGGGATTATTGCCCCATGTGGATGCAAAGGAGCCGGTGAAGTGAAAGGCATCATTCTTGCGGGGGGCTCGGGGACCAGACTCTGGCCCATCACCCGCGGTATTTCCAAACAGTTGATGCCCATCTACGACAAACCGATGATCTACTACCCGCTCTCAACGTTGATGATGGCCGGTATTAACGACGTCTTAGTCATCACGACCCCCGAATACAACCAGTCTTTTCGCGACCTCTTGGGCGATGGCAGCCAGTTGGGGATGTCCATTGACTACGCCATCCAGGACGAACCCCGGGGGTTGGCAGAAGCCTTCCTCATCGGCGAGGGATTTATCGGCGACGACTCCGTCGCCCTGGTCCTGGGCGACAACATTTTCCACGGCACGGGCCTTGGCTCTTCCCTTCGGGCCAACACGGACATTCAGGGTGGGCTCATTTTTGCCTCGCATGTGTCCCACCCCGAGCGCTACGGGGTCGTCGAATTTGATGACACGATGACCGCGCGCTCGATTGAGGAAAAACCCACACAGCCCAAAAGCAATTTCGCGGTACCGGGTCTCTACTTCTACGACAACCAGGTTGTCGAGGTGGCAAAAACGATTCGCCCCAGTGATCGAGGCGAATTAGAAATCACCGCGATTAACGACCACTACCTCCAACAAGGCTCCCTCCAGGTCCAGGTGCTCGATCGCGGCATTGCCTGGTTGGATACCGGAACGTTTGAGTCGATGATGCAGGCCAGTGAGTATGTCCGGGTGATTGAAGAGCGCCAGGGCCTAAAAATTGGCTGCATTGAAGAAATCGCCTGGCGGGCTGGCTGGATTGATACCGACCAGCTTCGCGAGTTGGCCAAACCGCTGAAAAAATCCGGCTACGGCCACTACCTCGAAGGACTCGTGGATGGCTAAAACCACCGCGACACCGTCGTGGACGAAGACCTACTTCCGCGACGTGATGGGCTCCGGGGAGCTGCTGTGGAATCTCACCCAGCGGGAGATCCGGGGCAAATATAAGCGCACGGCGCTCGGCCAACTCTGGAGTTTGGCTAACCCCATTGCCGCCATCATCGTTTACACCTTCATCTTCTCTGTGGTCTTCCAAGTCCCCGCCCAAGTCGGTGACCCCAGTGGTCTCGACAACTACGCGCTGTGGTTGGTCTGTGGCTTACTACCGTGGCTGTTTTTTAACTCCACCCTCACCCAGGGGGTGCGCTCCATTGTCGATAACGCAAGCCTCGTGCAGAAGGTCTACTTCCCGCGCCTGGTGTTGCCGCTGTCACTCACCGGGGCGGGATTAGTCAACTGGGGTTTTGAAATGGTGGTCCTCGTGATCGCCCTGTCCATCTTCGGCGCCTTCATCCTGCCCTGGCTGCCGATGGTGGCACTGTTCATGCTCGTTCTCGCGGTCTTCGCCGCGGGACTGTCGATGATTTTGGCCATTGCCAACGTGTATTTTCGCGACCTCGCCTACCTCCTCACCGTGGTGTTGCAGTTTTGGTTCTACCTCACCCCGATCCTCTACCCCATCTCGCTGGTCGATGCCCAGTCGGCAAAATGGGGCGGACTGCTGGGATCACCGGTCACCCTGGGTGATCTCTACCGGCTCAACCCCCTCGAGCCCTACGTGGCGATTTTCCGTGACCTGCTCTACCACAACACCTGGCCAGAGCCTTCGTCGATGATTGCCGCCGTGTTGTGGGCGCTGGGAACATTTGCGCTGGGACTGTTCTACTTCACCAAAACCGAGAAGCGTTTGGCGGAGCTGATATGAGTCAGGCTGCGAAGGTTGGCGAAGCGGCCGTGATCGTCGATGACGTGTCTAAGAAGTTTCGCCTCTACCACGAGCGAAACCAGACACTAAAGTCCGCGGTGATGCGGGGCAAAACCTCCCGACACGACGAATTTTGGGCTCTCAAAAACGTGTCCTTTGAGGTGGCGGCCGGTCAGACCTACGGCATTATCGGCAGTAACGGCTCGGGTAAATCCACTCTGCTGAAATGTTTGGCCAAAATCTATTGGCCCACCTCCGGGTCGATTACCTACAACGGCAAAATGGCCTCGCTGCTGGAAGTGGGCTCCGGGTTCCACTTAGAGCTCTCCGGCCGGGAAAATATCTACTTAAACGGCTCCATTTTGGGAATGTCGCGCAAAGAAATCGAGTCGAAAATCGACTCGATTATCGACTTTTCCGGTGTCGAGCGCTTCATCGACCAGCCGGTGAAAAACTACAGCTCCGGCATGTATGTGCGACTGGGGTTTTCTGTCGCCATCCACGTCCAACCCGACATCCTCGTTGTCGATGAGGTGCTCTCGGTGGGTGACGAGGAGTTCCAAAAAAAGAGCTTTGATAAGTTCCTGGATTTAAAACGCGAAGGAAAGACCATCATCTTGGTCAGTCACGCCCTGGATGTTGTGGCCGATATTTGCGACCGAGTCTCCTGGATCGAAAAGGGAGTCTTACAAACCTCGGGGCCGGGGGCAGACGTCGTTGCTGCTTACCGCTCCAGTGCTGATCAGTCCCCGGCTGATGAGTCCCCGGTGGACGACCCGCCCGCTACCGACTGACGTGCCAACGGCTCGTTGGTTGCCCCGGCGGCGGCCTGTTGTGGTGACTCGTCGCCCAAGGCCTGTGTGGTTGAGGGGCCATCTGGCTGGTGGCTATCGCCTCTGGAGTGACGGCCGTGTTCGCTGGTGCGCGTGGCGTAGACCACGACGATCCACGCCACAGCGGCAAACGCCAGTGACCCAATCGCCCACACACTCATCGGGGTGAGGCCAGAATCGCGAAGGCCAAACCACCACCATTCGCGACTGGCATCGAGGTTGAAGCCTCGCTCGTCGAGACCGGTGGTGTAGCGGCGAAGGTTGTGGTGGAGGGCAAAGGAGTTCGCCACGGAAAGCGCCCCGGCAATCCAGGCGCGCTGGGAGAATTTGGGAATAAGTGGCGCGGCGGATTCTGAGCGCAGCACCGCAATACCCAGCAGTACCACCAGCAGGGGTAGTCCGTAACGCGACTGGAAACCAGCCCCGACGAGGAAGCCCGCCTGCTGGAGGATAAACAGGGGGTAGACCCACATCATGGCGAGGATGACAAACGTGGTCGCGCGTACCCGCCAACCAGACCCAGTGATGCCCGTCCCCAGCAGGGCGATAAAAACACCAAAGGCGAGAAAGGCCACGATTTGGGGCATCGGGGTATCCAGCCACCCCAGGGACCCCCAGGGCCAAATGCCAAACGCCCCCATCCACAGGCCGGGCACTTCGATGAAGTTTGCCCAGAGCAGTTGCCAGTCGAAGGCTTCGCCGTCACCACCGATTCCTTCGGTGAGCACACCAATTGCGCCACCCTGGATAAACAACCACCCGGCGGCTAACACCGCACCCACGGCGGGAATCCAGAGGCGCTTGACGAGTTCGCGAAATGGCGCGTCGGTGACAAACAGCGCGAGGCCCGCTGTGGCAATGGCAAACAGGGTGGCATCGGTTCGTGATGCCACGGCCAGGAGGACAAACACGAGGAACATTGCCCCAAGGACCCACTTGCGATAGTCCTTCGATTCCAAATACCCCAACAGCGCTACCCACGCTGAGCCCACGCCAATAAGCGACCAGGAGCTGGGGTTTGTCGAGGGGATGATGAACATTCCCAGCGGAATCAGTGTTCCCATCCACGCCCACGCCAGTGGCGCTTTGAGCCGCCCGGGTAAGAACCACCACAACAACACGTTGAGACCAACGAACAGGCTCGCGCCAATCATGCGCATGCTAAACACGCTGGTGTCGACATTGGAGCTGGTGACCTGGTTGTAGCTCAGGAAAAATCCGGACGGGTAGTTGGCTTTGGACTCGACGATGTTCAAGCGGTTGGTCATCGTCTCGCGGTCATCCGCGGTCGTCATCAGCGGCTGGCAGGCTGCACTGGCGTTGGGGTCTTGGGCGAAGCACCTCGCCTCAATGAGTGCCGAGGGCACCATTTTGCGGTTTCGCCGCTCCTCCAAATCACACGGGCTTCCCGGCTGGGCCGTGGTGCACCAGATGGAGGCGAGATGGAAGTCAGAATCGGGCTCTGAGCCGGTCGGTGAGCTCATCGCCCAGGAACCGAGGCTCACCACACCGAGGACAAAAACGGTGATCGCACCGGCGAGGCTGCTTCGTCGAATCGTCGTCCACATCGACACCCAGGTGGGGCGAGGAGGGGAGTCGCTCGGTGCGGGAGCGTCGTTGGGGGTCTGCTCGGTCACAGCTGGGTGGTCCTTCCGGTGTGGCCTTCGCCAACAGTGATTACGAGCCTAGCTGGCCCAGCACAGACTCGATTCGAGGCGCCAGTGCGGATGCCGTGTAGTTGGCTTCGACNTGTTCNAGGGCTCGCTTGGCAACTGCCTCTCGGGCGGTGGCGTCGGTGAGAGCCTCGTGAAAAACGGCCGGCCAGGCAGCCGCATCGGCGAGGTAGCCGTTGTGACCGTGGTCGATTGTGTCGGTAAACACGGGGGCGGGGGAGGCCACAGTGGGCACCCCCGCGGCGGCGGCTTCAAAGTATTTGAGCTCCGATTTGGAGTGGGCAAAGACGTTGTGTTGGATCGGCGAGAGGTTGAGCGTGACCTCGGCGATGGCGCGTTGTAATCCGAGGAAGTCCATAAAGGCCAGGCGATCAATCCGGTCTGAAAAAGGCGCAAGGTCGTCTGGAACATCGAGGTAGCCGGCGATACGCAACCGCGCCTTTGGGTAGGACTCGAGAATGGCCCGGAGACCATCGGCGGCAATCTGATAGTCGCGGTTGTGGGAGGCGCTTCCGGAGAAGTAGCCAATCACGGGGGCGTCGTCTGGTGGCTGAAGCGACTGGCTGCGAAGCTCGGCCGAGTAGTCCCACTGTTGCTGGTTGAGGAAATTGGGCACAACCCAGACGGGCATGTCGAACGTGTCGCTGAGTTGATTTTTTAAAAACTCTGTCGTGGTGATGACACCGTCAACGAGTTCCAGGCTTTCTCGGATCCGCCCGACAACGCCCACCCATTTTTCGATTCGGCCGTAGCGGCTTAAGCCCTGCTGCAGGCTAGAGACCAACAGGGGCGTGGATTCGACATCGAAAATATTGTCATCGAGGTCATAGAGCACGGGGATGTTCTTCAGCCTGGCCTGTCGAACCAGTCGGTCGACGTAGTTGTCGTAGCGAACGCGCACGAGGACCAACACGTCGAGGTGATCGACGAGGTTATCGATGGATTGCAGGTCGTAGAGGAAAAAATAGCCCGCCGACATTTCGTCGCTGTGGGTGTTGAGCGCCTGGACCATGTTGTAGCAGCGGTAGCGAAAAGTCCCCGGCTCTGCCCGCTCGTAGACATAGCCCACCCGTGTGGTGCCCGCTCGAAGCTCGCCCAGGCGGCTGGCGAGGTTTTTTTCCCACGGCATCGTGGAAAGGACCTGGTAGGGCGAAGAGCTCACGCCCCCGCCCCCATCGAGGCGATCACCGCGGTGGTCACTGACTCCCACTGTGGTGTTGGGGGTTGTGTCGGCCCTGCCGTGGCGAGGGCGCTGGCGGAAGCAGCGAGGTCATCGACACTGGGCGTCGACTGCGGGGTGAGATCCACGACGCTCTGTCCCGTGGTGCTGAGCGCGTGGGCGAGCAGGGGCCCCTCGGTCCCCGCCCGGACAATGAGGACCCGCTGATAACCGGTGAGGACCTGCTGCCACTGACTGGCAGCGAGGATGCGCCGCTGGGTGGCAACCATGGAGCCCATCAGGGTGATGGGGGAAGTGTCCATCCCGACAAACACCACCGTGTTGTCGGTATCGAGCACACCCGCAGCGAGTGCTTCGTCGACAATTTGAACACTGCGTGCGACAAGAGTCTCGGGTGATGCGGCGTCGACAACAACGGCCCATTCATCCACAGTGTTCGTCGCCGGTGTTGTCCAGACACTGGGCAGGGCGTCAATTCCCAAACTGGGTCCGCGGAGCGAAGCGGGGTCGATGACGTTGCCGATGACGATGGTGTGGGTGTCGCTATCGGCGAGGGCCGCCTGGGCCCGGCGCCGAAGCTCACCAGCGGGCAGACGCGCGGTTTCGTCTGCGGTGATCACCCAGCGCAGGTGGCGTGAGGGCACCAGTGTGCGCAACGACTCAAAACTGCTCACCGAGCTCGCCCACCAATACTCCCCCTCGAGGCTGTCCACATCGTCGGTGTGGCCCGGCTCGCGCCGGGCAATCTCCAGGAGGGGGCGGGTGCGGGGCATCGCCTCGTTGATCGACTCGGTGATGTCGTGGGTGGTGATGGTCTGGGAGCGAACGAGGATGCGAAGACCGAGCCCTGCGGCCTGGGCGGTGTGGGCGGCAAGGGCAAGCAGGGGGGTGTAGCCAAGGCCCAGCAGCTGGGGGGTGTGGTCATCGATGACGACGCTCATCCTCGAGCCGGGCGTGCCCGGCACCGCGAAGATGGGTAGTGCAGCCAGTTCGGGGTGAAGTGATTCGCGATACATCGCGCCAGATTGGGTAGCCAATCGTCCCTCTTCCTGTCCGTGGAGGACGTAGTGCATCAGCGGGTTGGCATCGGAGCCTCGAACATCGCGGTAGCGGGCGAGGTAAAAGCGGCCATCGAAAAGAGGTGAGGGGTTTAGCCCCTGTCGCCAGCCGCGAAGCAGGTAGTGAAGCAGCGCTGACGGCCACAGCGACGCCTCAGTCGACTGCTGGCGATACCAGCGCGGGTCAAACAGCCCCGAGGCGGCAATAGCTTCGCGAAGGGCCATGAAATTGCCCAGCCGGGAGCCTGCCTGGCTGCCTTTCATAGCGGAATCCTCCCACGGTGGCCACGGCCAAGACCGTAGGGTTAAGTATGGCAGGTCGCCTCCCGGCGGCCCAGATCCAGGCCTCAAGGTAAGGACGTGACCCGATGAGTGAGCATCGCCGTGTCAGTGTCGTCCTGGTCAACTACAAAGGCGCCAACGACACCCTGGAGGCTATCGAGGGGTTAGCGGGGCTTGATTGGCCAGCTGACGCACTCGAGATCGTCGTTGTTGATAACGCCTCCGGTGATGATTCCCTCGAGCGCCTACGCGCCGCACCGGCAGTGATCACCCTGGTCGAATCGGACGAAAACCTCGGCTTTGCCGGTGGCTGCAATCTGGGTGTTCGCCACGCAACCGGCGAGGTTGTGGCGTTGTTAAATAACGACGCAAAACCAGACCCCGGATGGTTACGACACGGCGTTGAGGCCCTCTACGCCACCCCGCAGGTGGGTGCGGTCGCCAGTCGCGTGCTCGACTGGGAGGGTCAGCAGATTGACTACGCCGGTGCCGGGCTCACCTGGTACGGCATGGGCTATCGCCCCCTTTCTGGCCACCCGGCATCGCCGAAAAAAGAACAGGGTGCTGGCCCTGTGCTCTTTGGTACCGGATCGGCGATGCTGGTCCGCCGTGACGTGTTCGACGCGTTGGGCGGGTTCGACGACGAGTTCTTTATGTTCTTCGAAGACGTCGATTTTGGCTGGCGACTCAACCTCGCCGGCTGGATCTACCAGTACGAACCACAGTCGCTGGTGTTCCACAAACACCACCAGTCGATGACGAATATCGGCAGCCACAAGGAAGAGTTCCTCCTCGAGCGAAACGCCCTGGCGTGTCTGTATAAGAACCTCGGTGACGAGAAACTGCGCACCATCCTGCCCGCGGCGATGCTGATGTCGACCAGGAGGGCGGTGTCTCGAACCGGGTTGGACACCACGAGTTTCGATATTCGCCGCGATGACCCCGTGGTCGACCCTCTCGACCCGCTGGCCCTGGTTCCCCTGTTCGCCCACGACCAGTTCCTGGAGATGTTGCCTGGATTAAAGGCCAAACGCCAGCACATCCAATCCACCCGCGTGGTCTCCGACCACTGGATGTGGAAGCTTTTTGGCGAGCCGGAGGCTCCGATGTCGACCGAGCCTGTGTACCTTCGGGGCTATGACATCCTCCAGGCGGCATTCGACGTGGTGAGCGACCCACCCACGACGAGTGTGCTGATCATCACCGGGGATCCCCTCGGTGCGAAACTCTCTGGCCCGGGAATTCGTGCCTGGCAGATGGCACAAGCCATGGCGCCAAGCCACGAAGTGACCCTGATGACACTCAGTGAACTCGGTGATGTTGAACACACCGGCTTTGATGTTGTCCACGTTGCCGCAGGAGACGACCGGGGTTTTGCGCCCTGGGAAGCCTGGGCCGATGTGATCATCTTCCAAGGCCACGCCCTAGACCTCTTCCCCAGCTTGCAGCGAAGCAGCAAGCGCCTGGTCATCGACATCTATGACCCGATGCATATCGAACAGCTCGAACAGGCCCGGCACTTACCCCTGCAGGAGTGGTCGACTCAGGTCGCCGATGCGACCGAGTCGATTACCCAGCAGCTGCTCCGGGGGGACTATTTCCTGTGTGCCTCTGAGCGCCAGCGCCACTTCTACCTCGGCCAACTGACCACCCTCGGCCGGGTCACCCCCGATAGTTACCAAGACGACCCCCACCTCGAGCGGTTGATTGGGGTCGTGCCCTTTGGTATTCCCGATAATGAGCCAGAACACGACACCGCGGTCCTGCGGGGAGTCGTTGAGGGTATCGACGCCGATGACCTCGTGTTGATCTGGAGTGGGGGGCTCTATAACTGGTTTGACCCCCAAACTCTCATCCGCGCTGTTGCCGAGCTTTCTGCTGAGGAGCCCCGGGTGAAGCTGTTTTTCCAAGGCACCAAACACCCCCACCCGGGTGTTCCCGAGATGCCCATCGTGGAGCAGTCGCGCGAGCTTGCGAAACAACTGGGGGTGCTCGATACCCACGTGTTTTTCAACGACTCGTGGGTCGACTACTCCACCCGACACAACTACCTCCTGGAGTCAACCGCGGGAGTGTCGACCCACCGGGCGCATTTGGAGACGACGTTTTCGTTTCGTACCCGAGTGCTTGACTACCTCTGGGCAAAACTGCCGATGGTGCTCACCGAAGGCGACCATTTCGCTGAACTAGTCGAGCGCGAACAACTCGGTGTCGTTGTGCCCGCGGATGATCCCAGCGCCGTGGCAGAGGCGTTGAAAAAAGTCCTTACCGATGAGGCGTTTGCCAAACGCGCCGTAAGAAACATCA
>CBFHWA010000021.1:0-15742 GCA_965659525.1 Pontimonas sp.
TTGACCAACCAGCTGGTGCTCACGAAGAATGCGCCGGTCGCCGACGCGTTTTTTGGAATTGACAACACCTTCTTGGGCCGGGCCCAAGGCGAGGGCGTGATCGATTCAGATCCCTCCGCCATCGACTATTCAGATGTCTGCTTCAACTACGACATCGCCTGGTTCGATGAGGCCAACCTCACTGCGCCAACAAGCTGGCGGGAGTTAGTTGACGAGCAGTATCGGGGCCTGACTGTGGTGACAAACCCGAACTTCTCGTCACCGGGCTTGGCCCTCCTGGCGACAACCCACGCGGCGTTTGACTCGCCTGCCGAGGTGGAGCAGTTTTGGACATCGCTGCGCGATAACGATGTCAAAGTTGCCGGGTCCTGGGAAGACGCATACTTCTCGGACTTCACCCGCTACGGCGGCGACTACCCCATCGTGCTGAGCTACGCATCCTCCCCCTCCGCTGAGGTCAACGAGGATGGCACCGCTGGCTCACGGGCGCTGCTGGTGGATTGTTTCCGACAGACCGAGTTTGCCGGAGTGATTGCTGGTTCCGACAACCCGGCAGGGGCGAGGGCTCTCGTCGAGTTCATGCTGAGTGATGACTTCCAAGCCTCGGTACCCGAAGCGATGTATGTCTACCCCGCTGTTGAGGGAACCGAGGTTCCCGCGGCATGGGCGCAGTTTGCGACACCGGCCGAGTCCACCCTCGGTGAGGACCTTGATATCAACGCCAATCGCGAGATCTGGCTTGACGACTGGTCTGAGGTGTTCGCTGGCTAGCACCGAACTATTTGTCACCACCGCGCTGATCGCCACGATGAGCGCGGTGGTGACACTGCTGTTGGGCTACCCGATGGGTCTGTGGTTGGCTTCCATCCGCCGGGGCAGACGGCTGGTGACCAGCCTGGCCCTGCTGCCGTTTTTACTGCCCGCCTTTCTCATCGGTCTGGCCTTTCGCCCGCTGGTCGGTCCGTGGTTGGATGACACTCGAGTGGGAATCGTTGCGGTTGTTGCCGCCCACGCCCTGATGAATGCGGGGTTTATCGCCGTGGTGACCGCCTCATCACTGGTTCCCCACGACCAGGTGGAGGCGGCTTTTCTGGACGGGGCATCCTCGGGCCAAACCCGGAGGTTGATCGAACTGCCCCAGCAACTCCCGGCCTTGAGTGCTGCTGGCCTACTCGTTGCCCTCTACTCGGCGACAAGTTTTGGTTTAGTGATCTCACTGGGCCAAGGCTCGATCAACACATTGGAGACCGGAATCGCGACGGCCGCCCTCCAGTTACTTGATTTGCCCACAGCGGGGCGCTTAGCCCTACTTCAGAGCCTGTTGACGCTGGGCTTTTTCCTCATCTCCCATCGCTTAGGCGCTAGACCCACGGTGCTCTTTGGTGAAAACCACAGCAGAGCCCGGCGTTTCATCCCGGGGATGATCATTGGCGCTTCGCTCCTGGCAGCCATTACCTGGCTGATTGCCTCGGTCGTGTCGCGGGCGATTGCATCGGGCCCGGGGTGGTGGGGCAACGTCGCCAACTTGGCGGGACGGGGTTCGCGGGATATTTTGAACCTCACCGTCGTTGAGGCTGCGGGTAATTCGCTTCGCAATATGCTTATCGCCGTTGCCATTTCGCTTGTTTTTGCCTGGTGGCTTAGTGCCAAACGGGTGGGTTTGGCCGTTTTAGCCCCGATTGGTCTTTCTCCGGTTGTCATCGGGTTAGCCGCACTTGTTATCTCTGGCTATCTACCAACAGCGATATCCGGCAGTTGGCTCCTTCTGCCGATTGTTCAAAGCATTTTTCTCACCCCGCTTGCTTTTCAGATCATCGCGCCGGCCAGGCGCGCTCTCTCTGCTGAGCTGGTCGAATCGGCTCGCCTCGATGGTGCCAACTCACTGCAAGTCTTCGGACTCGTGGAGCTTCCCACCTTGGCCAAACCTCTCACAGCCGCTGCGGCTTTAGTGAGTTTGGGGTCTCTTGGGGAGTTTGGTGCGGCACGGTTTTTGGCCTATGGCTCTGATCAAACGCTGCCGCTTGTCATGTTTCGCCTGATGTCTCGTCCGGGTGGGGAAAACGTCGGGATGGCGATGGTGGCGGCAACGGTGTTTATCGCGTTGGCCATCACCGTGGTGTGGCTGATTTCTTCGGTGGGGGCTCGGACGGGCCGGGAGGACCGACGTGTCTGATGTTCACTCTGGCCGGCAGCTGGTCTTAGTCGATGGTCGATCCGGTGCGGGCAAAACCCAGTGGGCCAGCCATTTGGCCCAACGCTCGGGGTTTTTTCTCCTCAGCCTCGATGAGCTTTACCCGGGTTGGGATGGGTTGGATGCGGGCCACTGGCAGGCGTATCGACACGGCATCCTCGCCTGGACTGTGGGTCGGATGGCGCGATTGCGCACCTGGGACTGGTCGCGGGGCATACCGGGGCCGCCGCGACATATCCCCCCTGAGGTGAGTCTCATTATTGAGGGGTGCGGTGCGCTCTCTGCTTTCACGACGCACTACGCCACGGCGCGCTACTGGGTGGATGCCGATCCTGAGGTGAGAAAGCAGCGCGCACTTGAGCGAGACGGCGACACGTTCGCCCCGCACTGGTCGCGCTGGGCGCTTCAGGAGGACCGGTTTTATGCCCTCCACAACTCGCGCGAGCTCGCCGACGAGATTATCTCGACTTAAGCCCACCCCAGGCGATGGAGCGCCTCATCGTCGATGCCGTAGTAGTGGGCGATTTCGTGGACCAGGGTGATGTGAATTTCGCGCTGGAGTGTTTCGAGGGAATCGCTTTTGTCGATCAGGGGCTGTCGATATAACACGATGCGGTCAGGCAGTTCGCCATAGCCGTAGTCTCCCCGTTCGGTCAGCGCCACCCCCTCATAGATGCCGAGCACCTGCTCGGGGTGCTCGGGGGAATCCTCGACGAGGAATACGACGTTGTCGAGTCCGTCAACCATGTCATCGGGCAGGGCATCTAACGCCTCCACCACTAAGCGCTCGAAGCCATCACGATCGGGCCAGTCTTCTGAGATGACTCCACCTCCTGAGGCCTGGGGGTTGATTCTCTCGTGAGGTTTCACACACTACCTTCGGCACCAAAAGTGCGTGGCAATCCCACCGCGGTGGACGCAAATAGACTGAAGGCGGCTGCTTGTTGTCGGGGCCACCTGAAGGAGATTGTGGTGCTTCGTAGCGTTCTCGGAAGCAAAATCCATCGCGCCACGATCACCCAAGCCGATCTGGACTATGTCGGATCGATCACCATTGACGGCGAGTTAGTCCGCGCTGCGGGCTTGGTCGAGGGGGAGAAGGTTCAGGTGGTGGACATCACCAATGGTGCTCGGCTGGAAACCTACGTCATTGTGGGCACCTCGGGAACCGGTGAGATCTGCATCAATGGCGCTGCTGCTCACCTGGTGAACCCGGGTGATGTGGTGATCATCATGTCCTTCCTCTTGGCCGATGAGGGCGAACTGGCGAGCCACCAGCCCCAGATTGTCCATGTTGATTCAGGCAACCGCATTGTGGCACGCGGTCACGACGCGGCGCAGCCGGTACCCGGCGCGAGTGGGCAGATATCGTCGCGGTAGTCGTGACCCCCCTGGCTCGTCACCAGCCGACGGGCTCAGCGCGAGCCGATCAGGGGAATTCATAGATGACGGTTGGGTGAGGGCGTGTGTTGGGGTGAGTAACGGGGCTTGAACCCGCGACCTCCTGGACCACAACCAGGCGCTCTACCAGCTGAGCTATACCCACCATGTACCCCGTACGGGGCGAGCACAGTCTAATACAGCTGGGGCAGTCGTGGCTGTGGAGTTATTCGAAGGCCGCGGTGATGTCTTGGCTGATTTTCTTAATCTCGCTCGTTGATGGCCCCGGGTCGTCAACAAAGGCCACCTGACGGTAGTAGGCGAGCTCGCGGATGGACTCGCGAATATCCGCCAAGGCGCGGTGGCCGCCATTTTTCTCCGGGGCTTGGAAATACATCCGGGGAAACCAGCGACGGGTGAGCTCTTTAATCGTCGAGACATCGATATTTCGGTAGTGCAGGTGATCGTTTACCTGTGGCATATCGCGTTGAAGAAAAGCTCGATCGGTTCCAATCGTGTTGCCCGCTAGTGGTGCAGACTGCGGCTCAGGGACATGTTTGTTCAAGTACTCCAGCAGGTGGTCCTGCGCCGCGGCGAGGCTGATCCCGTCCGCGAGTTCATCCAGCAGACCGGAATCGGTGTGCATCGCGCGGACGAAATCGCCCATCTGCTCCAGGGCCCGGTCACTGGGTTTAATGACAACGTGAAAGCCCTCGTCCTGGATGCGCAGGTCGTAGTCGGTGATGAGCACCGCAATTTCGACCAGCTCATCGCTAGCGAGGTCCAGTCCCGTCATTTCGGCATCGAGCCAGACCAGTCGGGCGTTATCGGCAGAGGCCATCCCAGGATTCTAGCGAGCGGGCCGCCACCAGCGAGTCAGTCCCACCAGGTAGGCGCCCGAATAGCCAAAGCCCAAGAGTCCGTAGGTCACGCTGAACCAGGTAATCGGAGCGGGAAGCAGCAGGGTGACAAACCCGAGCCCACCGGCGGCGACGACCATAAAAACACTCGAGGCGACGACGGCTGAGGCTTGCCCAAAAAACGACACCACTGCCATATTGCCCGTCAGCGCAATGAGCGTCATCGCGATCATCCACATTGCCCAGTTCAGCGCCAGACTCTCCTCAAGGCCCAGTAGGCCGAGGAAAAACCCGGGGCTGATCAGCAGCCACAGGGCGCTGAGACCAAAGACCAGTGCGCCCGTGCGCAGGATCCAGCGAAGCAGGGTGGGGTCGGGGGTTGTTGAGGAATTCGCGACAGAGCTCACGTTCTTAGTCTGCCCCAGAAGTTCATAAATTTCCCAGCCGATACCAATGCTTCCGAGGTTTGCGCTGCCAAACTGGTTGCACTGTGGGGAATTGGCCTGTGGGCATATCCCGACAGCCCTCCCGGAGTGCTGGGATGGTGTCACCGAGCAAACGAGAACGAACTGTGAAGAAGTCAACAATTATCGCCCTGAGTGTGACCGCCGGTGTTGTGGTCGTGTCCGCCGGCGTCATTACTGCCGTGTCCATTGCGAATCAGCCAGACCCCGCTGAGTCGTTGATTACCGCCACGGTCGAACAGCGCACCATCGCCACGACGGTCGCCGCCTCCGGTGAGGTTCAGGCCGTCGATCAGCTGGGGGTGAACTTCGCGGTAAGCGGGCAGGTGGCCTCGGTAGCAGTCGACGCTGGTGACTCGGTCGCCGAGGGCGACATCATCGCGACATTGGACCCGACCGCTCTGGAAGTCGCTCTCGAATCCGCCCAAAGCTCCCTGGCTGGCGCCCGCGACGGCGTGAGTGTTGCCAACCTCGCTGAAGCCCAAGCCCAACAGGCAATTAACAGTGCCGATCAGGCCATTGCCGCAGCACAACAGGCCATTGAGGCGGCAAAAGACTCCAACAGCAAGGAAGCTGAAGCGACAGCGAATCGTCAGCTTGCCTCCGCCCAAGCCCAGCGCGACACCGCCGAATACACCCAGGCGAGAGTTCCTGGCCAGAAGCTCTCGGCGCGAGCGGCGTTGGAAGCCGCCCAGGCGGGGCTCGAGCAGGCGCAGGCAAATCTGGAGAAAGCGACACTGCGTGCACCCATGTCGGGAACCATTCTGCGTGTCGACATTGAGCAGGGCGATTCGATTACCACGGCTGGTCCCGACGCTTTCGTCATCGCCGATCTTGGCGGGTTTGAAGTCAGTGCCGACTTCTCCGAATCCGACATTGTGGATATTGAGTCCGGCCAAAGCGTCGAGGTTGATTTTGATGCCATCCCCGACCAGAGCAGTGTGGGAACTGTTACCGACGTGTCACTGCAGGGCACGGCCGACCCAACCGGCGGCTCACTGACCACCTACGGTGTGGTGGTGTCGGTGGATGACCCCCCGACGGGGCTTCGTGTGGGAATGACCGCGCAGATCAACATCATCATCGAAGAAAATGCCAACGTCGTTGCCGCCCCGGTCGCTGCGTTGAACGTCCGCGGTGAGGATGTCGTGGTGAACGTGCTGGGCGCCGATGGCACCATCCAAGAAGTTGTCGTCGAAACCGGCACCCAGGGCAGTAACTTTGTCCAAATCACCTCCGGACTCGAGGGCGGCGAGGTCGTCGTGATTGGCGATGTGGGCGAATTCCCGGTTGTCAGTTCAGACGATGAGTTTGACCCCGCCACCGGCCCGCCGCCCGGTGTGGAACAACAGCAGCGCCAGCAGGAGACATTCCAAGATGAGTGATCTGGTCGTTGACCTGCGTCACGTGCGCCGGGAATATCAGACCGGCGACGTGTCGACGGTGGCGCTGGCCGATGTCAGCCTGGAGGTTGAACGCGGTGAGTTCGTCGCCATTGTCGGCCCCTCGGGTTCGGGCAAGTCAACGATGATGAACCTCATCGGGTGTTTGGACCGTCCCAGCGCTGGTGAGGTGATCATCGCCGGAAAAAACGTCCGCGACCTTGACGATGGGGAACTAACGGCCCTGCGCTCGCAGGCGATTGGTTTCGTTTTTCAGCAGTTTCAGCTTCTTCCGCTCACCTCGGCGGTCGAAAATGTCGCCACACCGCTTTTGTATCAGGGGGTGAAGCCGCGTGAAGCAAGGCGTCGCGCCGCCGAGATGCTCACCCGATTGGGACTTGGTGAGCGGCTTGATTTCGACCGCGCCAGGCTCAGTGGGGGACAGCAGCAGCGGGTGGCAATTGCCCGGGCGTTGGTGACCAATCCGGATTTGGTCCTCGCCGATGAGCCAACCGGAGCGCTCGATAGCGCATCGGGTGAAGCGGTGATGAAGATCTTCCAGGAGATGAACGACGAGGGCCGCACTATTGTCCTGATCACCCACGAAATGGATGTCGCTGCGGCGGCAAACCGCCGTGTGCACATTCGAGACGGGCTGATCGAACGCGATGAGAAGTCACCGGCGACGGCGGGGGCTCGATGACTCCGCGTCTGATTCTCCGGCTTGCCCTTCAGCGCATTTGGGCCTCAAAGTTGCGCTCAGCGCTGACCATGCTCGGCATCGTCATTGGTGTGACCGCGGTTGTCGCGTTGATTTCGGTGGGCCAGGGAGCTCAGCAGGGCATCAACGAGTCACTGTCTGACCTCGGCGCGAACCAAATTTCGGTGACCGCGACGACCCCGGATGGGCTTCAAGATAACGACGTCGACAATATTGGTTCCATCCAGGGCGTACTCAACGTATCCAGTGAGGTGCGCTCCAACGGCGACGCCTCGTTTGAGGGCAATGGGGCTCGGGTGGGGTTGATTGGTGTCTCTCCGGGTTGGCAGGATATTTCCACCCCGACGGTGGGTTCAGGCCGGTTCCTCCCGGCTGACCCTGCGTCACAGTCGGCCAGGGTGGCTGTGGTCAGCGCCATTGCGGCGTCTGATTTGGGCCTGCGCTTTGAGGATTTGGGTAGTGAAATTCGCATTAATGGCGTGAGTTTCCAGGTCATTGGTGTTCTCGATGACGGTGAGGGTTTTGGCTCGAGCGGAAATATCTACATCACCCAGAGCGCGGCGCGCAGTCTTTACGCCAAATCTCCTTATGTCTCCGTGATCAATATTCAGGCTGTCGACAAGGAAGCGGTAACGCCCGTGGAGTCGGCGGTGGAGAGCTACCTTCGGGTCTCGAAGGGTTTTGTCGATGATGATGATGCGGAGTTCATCATCTTTAACCAGGCGGCACTGCAGGATGCGGTCAATACCGTGACGGGAACATTGAGCCTGTTCATCACCGCGATTGCCGGGATTAGCCTGGTCGTCGGTGGGATCGGCATTATGAACATCATGCTCGTGTCGGTGCGTGAGCGCACTCGCGAGATTGGTGTGCGCAGGGCAATTGGTGCCACCCAGGGCCAAGTCCTCAGCCAATTTCTGATGGAAGCAGTGGTCCTGTCAGTCTTGGGCGGATTGATTGGGTTGATTATCGGCCAACTGGCGTCATTTGGGTTGTCCAGGCTGGGCGGCTGGGACTTCTTTATCGACCCCGGAACAGTGGCCTTGGCGCTGGGGTTTAGTGCTTTTGTGGGGATCGTGTTTGGTGTGTGGCCGGCGAGGACGGCGGCCAAGCTCCAGCCGGTCGAGGCACTCCGGTTCGAATAGCCTCCGCTTGTTAGTCGGCCGGTTGGATACGTTGGCTAATCCATTGGGCGATAGCTTCGAGCTCTAACGTGTCGTTGCCAATTCCCAACACAAACTCGAAGGCCTCGTCCTGGCGGGAAACCAATTGATGGCCGTTGATTTCAAGAAAAACGTTCAGGGTAATCCACGCTGAGCGTTTGTTTCCGTCGACCATGGGGTGGTGCTTCGCCAGGCTTTGGACCAGTGCGGCGGCTTTCTGCTCAATGGTGGGGTAGGCCTCGTCCCCAAAAACTGTCGTCAGCGGACGGTTGAGTGCCGAGGCCAGCAGTCCGGCATCACGCACCACGAATCCGATGTCCCCGAGGGCGTCAATGAGCGCATCAAGGTCAACCGGGGTGGTCATGCGTCGGCGAGACGGTCGAGCAGCTCGGCATCACGGGTGACAACCTTCTTAACAACTTCACGCAGTTGGCGCGTGCGGTCTTCCCGGTCGAGGTGCTGCTCGATGGCCGCCACAACGAGTTGTTGCTTTGATATTCCGGCCTGTTGGGCGTGTGCGGAAATCCTTTGATCGAGCTCTTCGCTTAGTCGCAATGTCATAGCCATGACAGTAATGGTAGCAAAGTGGTATCACGGGTCCTTCGGTGCTGTCTGGGTACTGCACGCACAGCTCGCTGGGCTGCGGACAAAGGCGTCTCCGCGGACTGCTGTGGCGTGCGACACTAACAGCATGCTCTCGCTGCGCACCCCCTACCTCGTTTTTCTCGGTGATGAATCTGATTTTGCCTACGCCAAAACCGGTATCGGTTTGGCCTATTGGCGGCCCGACCTCTGCGTCGGCCAGATGCGTTTGAGTGCCGATGCCGCCGATGCCGGACTACCCGACCACACCATCGCGCAAGCCCAGGCCGCTGGTGCCCAGTCGCTGGTGTTGGGTGTGGCGATGGTGGGTGGGGCCATTCCCAGCGAATGGTTACCCATCCTCGTTAACGCGCTCGAATCGGGCATGGACGTCGTCGCCGGATTCCACACCCGGCTGAGCTCCTTTCCGGAACTGGTCGACGCGGCGGCGCGGGGCGGAGCGAACCTGGTCGACGTGCGAGTACCACCGGCAGATATTCCGGTAGGAACGGGGATCAAGCGACCTGGTCGCCGGTTATTGACAGTCGGCACCGACTGCGCACTGGGGAAAAAATACACCGCGCTCGCCCTCGCTCAGGGCATGGACGAGGCCGGAATGAACGCCGATTTCCGGGCAACCGGTCAAACCGGAATCCTCATCGCCGGCGGGGGAGTGCCCCTCGACGCCGTCGTGTCGGACTTTCTGGTCGGTGCTGCCGAAATGATTTCCCCCGCTAATGGCCCCGAGCACTGGGATGTCATCGAAGGTCAGGGTGCACTGTTTCACCCCGGCTATGCGCCCGTCAGTATGGGGTTGCTCATTGGATCACAGCCCGATGCCTTCGTGGTCTGCACCGAAGCCGGGCGCAACACCATCCGCGGATGGGACAGCTTCACGCTTCCCGACATCGACGCGGTGATCGAGCGCACGATTGAGATTGGCCGCCAGTTCAACCCGGAGATTCGCTGCGTGGGAATCAGTGCCAACACCAAACACCTGGGAGACCAGGAGCGTGCTGACTACCTGGCCGCACTGAGTGACACCTACCAGCTACCCGCCATTGACCCGATTGCCTCGGCAGTGGCGCCGGTCGTCGCCCAGGTGCAGAAGGACTTTTCCTAGGGCCTCCCATGCCGCAGATGCGCATTGACACCGGACGGTTCGCCCTGAGCCAACCGTTTGTTATCACCGGACACACCTTCACCGAGATCACCCCGGTGTGGGTGAGCCTCGAGGCAGACGCTCACACCGGCCGGGGTGAAGCCATCGGTGTGTATTACACCGGAGAGACCACCCCGTCGATGGTGGACCAGCTCGAGGGTGTCCGCGAACACGTCGAAGCGGGAGCGAGCAGGCAGGACATCCAGTCGCTCCTTCCCGCCGGAGGGGCGAGAAACGCCCTGGATTGCGCGTATTGGGACCTCGAGTGCAAGACCAGCGGCCGGACCATCTGGGAGCTGGTGGACATTCAGCCCCGCGAGCTCACCACCGTCGCCACCATCGGAATTGGAACGGCCGAGCAGATGGCAGCCGGGGCCACCGCTTTGGCGGATTTCGGCAAACTGAAGGTGAAACTCGACGCCGACCATCCCATCGAGAAACTCGCCGCCATTCGTGCCGCCCGCCCCGAGGCGTCCCTGGTGATCGACGTTAACCAGGGCTGGACTCGAGAGCAGCTCCAGGATTACCTGCCGGCCCTGGAGGAGATTGGCGTGGCCATGGTCGAACAGCCCCTGCCGCGCGGAGAGGATGCCGCCCTGGAGGGACTCGCGTCGAGTATTCCGCTTGGCGCCGATGAGAGCGTGTTGGACCTGGCGGAGTATCGCCAGATTGGCCACCTATATGACGTGATCAACATCAAATTGGACAAATGCGGCGGTCTGACCGAAGCCCTCGCCATTGCCAAGGCGGCCACCGCTGATGGCAAGTCGGTAATGGTGGGCAATATGACCGGGACGTCGCTATCGATGGCCCCCAGCTACGTCGTGGGGCAATGGTGTGAATTTGTCGATATCGATGGGCCTGTGCTGCTCGCCAGCGATGTGGAGCACGCTTTGCACTACAGGCCAGGAGGCTTGGTGGGCCTGCCTGCTCCCGCCTTGTGGGGTTAGACAACCCGCCACATCAAGAAGACCCTGCGAAGACCGATACCATCGAAGGGTGAAAATCGCTGACTCAGTGGTCGACGTTATTGGCCGAACACCGCTGATCAAGCTGGGCCCACTCGTGGAAGGCCTCACTGAAGCGACCGTCGTCGCGAAGGTCGAATATTTCAACCCCGGTGGCTCAGCCAAAGACCGTCTCGCAGTGGGAATGATCGACGCAGCCGAGAAGGCCGGCCTGCTCAAACCCGGCGGCACCATCGTGGAGCCCACCAGTGGAAACACCGGTGTGGGTTTGGCCCTGGTGGCCCAACAGCGCGGCTATAAGTGCATTTTTGTCTGCCCCGACAAAGTCAGCGAAGATAAGCGACGCGTGCTCCAGGCCTACGGTGCCGAAGTGGTCGTCACCCCGACCAACGTTGAGCCTGATCACCCGGAGTCGTACTACTCGGTGAGCGACCGATTAGCCGCCGAAATCCCTGGCGGATTCAAACCCAACCAGTACGCCAACCCCGCTGGACCGCTGGCTCACTACCAAACGACCGGCCCCGAGATTTGGTCAGACACCGATGGCAGGGTTACCCATTTTGTGGCCGGCGTGGGAACGGGTGGCACCATTAGTGGCACCGGCAGATACCTTAAAGAGATCTCCGAGGGCCGTGTCCGGGTGATTGGCGCTGATCCCTATGGCAGCTTGTATGCCGGTGCCGAGCAGGCCCGGCCCTACCTCGTCGAGGGTGTCGGGGAGGACTTCTGGCCGGAAGCCTACGACCCGTCAATTCCGGACGAAATCATCACCGTCACCGACGCCGAGGCGTTTTCGATGACCAGGCGGCTTGCTCGGGAAGAGGGTTTGCTGGTGGGCGGTTCCTGCGGGATGGCCATGGTCGCCGGGCTGGAAGTCGCCAAGCGCGCCAGCGCAGGCGACCTCGTGGTCGTGCTCCTGCCCGATAGCGGCCGCGGTTACCTGCAAAAAATCTTTGACGACGGATGGATGACCCACAACGGGTTCCTCGCACCCGACGGTGCGACAAACACCTGGGGTGAGAAAATTGCCTCGCTGGATCCCGCCGTTGCCACCAGCCACCCCGACCACTCAGCACAACAGCGTGCGGCGATGCTCGAGAACTCGGGCCGACACCTGGGGGCAGTGACAAAAGCCGAGCCACCTCTGCAGCCGGGTGAGATGAAAGGGGTGTTTCATCGAGACCAGCCAGCCAAGACCCACGATGCCTCGGCGTTGTTGACGGTGGGATACGGTGAGCCATTCGACCCCGATGCGCTGGGCGGATATCTTGGCGCAGCGGTGATGCGTGATGGCCAGCTGATTGCCATCGTGGCTGCCGACGAAGTTTCTTAAGGAATGTGATGACATGACGAGCAAACAGACAGGCTTTTCCACTCGAGCAGTCCACGCGGGGCAAGAGCCTGACCCGTTAACCGGGGCCGTGGTTCCCCCCATCGTGATGGCCTCGACGTTCACCCAAGATGGGGTGGGTAACCTTCGAAACGGGTATGAGTATGCCCGAGCCGCAAACCCCACCAGGGATTCCCTCCAAACCCAACTGGCCTCACTCGAGGGTGCCACCCACGCGTTTTCTTTCGCCTCGGGCCTCGCTGCTGAAGACGCGCTCATGCGCGCTGTTCTCGCCCCGGGTGACACCGTGCTGATGGGCAATGATGTCTATGGTGGAACCCATCGGTTGGCAAGCCGTATCTTCGGTCCCTGGGGTGTCACGGTCGTGGTTGTGGAGATGACCGACCTCGATGCCGTTGGTGAGGCGATTGCCACCCACGCGCCGAAAGTTGTCTGGTTAGAAACCCCCAGTAACCCGTTTATGAAAGTCTCCGATATCCAGGCGGTTTCGCACCTCGTGGGCGAGGCCCTGCTCGTGGTGGACAACACCTTCGCTACGCCCTACCTGCAGCGGCCCTTGGAACACGGAGCCCACGTGGTGGTTCACTCCACCACCAAATACCTCGGGGGTCACTCCGATGTGGTCGGTGGAGCCGTGGTGACCAATAACGTCGAATTGGCTGAAAAAGTCGGCTTCCACCAGTTTGCCGCTGGGGCGATTAGCGCGCCGATGGAGGCGTGGTTGACCACTCGGGGGATTAAGACCCTCCCGGTTCGCATGGATCGACACTGCGCAAACGCACAGGCCATCGCTGAGGCCCTCAGTGCGGATTCACGCGTCGAGCAGGTGTATTACCCGGGCCTTGAGGGGCACACAGGCCACGATGTTGCCACCCGCCAGATGTCCGGATTTGGTGGCATGCTCTCACTGCGGTTTAGCACCGGGGCTCAGGCGCAGGCTTTTGTGGAATCCACCGAAGTCTTTACCCTGGCCGAAAGCCTCGGTGGAGTGGAATCACTGGTGAACTACCCAGCGAAAATGACCCACATGTCGGTCAAGGGCACCGAATTGGAGGTGCCCGACACCATCGTGAGGCTGTCAGTCGGTATTGAGGATGTTGCTGATCTTCTCGCGGATGTGAGCCAGGCCATCGATCGGGCCGTTTCCTAAGCGAGCGAGCAGTCCAACCAGAATCGAGGGTGTGGCAATGGTGGAGCGCCAACCCTACGAACTAATCCGGGATCTTGGCGACAATGTGGAATTGCGTCACTACCCCAGCCACCGTGTTGTCAGCGTCGATGTTCAGGGTGGTTTTGATCACGCCGGCAACCTCGGGTTTGGCCCACTGGTCGGGTACATATCCGGTGCGAATGATGCGGGTCAGAAAATCGCGATGACCTCCCCGGTGGTGTTGGAGCCAACTGACGAAGGTAGCCAGACGGTGAGTTTTGTTTTGCCCCAAAAATGGTGGGACCAGGATTTACCGGAGCCGACTGCGCGGGGAGTTCGTGTGGAGTCCAGGCCAGAGTCCACGATTGCGGCCCGCCGTTTTCGTGGCCTGTGGCGGGAAGCTCGAGTGCGAGAGCAGGAAAATATTCTGCTCGACGTTTTAGCCAGGGAGGCCATCACCCCTGCTGGTGCGGTTTTTTATGCCCGTTATGACCCGCCGAGTGTCCCCGGGTTATTTCGCCGCAACGAGGTGCTGGTTCCCGTGAGAGGTACCTGGGCGCGCTAAAACGACAGTGCAGGCGGAAACGTTCCCCCACTAGTAGGTGGTGAAGGTTTGGCCATTGTCGACAGAGACCAGGACACTGTCCCCCGCGAGAACAGCAATCGTTTCACCGGAATGGGCGAGATCAGTCATATTTGAAAAAGTCTGGGGGAGTGCCTCGAAGGGACCCTCAGGTGAGGCAGCCACGAAAAGCTCCGTCTCGGAGGCGAGCAGCATTGACTCCTGTGACCAATCCACAAGCGCCAGACCCGCTGGAGCATCTGAAGGCTGGAAGGTGTTTCCCGCATCGACGGAGAGCAGAAGCTCACCATCGGCAATGAGTGCCACCCGGTTGGGGTCGGAGGGGTCGACGGCGATGTCGCTGAGAGTCGCAACCTCCAGACTCGACCAGGTTTGGCCGTCGTCGTCAGAGCGGATTAACACCCCATAGTTCGCGGCGACGCCGACAAAATTTCCCTGAGCGTTCTCGAGTAAGTGAAAGTCCACTTCACCGCTGAGAGAGTGGTTACTCCAGCTTTCGCCGCCATCGTTGGATTCAATAATCCCGATCGGGTCGGGGGCATCAAGTTCTGCACCCGGGTGGCCGCTGGCAAAAAGTGTGCCCCCTGATGCGCTGAGACCCATCACGTCAAAAGAGGGCCCTTGGCGCACCCAGCTGCCATCGTCCTGGAGGGCGTAGAGGCCTTCATGGGAGCCCGCGTAGACCACGGATTCAGACACCACAACGTTGTGCACGTGGCTGGTGTGGGACAGGTCGGTGCGTTCTGGAGAACTCGAGCAGGCGGCAAGGAGGAGGGCGGTCAGCGAGGCCACAATAAGCGCAGTGGTCTCACGCAGTGGTCTCACGCAGTGACTCCATTTCGGCAATCTCTTCGGTTTGAACCCTGACAATATCGGCGGCCAGCCCAGCAACTTCCGGGTTTTGTGACTCGGCAATCATGCGCACCATCACCAGCGCCCCCTCGTGATGCTCAATCATGAGAGCAAAAAAGAATTGGTCAAAATCTGCCCCACGACGCTCTGCGAGCTCGGCGAGTTCCTCCTCTGAGGCCATCCCGCCCATACCGTCTGAGCCGGGCATATCCCTATTTCCCATTGGCCCGGAATCCCACTGGGCTTCGGCGAGCCAACCCCTCATCTGATCCACCTCAACTGATTGACCCTCGATGATTCGCTGCGCCAAATCACGCAATTCGGGCGAGTTGGACACCTCGAGGGCCAACTCGGACATTTCTATGGCTTGTTCGTGGTGGGGAATCATCATCTGGGCGAACATTAAATCGCGCATCGAATAGTCAGAATCTGTCTCGCTGGTTCCCATCGGGGAGTCACTATGGGATGGATTCTGGTTGGGAAGTCCAATGTTGATGGTGCACGCCGCGAGGCTCATGCTGAGCACCACGGGAACCAGTGCGCGAAGGATCGCTTGTGGCATGGGCGACATGCGACCAGTAAAGCGCTGTGGGCTTAGCATCAGCTGACCACCTACCCAGCCGGTGGGCGCTGCTTGGTTACGTCAGAGCTGACGCCTCGGGGTCAGCGGCGAGAACACCCACCAGGGCGATGCGACGCTCATCCATTTCCTGGACTACTAACGTTGCCTCCCCAATAGCGACCGCGTCACCCTCGGCGGGAATATGCCCCAGTTCTGCGAGGATAAAGCCGGCAATTGTGGCGTAGGGCCCACTGGGTAATTCGATGCCGGTTAGTTCACTAAAGCGGCCAATGGCGGTATCCCCATCAAAGGGTCCCGTGCTGGTGAGAGCCTGTTCGCGGGCTCGACGGTCGGCGGGGTCGTGTTCGTCA
>CBFHWA010000022.1:0-15727 GCA_965659525.1 Pontimonas sp.
CTTGAGAAACAACTCCGGGGCGAGGCGGAGGTCAAGATCCATATCGAAGGCGTTCGAGTGGGTGATAAAGGGCCTGGCTGCTGCCCCTCCGTGGAGGGTTTGGAGCATCGGGGTTTCGACTTCCAGGTAGTCGTGAGCCGCAAAAGTGTCGCGTAGTGAGGCCATCGCCTGCGCCCGGGTACGAACGGTCTGGCGGGCTTGTTCGCGGACAATTAAATCCAGGTAGCGCTGTCGCACCCTTGTTTCTTCCCCCAGCTCGTGGTGGAGGTTCGGTAGTGGCAGGAGGGATTTGGCGGCAATCTGCCAGGTGGACACCCAGATGGAAAGCTCACCGCGTTTTGAGGTGATGACTTCTCCTTCAACAAAAAGGTGATCGCCCAGGTCAACCCAGTCGCGGAAGTGCTCAAAGGACTCTTCACCGACCTCACCGAAAGACACCATCGCCTGCAGGGGGTGCCCGGCACCGTCTTGAAGCGCGGCAAAAGCGAGTTTCCCGGTCAGGCGAACGTGCATGACCCGGCCGGCCACCGCCACCGTTTCACCGGTTTTTGCTTCAGCCTCCAGGTGACCAAAGCGCTTGCGCACCTCAGGGATCGTGGATGTGAGGGGTAAGTGGACGGGGTAGGCCTCTACTCCTGCCTCCAGCATGGCCTCTCGTTTGCCCATCCGGACAGCCTGCTGTTCAATGACGTCGACCTCTGGGTCGACCTCATTGTCGACGTCATCACTGGAGGGGTCCGGGGCTTTGTCCGCCATGGGGCTAATGCGTCTTTCTCATGAGGTCTGTTGGTTCAGCGTGTGCTGTTGGTCTCGCGCGGGTGGCTACGTTCCAAGCCACCGCCGTGCTCCAGCCTACTGAGGCCAGACGGTGGCATCTGTTTGCCACCACACGTTGTCAATAAGCCTCGTTGTTCCCACCCGGATGGCTCCGACAATGACCATCTGGCCCGGGGAATTCTCCTGCCAGGGCTGCAGGGTCTCACTGGAGACAGCTTCGAGGTAGTCAAGCTCGACTCCGACCGTCTGGGAAATGGCGGCTCTGGCTTTCACGAGCTGCTCCAGTGGTTTATTGCTCGTTGCCAAGTGATGCAGTTGTGTGGAGAGCACCAGCGCCTGCTGGCGCTGGTCGGGTGTGAGGTAGATATTCCGGGAGCTCAGCGCCAAAGCATCCCTGTCGCGGACAATGTCGCCTCGAGCAATGGTGACCGGGAGGTTGTGGTCGCGAACCATCTTTTCGATCAGCACCAGTTGTTGGGCGTCTTTTTTACCAAATACCGCCGCGTCACACCCAACAAGATCAAACAGGCGCTTCACGACAGTCAGGACACCGTCGAAATGTCCCGGTCGGATGGCACCCTCGAGAACCTCACCCATCGCACCAGCGCTGATGGTGGCAGTCGCTGAGGGTCCGTCTGGGTACACATCATCCACCCCGGGGACGAACACCACATCGACCCCTCGGCCCGATGGGTACCGATTGCTGAGCGCCTCGATATCTGCTTCGACCTGCCGGGGGTAGCGCTCGAAGTCTTCACCGGGGCCAAACTGCAGGGGGTTAACGAAAATACTGACGACGACCACATCGGCCGCCTGGATGGCCTGGTCGACCAAGGCCAGGTGTCCCGCGTGGAGTGAGCCCATGGTGGGGACAAACCCGATGCGAAGCCCGCGCTGGTGGGCCTCGTCTGACCACTGCCGCATGCTCGACGCATCGGTGATCACCTGTGGTCGCAAAGCCGCTGCCACGTCTTTCTCAGCCATCGTGTTTTCCGGGGTCATCACCAAAGGTCCCATCACCGAATGGTTCAGGGCCCAGGAGATCCTCCAAGTCATCCCCGGTCAGTGAGAGGTCCTCGGCTGCTCCGGTGTGGTTATCGCGAACCGCCTGGTCAATATGGGCGTGGAGGAGGGCAGCCATGGCCGGGGCGGCCTGTTCCACGCCCTGGTCCAGTAGTCCATCGATGGCGTCGTGGACGAAGCTCGATGCTCCCGATGTGGCGACCTGGATGGCGTTTTCCAGGGCCGCTTCTTGACCGGGATCCACGACCAGTGAATCCATGCCCATCTCCAGTGCCAGGGCCTGGCCAATCGGCGAGACCGGACCGTTGGCGACCACCGCACACCAGCCACCGCGAAGCCGCCGGATATCCAGCGAATGTCCCGTCAGGGGGATCAGGGGGATTAAGCGCAGTGCGATGGCCCCCTGGCCCATCAGGGGGGCGAGTTGCTCGATTGAGCCCTGCGCGGAGATGTGGGTAATGATGTGGCCTGGTTGGACCACCGCCTGATCGCGAAGCCTCGCGATCAGGTGTTCTAGCGCGTCGCCATCGGTGGCGAGAATCACCATTTCGCTTCGCTGGACAATATCCACCGCATCAACAACAGGCACTCCGGGAAGGAGTGCTTCGACGTGGTCTGCACGATCTTCTGGCGGGGCGGAGCGTCCAATTAGGGCGTGGCCGGCGCCAGCGAGCGCCTGAGCCATCACGGCACCGGCTGGTAGGTCGCCGATGAGTCCTATTCCCATTCGAGCACTCTGGTTCATCGGGCCACCTCTCGCTGGGATTCAATCGCGCGAACAACCCGGTGTGACAGGGTCTCGACGAAGGGTCTTGCCTGATCGGGGTCAAAGCCCACCATCTGGGTGACCCCGGGGCCGGGAACAATATGGCATTCGATTCCATCCAGGCCGGTGATGACGGGCCAGGGGCCGCGAAAGCGGCCCACGCTTTGGATTCGTCGAAGCGGGACGATACCCAGTTTGCGAACCAGGACCCCGGTTCGAAGAAAGAGTGCGCCCTGGATGATGCCGATGCTGTGGATGGGGTAGGAGAGGATGAGGCGAAGTCGCGCCAGACGGCCTGGCCGCAGCACCGGTGCGCCCTCACCCACGGTGTCGATATCCGCCAGTGAACCGGTGGCGGCCGGGGCGATGGCGTTTTGGCCCTCCTCGTGGAGGGCGTCAAAAACAAAGAGTCTCGCAACGGCTTGGACGTCACCGAGCTGCCCAACCGGGAGGACCATCTGGTGTGAGGGGGCTTGGCTGCTGGTCGACGCCCCGGGGGTAATCGCCCGGTGAATTTCGACCCGCCACCAACCAAAGGCCCGCCACGGCCAGGGCTGGGAGATGTGGAGGGCGTGGACTTTATCGGGGGGAATACTGGCCGACGTGGTGGAGAGTAAGCCGTAGCTCACACGAACAGCCTCCCCGACAGTTTCTAAGCGGAACTGACTCGCCCTGGTCCATCCCCGGGCGATGGCGATCACGTAGAACAGGGCGGCGGGGAAGGCGCCGATCCACCACTCCAGCTCACCGGTGATGACAAACCCGCCGATGATGACGGCAAAGACGCCAACAAACCACCTCGTCTCGAGGCTTACGAGCAGTGACCCCAGCAGTCGACCCAGGGGCACTTCGACGTGCAGTACCGGTGCTGGCTCCTCCGGGCGGGTGTCGGCTTGGCTTACCTCGGGGCCGTTCGTGGTCGATACCTGGCCTGCCTCATCGGTTGGGATGGCGGCGTGTTCAGACTGCACCACGATGCGTCGCAGTTCAGTGGCGACGGGGTGTGCGAGGTAGTCCAAACTGACGTTCGCGTCAGAGCCTGCCGCTTGGAATTCCAGTTTGGATAGGCCCAACACCCGCGGCAGCAGGGGTCGCCATATGGCGACACTGTTGATCCGGTCGCGGCGCGCACGGCGGTGGGTGCGAAAAATCACCCCGTCTCGCACTTCGATGACGTCGTCATCGATGCGCACCGTGTGCATCAACCAGGTCAGCCACAACCAGCCCGCCCCGATAATGGCCACCAGGGCAATCAGCGCTGTTCCAATCAGCAGCGACCCGCCAAAGGGCAGTGGCGGGAGCTCCTGGATTTCGGTATCGGGTAGTTCTTGGTAGACCAGGTAGGTCGATACGGCGGTGAGCACCTGGTCCCAGATGGTGGCCAAAAACACTCCGGCAATGGCCGCAACGGCGAGACCACCGCGCAGCACCGGGGTCAGCGGGTGGAGGCGATGCCAGTTGCCATCGGCGTAGGTTTCAGCCTGCTTGGTCGATGCCCGCTGGCTCACAGTCCAGCTCGCCTCGTCTCAGCCAGCGAGACCAAATCATCGCGCAGCTGTTCACAATCGGCCATCACGATGCCCGGAATGGTCACACCGGAACTTGCTGCCGCGGTCACCAGTTTCAACTCGGCGAGCCCCAGCACGCGAGCCAGCGGACCGCGGTTGATGTCGACAAGTTGAAGGCGGCCGTAGGGCACGGCGACCTGGCGCTGAAAAATCACCCCGCGGCGAAAAACAAAATCATCCACCCGCAGGCGGTAGCGCATGGCTCGGACCCGAAAGGGCACCATCACGAAGTTCACCACCGCCAACACCACAACCACGATGAACAACGGCCAGGCCATGAAGCCGGGAATAATGTCTCTCCACACCAGCGGCAGTGTGGTCGCGGCAATAATCAACCCGAACGTCACCCCGAGGGTCACATACTCATCGACCATCTGTTTGGGCGAAATGTGCTGCCACGGCCCGCCGGTTCGCTCCTCAGCAGATTGCTCCCCGGCAAATTGCTCAGCGGACGGGCCACCCGGAGGGCCATTAACCGCCACAGCGACATCCTCCGCGGTCGCGGCATCTCGCTCCAGCGGGTTCTGGCTACTCATTGTGACCTGTCCTCACGCGAGTTCACCTTCCTGGGCGGATTCCTCGTGGTCTGCTGGCGGAATCTGACACCACCGCTCGGCGAGAAGACTACCCACTACGAGGACCACTCCCCCGAGAACACTCACGGCGGATACCCACACCGATGGCCACACCACGATGGTGCGACCCAGGAAGAACACCACCACCCCGGTTGCCGCACCGGTGAGAATCGCCCCGGTGAGGCCTCCGGCTTGTGCCAACAACAACACGCGCATGGCATAGAAGGGGTTTACGCCGCGGCGAGCGCGCGGTGTTTGCCCATCGGCACTCCGGGTGGCCGCTCGGATGGGCCAGGCCAGTGCCGGGATGACAACACCGATCAGCAACAGTGTCACCCCGAGGGTGATCGGTGGACGAAACAGTGGCTCACCCAGTCGAAGCAGGGCGGCTTGGCTGCCAAAGAGCACGAGTGCTCCAATAACAAATAACACCGTCAGGGTGCGAGGCCTCGTGGGCGTCACGCCCGCTCTCCCTCCAGCGCCTCGATCAACGCCCGGACGGGCCCGTGCTGGGGAAGTCTCGCCTCGGGGTCCACTTCGAGCCAGGGGCGCAGGACAAACAGCCGCTCGTGAGCTCTCGGGTGTGGCACGGTCAGGGTGTCCGTGTGGAGCTGGGCTCCGTCGTAGTCGATGAGGTCGAGATCGAGGGTGCGGTTGGCGTACTGCTTGGCGTCTCGGGTGCGGCCGTGTCGCGATTCAATCTCGAGCAGGATGCGCATGAGTGCCTCTGGCTGCCACGCACACTGGGCGAGGATGACCTGGTTTAAATAACCCGGTGCACCATCGTCATAGCCCGAGGCGGTCAGGGCGATCGTCTCGTGCAGGCGTGACTGACCAATCACGCGGATGCCCTCGGTGGCCCGCACATCCGATACGGCCTGAAACAGCGTCTGTTCGCGATCACCCAGGTTCGACCCCAGCGCAATCACCACCGGGTGCCAGCCATCACGATCGGCTGGGTTGTCTGCCTCTCCTGGCCGGCCGGTGGTGTTCATGGCGCGATCGTTGCTCACGGGGACAATTCTGGTCGATGCCGGGTGATCGTGACCGCGATATCCGATACGGGGTGTTTTACGGGAGCACCGGGTTTGTGAACACTGACCGTTGCCTGCCTGGCGCCGGGAAACTGCCAGATGGTCTGGATGATGCGTGCGGCCAGTGTTTCGATGAGGTCGAGCGCCTCACCGGTAACCACGTCGGCGACTTGGTCGATGAGTTGTGAATAGTTCAGCGTCTGCGAGACATCATCAGTCGATGCCGCCTGGGTGGTATCCACCTCGACGCAGAGGTCAATCAAAAACCACTGCCCGGTGTTTTTTTCATGATCGTGTACCCCGTGGTAGCCCCAGAGTTTCAGCCCGGTCACACTGATGACATCGCTCATCTGGCCCCTCCCGGCTGTGCCATCTGCCACACACGAAGAGCCTCGCGGTGTAATCGAGGCTCGTGGATTCGAAGCGCATGAACACCCCTGGTGGCCAAAACGACACTGAGTGCCGCGGAAACACCGTCACGCTGTTTGGCCTCGTGGCCATCTGGCAACAACCCTGAGAGGAAGCGCTTCCTCGATGCGCCGACTAACACCGGGTAGCCAAGAGCGGTGATGGCCTCAATGTTTCGCACCAGCTCCCAGTTGTGATCCGTGTTTTTCGAAAAACCCAGTCCGGGGTCAATCATGATGCGACTGGCGGAAATTCCCGCCTCGAGCGCCTGGTCGATTCGACCCTGGAGTTCGGCTGTGACCTCAGCGACGACGTCGCTGTAGCGGGCAAGGGCGTCCATCTGGTCGCTGGGACCACGCCAGTGCATCAGCACGTAGTGGGCGTCACTGTCTGCCACGACGTCGAGCATCTGCGAATCAGCCAGCCCGCCCGAGACGTCGTTGATGATCCCGACTCCCCACCCCAGTGCCTCACGGGCGGTGTGGGCGCGCATTGTGTCGATACTGACTCTGAGGCCGGCGGCTAATAGTGGACCAACGACGGGGCGAAGCCGGGAGATTTCTTCGTCACCGCTGATGCGACCAGCACCCGGCCGGGTGGACTCTGCCCCGATATCGACCACATCGGCACCGTCTGTCACCATCTGCCGGGCGCGGTTGATGGCGGCCTGGGGGTCGATGAAGTCACCGCCGTCGCTAAACGAGTCGGGGGTGACGTTTAACACCCCCCACATCTCGGGCAGAGCGGGCGTGGTGTTAGCGGCACTCACGTCATTACCCCGTGACGGCGTCGGAGTGGCTAAGCGCCACCTGGTGTTCTGGTGCCAGGCCCAGTGTCGTCAGTGCCTCACGTCTGGCGTCCTGGTCGGCGAGGCTGCCGGAGGTCGCCACGGTGAGGGTTTCTGAGTGGGCGAGCCGCGGCCCGCGGTGTTTGACACAACCGTGTTCGGCGCGAATGACGACCACACCACCGCGTGCGACCCCCGATTCCACGAGTGCACCGGCGACCATGTCACCCAGGCGCTCCTGAAGTTGTGGCCTCGCCGCGGTGATATCGACTAAATCGGCGAGGATTCCCAGTCCCACGATTTTTTCTGCCGGGACGTAGCCAACATCGGCGCTGCCGCGAAAAGGCAGCAGGTGGTGTTCACAAATGGAGCTAAAACTAATTCCTCGAAGGGCGACAAAGTCGCCCACCTGCTGGTCGCTGCCCGTCAGAGGCCGGGCAGCTTTGAGCACACTGGCCGGGTCGATTCCCACACCGCGGTAGAGCTCGGCAAACAGGGTGGCCACCCGATCGGGGGTGCCCTGGAGGCCGTCGCGGCCAGGGCTCTCCCCCAGCGCAATCAGCAGGTCGTGGATGGCCTGCTGGGCCTTTTCGTGGTCCACGACCTAGTCCTCAGTGCTTTGACGACGAGCCGGGGCAGTCTTTTTCACCCCGCGTTTTGGTCCACTACTGCGCGTGGGGCCTTTGGGTTTTTCGGGAACAGCCACCGGTGGTTTTTTCGACTGCGGCCTGCCCTCATAGGAGTGCCAGGTGGGCCGGGCGGGAAGTTTTTTAATTCCCTCAAAAATCTCGGCCAACTGGTTGTGATCGAGGGTTTCTTTTTCCAACAGCTCGGTGGCTAACCGGTCCAAGATTGCGCGGTTATTACTCAACACTTTCCAGGCTTCAGCGTGGGCGTTATCGATGAGCTCGCGCACTTCTTGGTCGACTCTCTCTGCCACAGCATCCGAGTAGTCCCTCTGGTGGCCCATATCGCGACCGAGGAACACTTCACCGCTTGCCTGACCGAGCTTCACCGCCCCCACATCACTACTCATGCCAAATTCGGTGACCATGCGCCGGGCAATCGTGGTGGCTTTATCGATGTCGTTGGATGCCCCCGTGGTGGGGTCACGAAAGACGATTTCTTCAGCGACCCGGCCCCCCATGGCGTAGGTCAACTGGTCGAGTAGTTCATTCCTCGTCACCGAGTACTTGTCATCCAGTGGCACGACCATGGTGTAGCCAAGGGCGCGGCCCCGGGGCAAAATGGTGACCTTGGTGACCGGGTCAGAGTGACGCATGGCCGCTGCCGCTAACGCGTGACCGCCCTCGTGGTAGGCGGTGATCAGTTTTTCCTGATCCGACATCATGCGGCTTCGCCGCTGGGGCCCGGCCATCACGCGATCGACAGCCTCGTCGAGGATCTCGTTGGTGATCTTTGTTTTCCCGCCCCGTGCGGTGAGAAGCGCGGCTTCGTTTAACACGTTGGCTAAGTCCGCCCCGGTGAAGCCGGGGGTTTTTCGCGCGAGAACTTCTAAGTCGACGTTTTTGGCCATCGGTTTGCCCTTAGCGTGAACGCTGAGGATTTCCCGGCGGCCTTTCATATCTGGCGCATCGACTTGGACTTGGCGGTCGAAGCGGCCAGGCCGCAGCAGGGCGGGGTCGAGGATATCCGGGCGGTTTGTCGCGGCAATCATGATGACGTTGAGTTTGGGGTCAAACCCGTCCATTTCCACCAGCAGCTGGTTGAGGGTTTGTTCGCGCTCGTCGTGACCGCCACCCATACCGGCACCGCGGTGTCGACCAACGGCGTCGATTTCGTCGACGAAGATAATCGCCGGGGCGTTTTCTTTCGCCTGGTTAAACAGGTCGCGCACCCGGCTTGCCCCCACCCCGACGAACATTTCAACAAAATCGGAGCCGGAAATGGAGTAGAAGGGGACGTTGGCCTCTCCGGCGACCGCCCTGGCCAACAGCGTTTTACCGGTTCCCGGTGGCCCGTAGAGGAGGACCCCTTTGGGGATTTTGGCGCCGACTTTGGTAAACCGCTCGGAGTCTTTAAGGAAGTCCTTAATTTCGTGGAGTTCTTCGATGGCTTCTTCCGCCCCTGCGACGTCCTCAAAGGTGACCGTGGGGGTTTCTTTGGTGACCAGTTTGGCTTTGGATTTTCCAAACTGCATCACCCGGGAGCCACCGCCCTGCATGGAGGTGAGCAAAAACCAGAAGATCAGCCCGATGATGAGGAAGGGGACCATCAGGCCGAGGAAGCTTAAGAACCAGTTGCCCTGGGGGACCTCATCGGTGAAGCTATCGACCTGGGAGAGATTCACCGCGGCGACGACTTCGTCGCCGCGAGGCGCCACGTAGGAAAACTGCACCAGTCGGCCCTGGTTTTCGTAGTCGTTTCGAAGCTCCAAATCCACGCGCTGTTCGATGTCGATAATGGTGGCCGATTCGACGCGGTTGTCCTGGAGGAGGTCCAAGCCCTCCTGGGTGGAGATGGTGCGGAAGCCCCCGAGGTTCAGAAGCGACAGCCCGATCACAACGACGAGGACACCGGCGAGGATGTAGGGCAGGGGGCCCTTCGCCAGGGTTTTCCAGGTGAATTTTTTCTTCGTGGCCATGGGCCGGATGCCTCGCTTCAGCAGTGGGGTGCAATCCGGTGACCGCGAAGGCCACCGCGTCTAAGGCTATCGCCCCGGCTTCGCGTGTGGCTTGGCTGTTCGCGCCAGGCTAATCACCCGGTGTGTTCCAAGCTGATGGGCCAGAAATTATTCCCCGCCGTAGACGGAGGGTTTTAACACCGCGACACCGTTTAACGTGCGGTAGTGGTTGGCGTAGTCGAGACCGTATCCCACAACGAACTGGTTGGGAATATCAAAGCCCACATAGTCGAGGGGAACGTCGACTTTCATCGCCTCTGGTTTACGAAGAAGCGTCATCACCCGCAGTGATGTGGCCCCGCGGCTTCGAAAGTTTCCCAGCAACCACGACAGTGTCAGGCCCGAATCGACGATGTCTTCGACGATCACCACGTGGCGGCCCTCCAGGGAGGTATCGAGGTCTTTGAGGATCTTCACCACACCGCTTGATTCGTGGCCATCGCCGTAGCTGGACACAGCCATCCAGTCCATTTCCGCCGGGAGGCGAAGCTCTCGGGACAGGTCGGCCATCACCATCACCGCACCGCGAAGAACCCCCACTAGCAGCGGGGTTTCGCCCGCCAAATCAGCCTCAATCTCGCGGGCTATTTCTGCGATGCGAATCTCAATTTGGTCTTTGGTGAGCAAAACCTGGTCGAGGTCATCGGCGGCGTCGGCAAGGTCCATTAGCGCTGCTCTTTCCTGGGGTGATAGCCAGAATCGGGGATAAATCGCAGAATCTTCTCCTGCCGCTCCACCCTACCGCCGGGGATATCAATGGGCCCCTGGCCTCTCCAGTCGGTCACCAGGCGCAGTACCTCCTCGGTGTGGGTGTGGCTCAGCGATGACCCCAGTGACTTCTCTGCCACAAAACGAATAACCCGGCTGGCAATAGACGCCGGTTGCCCGACGAGGGGATCGATGGGCACCATCCCCCGCTCCACCCCGTCACCGAGGTCCCACACCACTTTTTGTGCCAGTTTCTCGAGAACCTCATTGTCCTGGCGCAGAAGCTCCGCAGTGCGCACCAGGGCTTCTGCCACACCAGGGCCCATGGTGTTCTCCAGCAGTGGCATCACCTCGTGGCGGATACGCGGTCGAAGAAACCGCGGATCAGTGTTGTGCGGGTCATCCCACCACGACAGGGGCACATCCCGACAGACCTGGGTGGTGGTCTGCCTCGAGAGGCCAAGAAACGGCCGCCACCACAGCCCACTGATCTGGCCCATGCCCTGAATACTGCCCGGTCCCGATCCTCGGGTCAGGCCCATGAGCACGGTTTCTGCTTGATCATCGAGGGTGTGACCCAGTAACACCCCCACGGCTCCTCGCTGATGGGCAACGTCTTCTAACGCGTCGTATCTCGCCTGTCTGGCGCGGGCTTCAATATTGCCCCCCTCACCCAGATCCACCGCGACGATCGTGGTGGCAATGCCGAGGTTTTCTAGGGTGGCTTTCGCATCAGCGGCGACATCGCCAGATTCTGCTTGGAGGCCGTGGTCAACAATGACTGCTTCGAGGCGGTAGCCAGCCCGCGGGATGACAAAAGCCGCCGCCCAGGCGAGCGCCAGAGAGTCTGGTCCACCGCTGACAGCCACCAGGAACAGGGCGTCATCGGGCAGTGGCTCGGTGGCGGTGTGGTGCTCAAGGCAGTTCGCTACTGCCCGCCTGCTCTGGGCCATCGGCGGGGTCAGTCGGGGGCGAGCATCGGCCCCGCTAGCCCTCTTTGACACCCGGTAAGGTTAACCCACCGTCATTTTTTATCCAGAGTTATTCAAGGAGTTGCCCCGTGGCCGACTACCCCGCCGTTATTGAAATCCCTCGAGGTTCGCGTAATAAATACGAAGTCGACCACGAAACCGGCCGGGTGTTTTTAGACCGCGTGCTCTACACATCGTTTGTGTACCCCGCCGACTATGGCTTCATTGAGCACACCCTGGCCGATGACGGTGACCCGGTCGACGTGTTAGTCCTCACCGAATACCCCCTCTTCCCCGGTGTGGGTGTGAAGGTTCGCCCAGTAGCGGTGTTCAATATGACCGACGACGGTGGGATTGACGCGAAGGTCCTCTGTGTTCCCTCCGGGGACCCCCGATGGGATCACATCCAAGACATCGATTCGGTACCCGAGTACACGAAGAAAGAAATCGAGCACTTCTTCGAGCACTACAAAGACTTAGAGCCCGGCAAATGGGTCAAGACCGAAGAGTGGGGCGATAAGGCGGAAGCCGAAAAGATCATCGCCGAATCCGTCGAGGCTTACAACAAGAACTAACCCAGTCGCACGCCGCGGTCGCCCATGAAGTAGTAGGGGTCAAGCGGGTCCCAGTTGCGGCGGGTTTCAAAGTGCAGGTGGCAACCGGTGGAGGCACCCGTGGTACCCACGCGGGCGATGAGCTGGCCGGTTTGGACCCGCTCACCAAAGTTGACATACATCGACCCCGACTGAAGGTGCATATAACCGGTGGTGATGCCGTTTTCGTGGTTGAGGCGAATGAAGTTTCCCCCGGTTCCCAACCATCCGGCGTAGGAGACGGTTCCCTCGCGGGCGGCGTAGACGGGGTTTCCACAACCGTGGGCTAAGTCGATACCGGCGTGCAGACGACTGGTTCCGTAGATGGGGTGGATGCGCATTCCAAAGTGGCTGGAGATATAACCACCGGTGGGCCGCGCCCAGCCTTGGCCCGAGATTTGGCCGGGGTCGATCATGCCGCGCACTTCGGACATTTGCCGGGCGATGAGTCCCGCCTGGTAGTCATCTTCGGTGGCTTCGCGCTCTTCAACCAGCACGGCAAGCTGTGCTTCGAGCGTCGCGGAGGCTTCGAGTTGTTCATCGAGGGCGCGCTGCGCGCGAATGGCAGCGGCGTTCGCGAGCTCGAATTTTGCTTCTGCTTCGACTTGGAGTTCTTGGCGGATCTCGGCGGCGACTTCCGCCTGGTCGCTTAGCGACTGGGCCGTGTTTTGATCGGCGATGGCTTTGGAGTAGATGCCATCAGTCTGTTCGGCGATTTTTGAGGCGTAGCCCAATCGGCGCAGCAAATTATCGGCCTCATCAGCGCTGACAAAAATGGTGGCCTGAAGGTCCCCGCCTCCGACGCGGGCAAGCTCCGCGATGAACTGTCCGGCCTGCATCCGGGAGTCTTCAGCGGTCTGTGCCGCCTCATCGGCTTCTGCCTGGAGCTGCATCTGGGTATACATCGCATCGTCGAGGTCCTGTTGGGCTTCGACAAACTCTTGGCCAAGCCGCGCGGCTTCTTCCTCCGCTGCCTGATACTCGGTGGCGAGCTCGTCAATCAGCCCCTGGAGCTCTTCGATTTTTTCTTTCGTTTTTTCTTCGTTTTCCCTCGCTTCTAACACGTCCTGCCAGGTGGGAAACTCCCGTGCGAAGGCGCGCTCATGCCAGACAACGGTGACCGTGGCAACGAGGGCGACGACAAGTAGCGCCACAACGGGCAGGCTAAAAAAACTGTCACGAACGCTTCGCACGAAAGATAACGATAGTCACACCACCCACACGAGCAGTGGACGTTTCTGGGCGTGGCGGGCCTTATTCCACCGAGCCCGACATCAAAACCCCCACCACGGGGTACTCGCCTCGGGGCCAGACCCCTATCGGCTGTCCACGATCCTCTTCTCAGGCGGAGGTCACTGCGGGGGTGGGGCCTGCTCAACAACCACCTCAACAACGGTCTTTGGGGTGAGGATCCAACTGGCGCTGGTGGTGGCGTCGGGAAAAATGAGCCACTGAATATCCGACACCCGATTACCGGAGAGGCCGCGCAAATAGCTATCCACTTGTGCGGCGAGGGGGCGGTTATACGACAGGGGGATGTCGTAGCGGGGATCGAGCGGATACCCGGTGATGCGCACCGTTTGGGCTGTTGCCAATTGGGGCGCAAGATCGCGAAGACTCAGCTGGTCCTCCAGGGTGACCTCACGCTGACCAGGCTCCAGAGTGACAACCGCGTTGGGGCGCTGGCTGACGTAGCCCACCGATCCGACGATGACGAGCGCTGCCGACATTCCAAACAGCGCCAGTCTCGCACCGGGGCGAACGGCAACAGTTTGGGGCACCGTTCCATCAGGGCGGGTAATCGGCCCGTTTTCACGCTGGTCAAACCCGTGGGGCCCAAAGCGCTCTGATTCGCGCAACACGGTCACCCAGTTATTGCGAACCTGCCCGGCCGCATAGCCCACCAGGGCCGCGGCAATGGCCAACACCCCCAACACAACAAAGAGCCCACCCCGGGGGTGGTCATCGATCAGCCACTGTGCGGCGAAGGTCACCCCGATGACGATGGCGGAGCCACCAATCATCTTTGGCACACCCCGGCGGACCGTCTCACCGATCATCAGCCCGGTCACCAGCAGTGGCTCCACGGCATACTGCTGGGCGATTTCAGCACCGGGAATTCCCAGCCAGTCGGCCCAGAACAGCCCAAACCAGGAGGCGATCGAGGCAACAATCATGATCGAGTAGAGCCGCTGTTTTGGCGTCAGCCCCACATAGCGCTCGACCTGTCGGTAGATGAGGGTGCCGATAATCGCCATGGCCACCACCACAATCGCCGAGGTGGGGTTGAGCAGGTTCACAAAAAACAGCGCCCCGATAATTCCCGCTGTCCCCCAGCCCAGTGCCACACGCACTCCCAACGCAATGGCGATTGAGGCAAACACCAGCAGGGGTTCTTCCAGCGTGGGGGCACTGAGTTGGGGCGGGGTATCGCGCACCCGGTCTAGGCCCCACTGCACGGGCACGAGCACCAGAAGCGTCAACAGGCCCACGCCGCTGGCCGCGGCGAACGTGCGACCGATTCCTTGGCGCTGGGCGTCGTAGGCGGTCAAACCGTTTGTGACGTAGAGTCCGGCGGCGAGAAATGGAGAAAGGTCGTCAAAGAACGGCGCACCCGCCAGCCACATCAACAACACGTGAAGGCCGGCGGGAACAATCACCCCGATGGCAAACAGCCACGAGCGCGGTAGTGGTGCCCACCGGGCGGCGAGACGGATGGCGCCGATTCCCACCAAGCTCAACACCACCCAGCCGGCAATGTTTAGCCACTGGTCACCCAGTGCCATCAGCGCGAGATAGGGCCCGGTGACAATCCCCCCGCTTGCCAGGCGGGTGAGGTTGTAGAGCATCGCGGCAAAAACCAAGCCCACCACGATGGCCGCGCGGGCTAGTTCAATATCGACCCCGGTCATGCGCTGGTGGCCACATCCTTCAGCGTCAATGATTGCCCCCGGGTGTCAAAGCTGCGGCGAAGCTGCTCCACCCGCGGCTCGTGGTTGTTTTCGACGAGGACCACAATGAGGTGGTCGATGGGTCGATCAAGCCGGGTTTCCACCTGTTGTGCCAACAGCTCGGGATCACGCGCCATTGCCCGGGTGATGGAAAAAAACTCGGTCTGTTCGTGGTCCACGGATTCGCGGTAGGGGCTGTAGCGGTAGCGGGTATTCATCCACTGGCCCAGGGTTCCGACAACGCCGATGAGTCGGAAGTGTTCACGCAGGGTGGCAAAAAAGGACACCGCGCGAAGCGGTCGCTCCCACCGATTGACCATCACGGGTAGCACTACGTGGGAATCGAGCTCTAACTGGCTAAATGCCTCCCACGCGGACTCCGGGTCATTGGCACTACCAATATCGACCAGGGAGACTCTCCTGCCAGACTCCCGAATCACTCGCTGGTAGCCAAGGGCGCGGGGCTCAAAGGTGGTCTGCTCGAGACGAGAGATCGCCACCTCGCGCTCCACGCCCAGATATGTCGCCACGCGCAGAGCAATCGCGACATTGGTCGGGTGGTGGCCAATGATGCGATCGGGCCCCGAGGCGGGGTCAACGTCAATCAGCTCGATGCCTCGTTCCCGGCATTGGCTGCGGTAGTAGTCGAGGATGTCCGGTTGGGTCACCGCGGTGACCAGGACCTCGGCGTGGCTGACGGCGTCGAAAATGTTTTTGCCGATCTCGAACTCGGTGAGCCCCTCCTCTTCTAAGTGGTCGAGTCGAATTGTCGGGATGATGACCATCTGGGCTTGAATGTGCACTCTCTGAACCAGGTTGATCAGACTTGGGGTGACCGCCATACACTCGAAGACCCCCACAGTGGCCCGGTCTTTGGCCGCCCGGCGCATCGATTGGGGTAGTTCACAGACCGATGTTGTGC
>CBFHWA010000023.1:0-15595 GCA_965659525.1 Pontimonas sp.
CCCACCCTAACCACGCTGCCACCCTCCCGGGCCAGTCGCAGCCTGATGGCAAGAAACCTGGCAGGCGCGCCTGAATGTGGAGCCCAATGACAGGCCGCTCATCGTATGCTGGGCCTCGTGTCTGACGCCCACGAAATTACGTTCCGCTCCGATGTCACCGTCGAAATGGTGCGCCACTCCGCCTCCGATGCCGACGTCATCTTCGCCGCACGGGTCTCCACCCAGGGCGAACAAACCCTCGAGGGCGCTGCCTCCGGTCAGGAAGCCACCGAGCGCGATAAGGGCCTCATCAACTACCTGATGCGAGACCGCCACGGGTCGCCCTTCGAGCACAACTCGCTGACGTTTTACGTTCAAGCCCCGATTTTTGTCTTCCGCGAATTCATGCGACACCGTATTGCCAGTTATAACGAAGAATCCGGTCGCTACCGCGAGCTTCGCCCCGTGTTCTACGTGCCAGGCCCCGAGCGCAAACTTGTTCAGGTGGGTAAACCCGGCGCCTACGAGTTTGAAGACGGAACCCCGGAACAAAACGCGCTCGCGGTGGAGGAGATCAAGAACGCCTGCCGCCAGGGCTATGAGTCCTACATCCGAATGTTGGATGCGGGTATTGCCCGCGAGGTTGCCCGAGCCGCCCTGCCGGTGTCTTTGTATTCGAGTATGTACGTCACGATGAATGCCCGGTCGCTGATGAACTTCCTCAGCCTGCGCACGACCCGCGAGGGAACCCATTTCCCATCATTTCCCCAGCGCGAAATTGAGATGGTCGCCGAGAAGATGGAAGCGTTTTGGGAGCCGCTGATGCCGATGACCGCGGAGTCGTTTAACCGTAACGGTCGCGTCGCGCCCTAGTGGCTAAGCGGTGGCTGGGCTGAGCCTGTCGGCAACAGCCCGCTGCGTTGGGCCTGAACGACCGCATCCAGCCGGTTTCTTGCCCCCAGGGCATGCATCAAGAACGTGACCTCGAGTTTGGCCAGGGAGGCGCTAATGGAGAGTTTGCGACCAATCTCGGTGTTCGATTTCCCCTCGGCAACGAGTGTGAGTACCTCGAGCTGGCGCGGTGAGAAGAAGGAACCATCGACGGGTTCACTCCGGCGCCGATCGGTTGACGGTGAGCCGGGGACAGCACTGAGGCAGTACTCGGTGCTGTGTCGCAGCAGCTCCACAGCGCCCGGGGCAAAGGTGGCCTCTGGTGTGGTGTCGATCAGGAGCACACCGAGAAAGGGTTCATTGAGCGCCAGTGTGTGCAGTGTGTGCCCGGAGGTCACGCCGCCGGCGCTACTGAGGTAGCCCTCGCGCAGACCGACAAGGTAGTCAGGCCGGGCTGAGGTGGGCTGATCATCGAGAGAGTCGGCCGGTTGATTGAGGCTGCCGTAACCCCCGAGGTGCTGCCACGTGGCTTTTTCTGTCACCCGGATAATGGCCGCTCCGGAGGCTCGTTCGTGGCCGAGGACCCGAACGCAGAGATCGGTGCAGAAGCGCTCAGCACCCGAGGACGGGTCGGCACAATCGAGCAGGCCCGCCTCGACGAGGCCATTGGCGTCAATCTGTGTCGACATGGGGAGCAACCCTCCGTTGGCCACCAGGGCACCGTTTGGCCTGACGGTAATCGCTCGCGCCCCGCTTTCCGCGGTTTCACAGGCCAGAACGCCTGGCTTTACCCGGTCAATCCGTTTTTTACCCATCTCACGTGCGGTCTGAGGGCACATGGTGGCGAGACGGCGGCCCCATCGGGGGTGCTGGGCCAAAGACAAGGACAATATGCGCGTTTGCTCGGCTGTGGACCACAGCGGGCAAACAGGCGAGTAGCCTGGGAGGGTGAGTAGCGAAAACAATCCCTTCGGTCAGGTACTCGTCGCCATGGTGACGCCGATGAACGCCGAGGGCGAAGTCGACTGGCCCTCCACTGAGGCGCTGATGTCGGGGCTGGTCGACCAGGGCGTCGACGGCATTGTCGTGACCGGAACAACCGGTGAGACCTCGACCCTGACCGATAAAGAAAAACTGCAACTGGTAACGGTGGGCAAACAGGTCGCCGGTGGCAGAGCCAAAATCATCACCGGTGGTGGCTCCAACGAAACCGCTCACGCGATTGAGCTCTACAAGGCCAGTGAAAAAGCCGGTGCTGACGGCGTTATGGTCGTCACGCCCTATTACAACAAACCCACCCAGGCGGGAATCCTCACCCACTTCCGACTCATCGCCGACGCGACCGACCTCCCGGTGATTTTGTATGACATCCCCGGTCGCACCGGGGTACCCATCCGCTATGAAACGATCCTGCGGGCAGCCAAACACCCGAACATCGTCGCGGTCAAAGACGCCAAAGGCGACCTGATGGAAGTCAGCCGCGTGCTCAACGAAACCGACCTGATGTATTTCGCCGGCGATGACGGAAACGCTCTTCCCACGCTAGCCATCGGGGGAGTGGGCATGATCAGCGTCACCGCGAATATTGCGCCGGAGCCCTACCGAATCATGGTTGATGCGGTAAACCGCGGAAGCCTCCCCGAAGCCACGAAGGCCCACACCCTGCTCGAACCGCTTGTCCGGGCGACGATGACCCACGTTCCGGGCACGGTCGCGGCAAAGTACATCCTGCACGGACTTGGTCACATCACTTCGCCCCGGGTTCGCCTGCCCCTCGTCGGGCCTGAGGACGACCAGGCGGCGACCATCGAAGCCGATATTGACGAAGTTTCCGGTATTCCCGGTGTCGACTTCACGAACTTCCGTCCCGACCGCAATGCGGCCGCCGGCGGTGCCCTGCCGAAGGTGGCAGGCACAACCCGCTAACCCCAAAAGGAGCCTTCGTGGCCCACCCCCTTCTCGACCCCCCTGAACTGTCCGCCGAAACTCTGCGCATTATTGCGCTGGGCGGAATTGGCGAAGTCGGGCGCAATATGACGGTGTTCGAACTCGCCGGCAAACTGCTCATCGTCGACGCCGGAGTGCTCTTTCCGGAAGAAACCCAGCCCGGGGTGGATTTGATCCTGCCCGACTTTTCTCCCATTCGTGATCGGATGGACGACATTTTGGCCATCGTGCTCACCCACGGACACGAAGACCACATCGGGGCTGTTCCCTACCTGTTGAAAATTCGCGACGATATTCCCATCGTCGGCTCGACCCTGACGCTGGCGCTGATTGAAGCCAAGCTCAAAGAACACCGCATCACCCCTTACACCCTCACCGTTGCGGAGGGCTCGAGGGAGAGCTTTGGTCCCTTCGACATCGAGTTCCTCGCTGTTAACCACTCCATCCCCGATGCCCTGGCGCTGTTTTTTCGCACGAATGCCGGCACCGTGCTACACACCGGGGATTTCAAGATGGACCAGTTGCCCCTCGATGGCCGACTGACCGATTTGCGCAGTTTTGCCCGGGTTGGCCAAGAGGGTGTCGACTTGTTTATGGTCGACTCGACCAACGCCGATGTCCCGGGCTTCACTCCCGCCGAGCGCGATATCGGGCCCGTGCTCGACCAGGTGGTCCACCGCTCCGCACGCCGGGTCATCGTCGCCAGCTTCTCCTCCCATGTTCACCGTGTCCAGCAGGTCATCGACGCGGCTGTGGCTAATGGCCGTCGGGTGGCACTCGTGGGCCGGTCGATGGTTCGCAATATGGGCATTGCCCAGGAGCTCGGGTACCTCCGGGTTCCCGAGGGTGTGCTGATCGATGCGAAAAAAGCCCCCGATCTACCCGACGAGAAGATTGTGTATATGACCACGGGGTCGCAGGGTGAGCCGATGGCGGGGCTCTCGCGCATGGCAAACCGTGAACACCCCACGATCGCCATCGGCGAAGGCGACACCGTTATTTTGGCGAGCTCGCTGATTCCCGGAAACGAAAATGCCGTTTACCGCGTGATTAACGGCCTGATCGACCTCGGTGCCAACGTGGTTCACAAAGGCAACGCAAAAGTCCACGTCTCGGGTCACGCCGCTGCCGGTGAACTGCTCTATGCCTACAACCTTGTGACACCACGGCAGGTGATGCCCATCCACGGCGAAGCCCGACACCTGAGGGCAAACGCTGAAGTCGCCATCGACTCCGGTGTCGCCCGAGACGACGCATTGATCGGTGAAAACGGCACGGTGGTCGATATGACCAATGGAGTGGCGCGCCAGAGCGGCCAAATCGATATTGGTTTTGTCTACGTCGATGGCTCCACCGTCGGAGAAATCACTGACGCGGACTTGAAGGACCGTCGGATCCTTGCGGAGGAGGGTTTCATCTCAATCTTCCTCGCTATCGATTCGCAAACTGGAAAAATCATCGTCGGCCCGGAAATTCACGCCCGGGGCTTCGCCCCCGACGATTCCGTGTTCGACGATGTGCGCCCGGCGATTCTCACCGCCCTTGAAGAAGCAGCCCAGCAGGGAACCCGCGACACCCACGTGTTTAGCCAGGTGGTTCGCCGCACCGTCGGTCAATGGGTGAACAAACAACACCGCCGCCGGCCCATGATCGTGCCGATCGTTATCGAAGCGTAGAAGCCACCGGGTCTCGCAGCCGGCCCGAAGCGTGTCCCTAAGCGCTGCGGGCCCGTGCGGCGGATAGCGTTGAATCTATGGCCAGTAGGGGCTCTTCGACGCGTGCGCCCGGACCCGGGCGGGCTGCGCGCACGCCGCGCGGTACCCCCCGAGGCGGGGACGCTGACCTGCCCGCGACAAAGCGCATCGCCCGTCAGCCACACAGTGCCCCGCCGGTCGTCGCCCAGACACCCTTTGAATCCCGGGCGGGGAGAAGTTGGCGCGTTATCGCCAATGCCACCGGCTCGGTCTTTCGACTTTTTCCCAACGAACCCGTCCACCCCGACGACCGCCGGGATAGTGTCCCCTTTGCGCTGTTTGTTCTCGCGCTGGCTGGAATCGTCATCGAGTGGTTTAACTACGGTGTGGGCTGGGCGACCACCGTGTCGTTGTACACCGTCGCCGGATTCTTTGGACGCCTGTCCTTTGCCCTCCCGGTTATTTTGTTACTGCTTGCCACCTGGCTTTTTCGCCACCCGACGAAAGCGGCGGCAAATGCCCGGATCGGCATCGGTGTGGGGCTATTTATGCTCTCCGTTGCGGGAATGAGCCACCTTGCTGCTGCCCGCCCGGTCGTTGGTGACGTACCGGTAGCCCAGCTGGGAGAAGCCGGGGGAGTACTGGGCTACGGCGTCGCCGAAGCCTTGGTCTTCCTCGGTGCGGGCACTCTCTGGATTGCCTGGCCGGTTCTCATCGTGGTGTTGCTCGGCTCAATATTGGTCATCACCAAAACCCCGCCGGCTCAGATTGGCTCCCGGCTGCTGGAGGCCTATGCCTACCTCTTTGGGATGAGCCCCGACGAGATTGCGGCCTCCTGGGCCGATCGGCGAGACGCCTGGGCGGCGGCGAGGGCCCAGAAGCGCGAACTCATCGCGGAAGACACCGTGGAGGTCGACCAGGTCGATATCGATCAGCTCGTCGAACAGGGCTCAAGCGCCGAGGACGAGCATGTGCCCTGGTGGCGCCGGGGGAAGACCACCGTGGAGGCCGAGACTGAATTAGAACTGGCCGATACACAGCCGATGGACCCAGAGGGGGTCCTGGGAACACTCAGTGCCGCCGAAGACGCCGTGTCCGCGCACCAGGGTGATGAGGTGCTCGCTGTCGACCTCGAAGGCGACGACGATGTGCCGGCCCTGCCTGAGCACACGGCGACACCCGCGCGGCCGGCAACGCCGTATGCACTGCCAGCCATGGCCTCGCTCAAGGCCGGTTCAAAGGCGCGCTCGCGCAGCAGTGTTAATGACGAGGTGGTTGCGGCGCTGACAGCCGTGTTCCAGCAGTTCGGTGTCGATGCCTCGGTGGTCGGCTTCACGCGGGGCCCCAGTGTGACCCGCTATGAGGTGGAGCTTGGCACCGGGGTGAAGGTCGAACAGGTGACCAGGCTGGAGAAGAACATCTCCTACGCCGTTGCCAGTAATGAAGTCACCATCCTCTCGCCGATTCCCGGTAAGTCACTTATCGGTGTGGAAATACCCAACACTGACCGCGATATCGTCACCCTCGGTGACGTCTTGCGAAGCTCCGTTACCGAATCCGAAACCCACCCGCTGGTGATGGGACTGGGTAAGGACGTCGAGGGTGGCTTTGTCGCCGCAAACCTGCAAAAAATGCCCCACCTTCTCGTTGCCGGTGCGACGGGTTCGGGAAAATCGAGCTTCATCAACTCGATGATCACCTCGGTTCTCATGCGCGCGACCCCCGATCAGGTGCGCATGATTCTCGTCGACCCGAAACGCGTTGAACTCTCGGCCTATCAGGGCATCCCCCACCTGATCACCCCGATTATCACCAACCCGAAACGCGCCGCCGAAGCTCTGCAGTGGGTGGTCACCGAAATGGACCACCGCTACGACGATTTGGCGAGCTTCGGGTTTAAACACATTGACGAATTCAATAAAGCCGTCATCGAGGGCTCAATCGAGCTCCCGCCCGGCCTCAACCGAACCCTCGAGCCCTACCCGTACCTCCTCGTCGTCGTCGATGAGCTATCCGACCTGATGATGGTTGCGCCCAGAGACGTTGAAGACTCGATTGTGCGCATTACCCAGTTGGCCAGGGCCTCGGGAATTCACCTGGTGCTGGCGACCCAGCGGCCGAGTGTTGACGTGGTCACGGGGTTAATTAAGGCCAATATTCCCTCTCGTTTGGCTTTTGCCGTCTCGTCGATGACTGATTCGCGGGTGATTTTGGACCAGCCCGGCGCCGAGCGGCTCATCGGTCAGGGGGATGCGCTGTTTATTCCCCAGGGTGCCTCCAAATCCACCCGTGTCCAGGGCGCCTGGGTGGACCTCGATGAGATTCACCAGGTCGTTGCCCACGTGAAGCGCCAAGCACAGCCCGACTATCGCCATGACGTCCAAGCCCAAGCCGTCGATCGTACCCAGCCAGACGCGGATATCGGTGATGACTTAGATGTCCTCCTTCAAGCCTGCGAGCTCGTGGTCAACACCCAATTTGGCTCCACGTCGATGCTCCAGCGCAAACTGCGGGTCGGTTTTGCTAAAGCGGGGCGGTTAATGGATTTGCTCGAATCGCGCGATATCGTCGGCCCCTCGGAAGGCTCCAAAGCCAGGGAGGTGCTGGTCGCACCCGAACAGCTGCCCCACGCTCTGGCGAAACTGCGCGGCGAGCACAGCGCGGGAGAGACCCCGCCTGCCGCGGCGGCGGTGGCCGATGCTCCCACTGTCGAGCTTGATCCAGCCGATATCCCTCCGGCACCGGCGCCCGACGATGTTCCCACGCCGAAGCCGGCTTCGTCCCACCAAGCCCACGACGCTGAGGAATTCGACTCCCTGCCGGGTGTGCTGGAAGGAACAGGCCAGCCCGATGAGTCACCTGCTGGCGACTACGCTGGTGACGACCAGGATGGCTCTCGCCCCCCTGCTTAATCGCGTTGGAGGTTCACTCGTGACGAGTAATCACTCGAGCGCCAATTTCCTCCCCGAGAAAGGATCGGGAGCAAAAGGCACCGCTCGCTTTCGCGGGCGATTTGTCTCCGGTGGCGAGGGACCAGTCAGTGCGGGAAATATCGCCAACCTCATCACGGTGATTCGCATCGGCATTGCCCCACTGGTCTTGTGGTGGATGCTTCTCGATAATGGTGACGGTGGTCTCTGGCGGTGGCTGGCGGCTGGTCTGTTCGTTCTGGCCATCTCGAGTGACGGTATCGATGGAATGCTCGCCAGACGGCGCAACCTGATCACGAGCTCAGGAATTTTGCTCGATCCCGTCGCCGATAAGGCCCTCACCGGCGCGGCATTTATCGGCCTGGCGGTGTTGTCGGAGCTTCCCTGGTGGGTCGTCATCGTGGTTCTCGGCCGCGAACTGGGCATCACCGTTTTTCGCCTGGCGGTTGCTAAGCGGCGGATCATTCCCGCCTCGCGCGGCGGGAAAGCCAAAACGTTCTCCCAGGCTCTGGCTTTGGGGTTGTGGTTGATGCCGCTATGGACGGTAGCGGGGCAGTGGGTGGTGTGGATGAACAACGCGGTGATGGCGATTGCGGTGGGACTGACCGTCATCACCGGTATCGACTACCTCATCCGCGCGCTGCGCGGTGATTCACTAACCGGATCTGCCCACCAGGCGCGGTCGTGACGGGCACGCCAGTCGCCCACGCGGGTCGTGCCGAGCAGGTCATCGCTTTGCTGAGTGGTCGCGGCGAGTCCATCGCTATTGCTGAGTCGCTCACCGGTGGCATGCTCTGCTCGGCCCTTGTCGATGTTCCCGGCGCCTCCGCTGTGGTGCAGGGCGGGATTGTGAGCTACACCAATGCGGTCAAAACACACCTCTTAGGCGTTGATGGCCCCACGTTGGAGCGGGAGGGAGCCGTCAGCGCTGATGTTGCCCTCGAGATGGCCCGCGGCGTGCGGGGAGTGCTCAGTATTGCCGGTGCCAACTGGGGGGTGTCAACAACGGGGGTCGCCGGACCCGATCCGGACCCCAGGACAGCGACGGCACCGGGAGTGGTTTTTGTGGCCGTGGTGGGACCCCACGGCCAGCAGTGGTCACAGCGTCTGGAGCTCTCTGGTGATCGCGCCGCGATTCGTCAGGCCAGTGTCGACTTCGCGCTGGGGCTTATTTTGCAGGCTGTGGCCAGTGTGGCTTCGGGGGAATAAAACCCCCGTGCCTGTGGTTACTATCAGTGGCTACACAGAATGGTCACAGGGTTTTATCCACCTGGTCCATAGCAAAACTGGTTAGAGTGTGGTCCACGAAAAGGAGGTGGTTGTCGTGGTGTTGATGAGACACGAAATAGGTGATGTCCTGCGTGACTACCGCCTGCAGCGGGGTAAGACTCTTCGCCAAGTCGCGGGAAGGGCCAATGTTGCCCTGGGCTACCTCAGCGAGATTGAGCGCGGTCAGAAAGAAGCGAGCAGCGAAGTGCTGCAGTCGATTGCCGATGCACTCGAGTCGCCGCTGTCGGAAATTCTCGTCGAAGTGGGCGAGCGCCTGGCGATGTTCGAAGAGCTCACCCCGGTCTCTGACGTGCCCGACACGCTGCCCGACGAGCTCTACCGCGACTTCGATATCGCGGCAAGCCCCCGCTCCTAGGGCGCCGGTGTGACGCTGAGTGAGTTTCAGCGCGCCGTGCTGGACGAGTTTGGTGACGCTCAAGGTCGCGCCCTCTTGCGTGATCTGGTGATGCGCCAGCTAGGCCATCAAACCCCCCAACAGGCGCTCGATGCCGGTCAGGCTCCGGCTGTCGTCTGGCGGGCACTCTGCGAGGAAATGGATGTCCCTCAGCCCCGTCGTTACGGCGTGGGTATCGCTGTCCCGCCAGAGGCCCGCTAGGGCCCGTCGTGGGGTTATCGACACGCCGGAGGGGTCGTGTTCGAATATTCGTTCGAATAGCACTAGCCTCGTCCCCAAGGGCGATAGCCCGGTGATATGCCCACAGTGTGGGTCCGCCTCGGATGATGTCAGAGGTGGGGCCATATGGTGAGCAGGCCCATCGGGAAGACCCCAGCCTTGTCGAGAGACCACGGCCCTTACGGGGGCCGCGGAGGACGACAGACGATAGGCAGCCACCCACTACCAGGCAGGAGAAGTGCATGACACAGAATGCTGATCGCGAAAAAGCCCTCGAAGCGGCTCTCGCGCAAATTGACCGTCAGTTCGGTAAAGGATCGGTGATGCGGCTGGGCTCAGAAGAGCGCGCCCCCGTCGCCGTGATTCCCACCGGATCAATCGCCCTCGACGTCGCCCTCGGTGTGGGAGGACTGCCCCGCGGCCGCATCATCGAAATCTACGGGCCCGAGTCTTCGGGTAAAACCACCCTCACCCTCCACGCGATTGCCAACGTGCAGCAGCAGGGTGGAATCGCGGCCTTTGTCGACGCCGAGCACGCACTGGACCCGGAATACGCCAAAAGCCTCGGGGTCAACATCGACGAGTTACTTGTTAGCCAGCCTGACACTGGTGAGCAGGCGCTAGAAATTGCCGACATGCTCGTTCGCTCCGGGTCGGTGGACCTCGTGGTGATCGACTCGGTGGCTGCCCTGGTGCCGCGCGCGGAAATTGAGGGCGAAATGGGTGACACGCACGTGGGACTTCAAGCCCGGCTGATGAGCCAAGCGCTTCGGAAACTCACCGGCGGCTTGAACTCCACGGGAACGACGATGATTTTCATCAACCAGTTGCGCGAAAAAATTGGTGTGTTCTTTGGAAGCCCCGAAACCACAGCGGGTGGTAAAGCTCTGAAGTTCTACGCTTCGGTTCGTCTTGATATTCGACGCATCGAGACCCTCAAAGAAGGCTCCGACGCGGTCGGAAACCGCACCCGGGTGAAAGTTGTGAAGAACAAGATGGCCCCGCCGTTTAAACAAGCCGAGTTCGACATCCTTTATGGCACCGGCATTTCCCGCGAGGGAAGCCTGATCGACTTCGGTGTGGAGCACAACCTCGTGCGCAAATCCGGCGCGTGGTTCACCTACGAGGGTGATCAGCTCGGTCAGGGCAAAGAAAACGCCAGAAAGTACCTCATCGAGCATCCAGAAATCGCCGCGGAGATTGAGCGCAAGATTCTCGAGTTGCTCGGTGTTGCCCAAATCACCGGTGAGAATGTCGGCGAAGAAGGCGCAAAGGTGGAATCTCTCGAAGAACACCGCGCTGAGAAAACCGCCTAGAAACGCTCCTGGCCCATCACTATGACACCTCCATCGTCATCGCCCCGTGACGAGTCGGCGCAGCCGGGGGAGGGTGAGGCAGAAGTCATCGCCTTCCCCCAGGCTCCGGCCAGCCCACCTGTGCGTGAGACTCAGCCGACTGAGGCGTGGCCCGGTCAACTAATTGACCTTCAGGCGGCCCGGGAAATGGCCGGTGTGACCGACTCGGCGAGTCCACCGGCTGCTACCAGCCCACCGCCGCCGGTGTTGGGCGGATTAGAGGATGTGAGTGCGGTGGGGGTGAGTGACCTCAGCGATGCCGAGGAGTGTGCCGGGGCGAGAAATATTGCCCTTCGCTCCCTCGCGGCCAGGGCACGATCTGAAGCGGAGATTCGCCAGAAGCTGGCAGACCGGGGAGTAGCCCCAGAGCTCATCGACCGGGTTGTTGGAGACCTCATTGATCAGCGCCTGGTCGATGATTGGCAACTGGCCACTGACCTTGCTCACACTCTCCAGGAGGGCAAGAAGATGGGCCCAGCGGCGGTTCGCCAGGCCCTGGTGAAGCGGCGGATTTCGCGGGTAATCATTGATGAGGTGACAGCCGGGTTAAACCCGGTCGACTCGGAAACCCTCGAGGAGCTCGCGCGGTCTCGAATGCGCGTGCTCGGGGGTCTCGACCGCGAGGTTCAGGTGCGTCGCCTCGCGGGATATCTCGCCCGGCGTGGATACCAAGGCTCTGAGGTCTACCGGGCGATTGATCGGGTTGTCAACCAGGCTTAAGCACACGGGTTTTAGACTGGGTGGGTGAGCCTGCACACCAACACCGTCGACCAGCCTGAGGTTTTGCCCGGGTCTGGCCGCCGCTACGAGGTGCGCACATTTGGTTGCCAGATGAATGTTCACGACTCTGAACGTATGGCCGGCTCTCTCGAAGCGGCGGGTTATCGCGAAGTCGCCGCGGGCGAGCAAGCAGATGTCATCGTCATCAATACCTGCGCCGTGCGCGAAAACGCCGATAACAAGCTCTACGGGACACTGGGCCACCTCGCGGAAAAAAAGCGCGAACACCCCGGGCTACAGATTGCCGTGGGGGGCTGTTTAGCCCAAAAAGACCAGTCGACGATCGTCGATCGCGCCCCCTGGGTGGATGTCGTTTTTGGCACACACAACATGGGTTCTTTGCCGACCCTGTTGGAGCGCTCCCGACACAACCAGCAGGCTGAGGTCGAAATCCTCGAAGCTCTCGACGTTTTTCCCTCCACCCTTCCCACCAAACGTGACTCCACCTACTCGGGTTGGGTCAGTATTTCCGTGGGCTGTAATAACACCTGCACGTTTTGTATCGTGCCGAGTCTGCGGGGGAAAGAAAAAGACCGACGCCCCGGCGAGATCCTTCAGGAAATCGAGGCCCTCGTCGCCGACGGCGCCATCGAGGTGACGCTGCTGGGCCAAAACGTCAACACCTACGGTGTTGAGTTTGGTGACCGCGGTGCTTTTGCCAAACTGCTCCGCGCTGCGGGCAATATTGATGGCCTGGAACGCATTCGCTTCACCAGCCCCCACCCGGCTGCCTTCACCGACGATGTCATCGAGGCGATGGCTGAGACCCCCGCGGTGATGCCCCAGCTTCATATGCCCCTTCAGTCGGGCTCTGATGCGGTGTTAAAGGCGATGCGCCGTAGCTACCGCAGTTCGAAGTTCCTTGGCATCCTCGACCGGGTGCGCGAGCGTATTCCCCACGCGGCGATCACCACTGACATCATCGTCGGATTTCCCGGAGAAACAGAACAGGATTTCGAGGACACCCTCGATGTGGTCCGCCAAGCCCGCTTTGCCAGTGCCTTTACTTTCCAGTACTCCATCCGGCCGGGAACGCCCGCGGCGACGATGCCCGATCAGCTCCCCAAAGAGGTCGTCCAGGAGCGCTTCGAGCGACTCGTTGCCCTCCAAGACGAAATGTCCTGGGAGGAAAACACCCGCCAGATTGGCACCGAAGTGCGCGTCTTGGTTGCCACGGGGGAGGGCAAGAAGGATGAGTCCACTCATCGCCTGTCGGGACGGGCAGAAGACGGACGACTGGTCCACGTCGGGTTAGCCGATTCCCAGCTTCGGCCGCGGCCCGGTGATGTGATCACCGCGACAATTACCGACGCGAAACCGTTTTTCCTCATCGCCGATCCAGCCACATCCGAGGGTTTTTCAGTGCGGCGGACCCGAGCAGGCGATGCGTGGGACCGCGCGCAGGCCGAATCCTGTGGTGCGCCCACGCCCGAGTCGTCATCTCTGGGCCCGGTATCGCTGGGGCTTCCCATTCTTCGTACCAAGCCCTAGGCCAGAGATCATGACCGCGTTGGTAGAAGGCCAACAGCAGCTGCCACTGATTGCTCTGGTGGGTCCGACAGGGTCGGGCAAAACAGCGTTAGCCATTGCTGCTGCGAAGAAACTGCGCGAGGGCGGATATCCGGCCGAAATCATCAGCGCTGATGCGATGCAGCTCTACCGCGGTATGGACATTGGCACCGCCAAGGCCACGACTGCTGAGCGCGATGCCATTGTCCACCAGCTGCTCGATATCTGGGACCCCGCCAATGAGGCCAGCGTTGAGGAGTATCAACGTCTGGCTCGCGAACAGATTCGTGATTGCCACAGCCGCGGCGTCATTGCCCTGCTCGTAGGAGGCTCTGGGCTGTATGTCTCCAGTGTGGTTTATGACTTTCAGTTTCCCGGCCACGATCGCGATATCCGCGCCCGGCTCGAGGAGCAGTTTGACGCCTCGGGGATTGGGCCCCTTGCCGCGCTGCTTCGCCAGAAGGACCCGGAGGTGGCCAATGCGGTAGATCTCAATAACCCTCGCCGGGTGATTCGTGCCCTGGAGGTTATGGAGATGACCGGGCAGGCGCCGAGTGCCCACCTGGAGGCCCGGGGTCGGTGGTGGGTGGAGCCAACGCTGATGATTGGTCTGGATGCCCCGCGAGAGTGGTTACTGCGTCGCATCGACCAGCGGGTGGAGAAAATGTGGCACGACGGTCTGGTCGAGGAGGTGTCACGTCTGCGCGAGCAGGGTCTGGGAAAAACAGCGAGCCAGGCGATTGGCTACCGGGAGGTGGTGGAGTTACTCGATGGGCAGTTATCCGAATCCGACACCCTGGCTCAGATTGCCCAGCACACGAAACGCTATGCGAGAAAACAAATGTCGTGGTTTCGCCGAGACGACAATATCCGCTGGGTTGAGCCCACCTCCCCGAGTCTTGTCACCGATGTTTCGGCCATGATGATGGCCGCTATCGATCCGTCGGGTCAGTAATGGAGGGCCTCAGTCGTGGAGGCTTTGTAGGCTCGGGTTATGGCCACTGATTCCTCGACCACCCTTGATGTCGTCAAAGCCCACGGCACCGGTAATGACTTCGTTGTCTTTGCCGACCCCGACGGCCGCTTCGACCTGGACGATGACCAGATTCGTTTCCTCTGCGATCGCCACCGAGGAGTGGGTGCTGATGGGATTTTGCGTGCAGCCGCGACGAAAGATTCTCCCGAGGTGGCTGGGTTGTTAGACCAGGAGCCCGCAGCGACGTGGTTTATGGACTATCGAAACGCCGATGGTTCGGCGGCAGAAATGTGTGGAAACGGTATCCGGGTCTTCGCCGATTTCCTCGTTCGCCAGGGCCTTGCGCAACTTCCGCCCGGACAGACACTGCCCATTGCCACACGCGGGGGAATCCGCGATGTGACGGCCTCACCATCTGGCCAGTACCAGGTCGACCTCGGGCGCTGGGTTCTCGAGCCGACCGAAACCCTCGTTCACGTGCCTGGCCTCGATATACCCCGCCCGGCTCTTCGGATTTCCTTGCCCAACCCCCACGCTGTGGTGATTCTCGCCAGCAATGAGGAGCTGGAGGGTTTAGACCTCAGTGCGCTGCCCGATGTGCGGCCGATCCCACAGGACGGGGTCAACGTGGAGTTTGTTGTGCCACAGGATCCACTGGTTAACGATGGTGTTGGCCACATTCGCATGCGGGTTTTCGAGCGCGGGGTTGGCGAAACCCTCTCCTGTGGAACGGGGGCGGCCGCTGCGGCGCTTGCGGCCCGGCATTTCGTTGGTGCGCATGCCCCGCACCAGTGGCGAGTGGATGTTCCCGGCGGCCAGTTGGCTGTGCGGATGTTTCCCACCGAATCTGGGGAACACGTTTCGCTCTCTGGCCCGGCAACACCGGTGTTCCACACCACCGTCAGCCTCTAGGCAGATCGCTGGACCCGGAGAATCCAAAAGCCCTTGTCCCGGGCTTCCCGGGTGGCCAGAAATGACCCCCCACCCAGCTGGTTGATCCAGGAGAGAAGGCTCTCTGCCCCGAGGCTCTTTGCGACGACTAACCACGCCTCTCCGGTGGGCGAGAGTCGGTGAAGCCAGGTGTCGAGTAGTTCGTGTAGTGCGGCCTTCCCGATTCGAATGGGTGGGTTGGACCAGATGAGGTCAATCGGGGTGGCTGTTGGGTACTCCTCGGGGGCAACAACCTGAAGGCGATCCAGCCCGAGAGTGGAGGCGTTTGTCGCGCAGACCTCGCGCGCCCGGGCGTTGACGTCGACGGCGTAGACCACGGCATCGGGGCAGGCATCGGCGAGGGTCAGCGCGAGAGGACCCCAGCCACAGCCCACGTCGACCAGGACATCTCCTGAGGGGGATGGGACATGTCGCAGCAGTGCTGATGTGCCGCGGTCAACACCGCCGGGGGAGAACGTCCCCGAGGCGGTCTGGACGCTCACGACACCGCGGGGCAGGGTGAGCTCGACACGGTGATCCCGACGAGGCGATTCGGGGGCGGTGGAAAAATAGTGTTCGCCGGCCACACGCTCAGACTACTTCTGTCGGGGACTCAGCCAGCCCATAGCCCGGCCGGAGCCTGGCCCGGTAGCCTGTGGGGACAACCCCGGTAAGGAGTTTTTGATGACTTTTGGCAAAGC
>CBFHWA010000024.1:0-15266 GCA_965659525.1 Pontimonas sp.
GCCCCGCTGATGTCAATATCCGCATTGACGGCAATGGCACTCGTTGCCGTCAGGGTCAGGCCATTACTCCCCGAATTAATTGCTTCATTTACGGTGATGTTTTGGGCGGTGATTTCCAGGTCACCACTGCTGAGTTCTGTTTCCACATCAGACGCGTCGATCGACACATCCTGAGTGGCCGTAATCACTCCTGCTGTACTCGACCAACCCGATCCCTCAGCCGCACCCCCAGAGGCCACAACCGTGATGGTGTTGCACCCGGAGACCGTTATCTGAGTGCTGGGTGCGCCTTCCTGCGAACCAATCAACGCTCGGACCTCAAAATCGAGGTCGGCGCAGACATCATCGACACTGACGACTGCGGATGTTGTTGCCGATCCGACAGACGTCCACGTCGATCCACCATCGGTGGAGTACTCGTAGTCGCTGACACTGCCGCTCGTGTTGGCCGGGGCCGTCCAGGAGAAGGTGAATGATGCCGAGCCGAGTGCTGCCGAGACGTCTGTCGGGGCCCCGGGAATAACAGACGCGGAGCTTGAAGCGCTAATCGCCGTAGAGGTCCCCACTCCGCCGTATTCGACGAGTGAGTTTGTTAGAACCGTGGTGGGCTGGAAGTCGTTCCAGTTTGCTGTCGCGGTGATGGGATCGCCAAAATTTGCCGAGCCGTAGTGTTCGTTGTTAAGGCTGTTGTTTGGTTCACCATCACGCCATGCTTCAAAACGTCCCGAAACAGGCGTTCCCCCATTAACCTCACCCTTTTCTTGAGTTGCCGAGCCGGGTTGCCAAAACTGAACCCTCTCATCAGAGGGGCCCGTCACCCAGTACCAATCACCTTCAGTATCTGACTGCTGGGTATAACTGGTGCCAAGCGCAGCATTGATTTCCGCGTAGTCGTCCGTCGCGCCGATCCAAATCTGAGGCGCGTTAATTTGCGAAAATGCAAATTGGGATTCGCCCTGCGAGGTGATCGTGGCGAGATACCCGCTTAGCCCAAACAGCGAGCGATCCTCGGCCAGTGCTTTCGCTTGCTTCCACGTCTTCGCACTATCTGCCGCCACGAACTCGTAATAGTGTCCGGTCTCGGGGTAGTAGTAGATGTTGTCCGCATTGGGACCAGTCGGGGCCTGGGTGATCGACACAGTAATATCGGCCTCAGACGGGTCTGAGACCGCCGTGAGGCGCAATGTTGATAACGCTGCTTGCACGTCAGACAGCGTGCCCTCAAAACCCAATTCCCGGCCCGAAGATCGTGTGAAAGCAGAGCTGTCGTAGCCATAGAGGGCCTCAACGTCGCTCGATGTCACCGACAGTGTTCCCACCCCACTGGGCACACTCACAAAGGCCTGATAATTACCCGTCAACACATTGCTAATCGTGACCGGCACGCGGACAGAGTTATCAGAGGGATCTGTTGGGTCACCAATGGTTATCGATGGTGTTGCTGTATTAAAGGCATAGCGGATGACTACCACTCCGGAGCCACCTGCACCCCCCGAAAAAAGTGCTGTATCCCCACCGGCGCCACCCCCGCCACCGCCCGTGTTCGCGGTGCCATCCTGGCCATCGGAGCCTTTTCCCCCGTCGCCACCCCCGTCGCTCCCCGCACCAGCAAAGCCGCTAGCGGTGCGCTTACCGCCGCCGCCGCCGCCGCCGTAACTTAAAGAGGAGCCGGCCAGGTCAGACGAAGACCCCGCGCCTCCGGCTCCACCCTGTCCTGAGGACGCGTCCGAACCCGCTGCGTTCGCACCCCCGCCCCCACCGCCGGCTTGAGGATCAGACTGAAGGCTATCGCCTAGCCCATCTCCACCGCGGAATGTCGCACCCCCCACTCCGGATGCTCCCAAGCTCGCGCTTCCGGCGTGTGAGGAACCACCTCCGCCTGTCCACCCAGTTGACGAGGGTTCAAGCTGCTGAAAATTATCGAAGTCGTACTGCCATGCGTTTGCACCACCAGAGCCCCCGAGAGCGGAAACCTGGCTCCCCCCGTCAGGAGTAATACTGGATGGCCCACCGGCACCGCCTGACTCTGGATCCCTCGGAACAGAACCGGTGCCCCCCGTTGGTGGTGTCGTTGGCGAGCCGCCCGGCCCAACCGTGACCTCCAGGGAATTAACTCCAGAGACTGACAACCCCGATGATTCACGAACCTGGCCGCCACCACCACCTCCGGCCGAGCCATACTGCGTTGAGCCGCCGGCGCCACCCCCACCGACCAGGAGATAGTCCACGGCCAGCACGCCATCGGGTACCGCCCAGTCGCAGGTGCCAACATTGCCAAACGTGAGGACCTGGTAGGAGATGCCGGCTTCCCCACCGTTGGATCCATCTCCAACAAAGGAGTTAACAGTAGGAGAGCAAGCAGGGTTACTGGCATAGGCCTCCTGCGACAGCTGACCTACGGGTGTCAAAAGACCAGCGACACCGAGAGACAAAACCCCGCCAATTGCCACGGCGATCAAAGGGAAGGGCTTCACGTCACGAAGCTAACAATCTCCCTTCCCAGACATCCGGAGTTCATTGGCAAAACGATGGAATTGATAAGCCAGCTAAACACTGAACACGTGCCACAGCGGTGGGGCTATTTCGTCTCGCGATCGGCCAAATCTTCGCCCCTGACACACGGACACGGCTCTTACGGTGATCAAACGAACACCGACCATCATGGTCGGGTTGACAGGATTTGAACCTGCGACCCCTTGACCCCCAGTCAAGTGCGCTACCAAGCTGCGCCACAACCCGTTGTTCACTAGCTTACTGGCACGAACCCACACCCGTGGTCACGCCGACCGGCCTCGGTTGATATCGCTCTGTTTGGGCTCGCTGGGTGGGACCGGCGCGAGAAGGGCAAGGACAATCACGGCGATCGGCAGCAGCGCCCCCCACAAACTGGGCGCGAGGTAAGACCCACTCCAGTCCAAGCCCAAGGCGAAATACAGCGGGCCAAGAGACGTGGATGCCAAACCCACCGCGGTTGAGACGCCGCGGATGCCACCAATATGGGCGCGGCCGAAGTAGCGGACGAAGCCCGCGGCTTCCACTCCGCGCAAAGCCCCCTGGGCGGAGCCCAGAAGAAGCCCGAAAATAATTCCCCACAAACCCGGTTCAACAAAAGGCAACATGACCATCGACCCCGCCATGGCCAGCATGGAGGTCACGAGACCAAGACGAGGGTCTGTCCGGTCAACAATGGCACCAAATCCGAGGGTCAGCACAAGAGCAGCAATTGTCTGGGGAATGAAATTACTGGCTGCCTCAAGGCTTGTTAGGCCTTGCTGCCCGAGGATGGAGATGAGGTGAAAAGCCAGACCCGTTGACATCATCCCGACGGTAAACCCCGCCATCGTGAAAGCCCAAAACATGGGGGTTCTCACTGCTTCGGCCTGGGTGTAGCCGGTCTCGGCGTCGGGAATGATGAGAGTTCCGGTATCCGTGTGAGTGCGCGGCCTATCTTTAGGCAGAAACAGCGCCAGGGGCACAATGACGGCCACAACCACCGCAGCCTCAATACGCCATGCGCTTGCGATATCGCCGAAGGCAATGAGGCGCTCAATACCGACTGGCGCCAGAGAGATTCCCGCCGCACCCATCGCACCGGATATGCCCAACGCCAGACCTGAGCGGTGGGTCACCAGCCTCGCCACCAGTGTTGTCGCGGCCAGCGTGAGTGCTCCCTGCCCGCTCATGCGCAAACCCACGTACGAGGCAGTAAGCCCAAAAATCTCGGTAACAAAACTTGCTGCCAACAACACACCGCCGAGGATGAGCCCAATGATGACGATGGCCAAACGTGCCCCATAGCGATCTAGCGCGCGGCCCACCAGCGGCATCGCCGACGCCCCGGCCAGGGTCGCGATGAGGTAGCTGACAGAAATATCGGTCCTACTCACGGACAACTGATCGATCAGTGGGTCGGTAAACGGCGATAGCCCGGCTGTTTGCCCAGGGGCCGTCAGGGCGGCAAACACACCCCCCGCCAAGACAATAAAAAGCCACAGTCCCCCGCGTGGACCACTGTGACCACTCGAGGCCGAGTCGTCAGATTGTGCGGCCTCGTCTCGGATAATCGGCACCGATCCGGTGATGGGGAAAGCGCCCTCCGAGCCTTCATCGGCTGGCACACCGGGCTCACCGAGGGATTCCGGATCGTCGGGGTCAGGATGCGTCACGCTCGAAACCCCGGCCCGATCATTGCCCCAAGGTTACTGGAGCCAACTAGAGCAGATCGTCGGCAAACCCTTCAATCAGCGCTTTTAGTCCCGGCCAGGAGGAGCGAAACCCGGGGTGTAGGTCGAGCGAGACGACAGTGTCGAGCGGAATCCACTGCAGGTCTTCGCTTTCCAAATCAGCAATCACGGGTTCGAAATACTCACTCGAGTGAAATAAGACGGTCGTGTAAGACCAGAATCCGAGGTCAAACACTTCGGTGTGGAGAGTGTCGAGCCCCGTCATTGGAACCCCGCCCTCCTCATTAGCCTCACGCAGGGCAGCGTGATGGGCGGATTCGCCCTTCTTCAAAGCGCCACCGGGAATCCCCCACGTGCCGCCGTGGTGACTCCACTGGGCGCGCAGTTGCAGTAACACCCCCTGTGGCGGGTGCCACACGAGGGCACCCGCTGCGCCAAAACGTCCCCAATAGCGCTTCCCATCTGGCCCCTCGACCCAGGCGTCCCCCGGGTCCCGCAGATGCTCTGGCGGAAGCGGCGGGGGCATCATCCCCACGCTCTAGCGGCCCTTTTTCTCACTGCGGCGTTCACGAACGCGCATTTGGATACGAATGGGGGTTCCCTCGAAACCGTAAGTTTCGCGAAGGCGACGCTGGATGAAGCGCCGATACTGCGGGTCGAGAAACCCCGTGGTAAACAACACAAACGTCGGCGGCCGGGTCGAGGCTTGCGTGCCATAGAGAATCCTCGGCTGTTTTCCGCCTCGCACCGGGTGCGGGTGGGCGGATGTTAGTTCAGCGATAAAGGCGTTGAGCTCACCGGTGCTAATCCGGCGGTCCCAGGACCCCAGGGCGGTGTGCAGCGCGGTCGGCAGCTTCTCGATATGCCGACCCGTTGTGGCCGAAATGTTCACCCGCGGCGCCCATGCCACGTGGTCGAGGTCTTGTTCAATTTCGCGCTCAAGGTAACGTCTGCGCTCATCATCGAGGAGGTCCCACTTATTGAAGGCGATCACGAGCCCGCGCCCAGATTCCGTAACCAGGTCAATAATCCTCATATCCTGTTCACTCACCGGTTCGGATACGTCAATAACGACGACCGCAACTTCGGCCTTTTCGAGGGCCGCCTGGGTGCGCAAACTCGCATAAAAGTCGGCGCCCTGCTGCAGATGCACTTTGCGGCGGATTCCCGCCGTGTCGACAAAACGCCACACCTCACCGCCGATGTCGACCAGTTCGTCGACCGGGTCGCGGGTGGTCCCCGCCGTATCTGAGACGACAACGCGCTCCGACCGCGCAGCCTTATTAAGCAGACTGGATTTCCCGACATTGGGTTTACCCACCAGAGCCACCCGTCGAGGGCCTCCGGGCTGGCTGGCTGCCTTCGCTCGGGCTGGAAGCAATGACAGCACGTGGTCGAGCAGATCAGCTACCCCCCGACCGTGAAGGGCCGACACTGCCCATGGTTCGCCCAACCCCAGGGACCAAAGTGTCGCTACGTCTGGTTCCTGCCGAACGTCGTCGACTTTATTGGCCACAACGACGACCGGGACTCCACTGTTTCGAAGAAGGGAAACCACTCTTTCGTCGGTTGCAGTGGGGCCGACTCTGGCGTCTACGACGAAGAGAATCACATCGGCGGTGTCGATGGCCACCTCAGCCTGTACCGCAACCGATTGGTCGAGACCTTTCGCGTCAGGTTCCCACCCGCCGGTATCCATCAGGCTAAATCGGCGCTCATTCCACTCGGCCGGATAGGACACTCGGTCCCGGGTGACACCGGGGACGTCCTGGACGACGGCTTCACGACGGCCCAAAATTCTATTGACGAGTGCGGATTTACCGACATTGGGTCGGCCCACGACCGCCACAACGGGCATCCCCCAGACGGCCTCGTCTGTCTCGTCCGCGCCGGCCTGACCAGCAATGAGCGCAACGTCGTCATCATCGAGGTCAAATGCTTCCAAGCCGCTACGCAAAGCGTCAGCCCGCACCCGGTCGACATCAGCCAGGTCGACCGGTGAGCCGTCTGGGGCCAACCCGTCCGGTTCGGGGGATTCGAAATTCTCGTTCACTAGCGGGCCTGGTCCTCTCTACCAACAGTGTCGGCGATGAGGTCTAAGACCGCCTGAACGCTGTGTTGGAATGTCAACTCGGTGGTGTCAATGGTGACAACACCATCGGCGGCGGTCATAAAGTCCACCACCGTGCTGTCGGCCTGGTCGCGCGCCACGATCGTCTCCGCCGCGATTCCAGTGATTTCGGCTTGACGCCGAGCGATACGAGTCGCCTCATCGGCGGTTAAGAGAACCCTCACCGCCGCATCGGGGGCCACCACTGTGGTGATGTCGCGGCCCTCAATGACGAGCCCCGGCCACTGGGTGGTCTGGGCCAGTCGACGAAAACCCTCATTGAGAGCGTCGCGCACCCCGGGGTGCTTGGCAACCACAGACACGATGGATGAAACATCCTGGCCGCGGATCGCATCGCTGATGTCCGCTCCGCGGACGATGTGGGTTTGGTCGTCCGGGTCGAGTGGTCGGGAGTGAAGAACATCGGGCACCTGATCGGCGACCGCCCTGGCATCATCGAGGTCAATCCCCGCGTCGACACCGGCCCACGCCAGGCAGCGGTAGGCCGCACCGGTATCGAGGTAGCCAAAGCCCAGTTCCCGGGACACCGCTTTGGACACACTGGATTTACCACTCCCGGCGGGCCCGTCGATGGCGACAATCACGCTCATGCGCTCTCCCCGGCGATACGCCACCCCGCATCGGTTAAGCCGCGGGAGAGAGCATCTGCGGCTTCGGGAACAACAGAGAGCTCGACAAACCCGACCGGAGCTCCCGGTGAGTGTTCAAGGCTCATATCCTCCAGGTTGACGCCCAGTTCGCCAACCGTGGTCAGCAGCGCAGCCAACTGGCCGGGCCGGTCATCAATGACCGCAGTCAACGTGGTGAACCGCTCGGATCCGCCATGTTTCCCGGGAATCCGGGCAGCGCCATCGGCACCAGCTTGCAGGGCTTCGCTCAGGCCTCGTTGGCGACCATCGCGCTGGGCGGACTCCAGCGCGTCCGCAATTCCCTCAAGGAGCTGTTGAAGACTGGCCACGTGGCGGCCAACCGGCTCGGCGTTGTACTGGAGAATTTGGCTCCAGAGCTCATCATCACTGCGGGCGATACGGGTCATATCCCGAAGGCCCTGACCGGCAAGGGCAAGCGCTTCCGCTGGCGCATCCAGTAGGTGAGCTCCCAGCGCGGAGCTCAACACCTGGGGCAGGTGCGAGACGATGGCCACGGCGTCATCGTGTTGGGCAGGGCTGAGGTGATGCACGGTCGCACCGAGTGAGCGAATCAGGGCGGAGATCGATTCGATCGGCGCCGGCTGAGTCTCCGGGGTGGGAGTGATCACCCAGGGCCGGCCGGTAAAAAGATCAACGCGGGCCCCGGTAGGCCCACCTTTTTCACGCCCCGCCATCGGGTGAGTGGCGATAAACCGGTCGGCCGAGGCGGGGTGGGCACTCACCTCGTTGATAATCGCTTCCTTCACGCTGGCGACGTCAATGACGAGCGCGGTCGGAAAATCCTCCAGTGCCGAGGTGACAACCTGGGCGGTGACATCGGGCGGCGTGGCCACGATGACAAGCTCGGCCGAATCGGGCGATGGTGTTGGTATCCCAGCGCCGTACTCGGCGGCAAGAGCAACCCGCGAAGGCGACTGGTCGGCGAGGGTGACGGTGACACCCTGCTCTACCAGCGCCAGGCCGACACTTGTTCCCAACAGCCCGGTCCCGATGATGTGAACGCGCGAGAACACCGGTGTCGCTGTCATCGTGTGTCCTCCGAAGCTTTTTTGGCCGAAACAGCCAATTCCACCAGCGTAGCGAGCTGGTGGCGCTCTTCTGGCGAAAACTCCCGCCACTGTCCTGGTTTGAGCCCCCCCAGATGGAACGGACCAAAACGCCGGCGCTGGAGCGTGAGCACGTCGTGTCCCACTGCGGCACACATCCGACGAACAATCCGGTTACGCCCAGAGTGGAGGGTGATTTCCAGCATCGTTTTTCCCGAGCGCGGCTGATCAATGCGGCGCGCCTGGTCAGCAGCGATGGGGCCGTCCTCAAGGTCCACCCCTGTGGTCAAGCGAGTGAGGGTTTTGTTACTCACCGACCCGCTAACGGTCACGACGTAGCTTTTTTCCACCCCAAACGACGGGTGGGCAAGAATATTGGCCGCCTCACCGTCGTTGGTCAACACGAGGAGGCCGGAGCTGTCAAAATCGAGTCGCCCAACCGGGAAAACTCTCTCGCCGACCTCGTGTAGAACACCTTGCAGGTCTAACCGACCACGGTCATCTGCCAACGACGTAACCATTCCTGTTGGCTTGTGGAAGAGGATGTAGCGCCGCTCGGTATCCAACTGCAGGGTTGTGTCGTCCAAACTGACAACATCGCGGTGGATATCAACCCGGCGCCCCAAGTCCTCAACAACTTCGCCGTTAACGCGAATGCGGCCGCGGAGGATGTACCCCTCCACCTGGCGGCGTGAGGCGACACCGGCGCGCGAGAGCACTTTTTGGAGACGCTCACCGGTCTCGGTGTGATCAGTGCTCGACATCGTCGAACCCCTCGCGCCCGTCAGCCAACAGTGGCGAGAGCGGAGGTAACTGCTCGAGCGATTCAATCCCTAAGTACTCCAGCAGCAACGGCGTCGTGTGGTAAAAAATCGCCCCCGTTTCAGGGTCACTGGAGTGTTCATCAATCAGGCCCCGGGCTATCAAGGTGCGCATGACGGAGTCCACATTCACCGCACGAACAGCCGAGACCTGAGAGCGGGTAACCGGCTGCTTATAGGCGATAACAGCGAGGGTTTCGAGTGCTTGCTGGCTCAGGCGCTGGGGTGAATCGTCGTGGAGCATTGAGCGGACAACCTCATCGAAGCGCCGGGCTGCGTAGATTCGCCAGCCACCGCCAACCTCGCGCAACTCAAATCCCCGCGGCTGGCCGGCAATCCCTCGTTCATAGTCATCCTGCAGTGCCTGGATGACGGCTTCGACATCCTGCCGCGGTGCACCCGTCACTTGAGCAATGGCCAGCGTCGATAACGGCTGATCAGCCACCATGAGCAGCGCCTCAACAGCGGCGGCCAAGTCCTCTGGCAAAACGCCGGGGCGCGACTCTTCCCCGCCTGGTTCAGGCGCGGACGTCACCTGACTATCGATTGGGGTCTCACTCACGCCACTATTCTCCCTGCTCTTGGCCAACGGCGAGGTCCTCAGATGATGAGTCGGCCGGATCTGACCATTCACTTCCGAGGCTCGCAAGCTGGTCATCGGAGAAATTGTCGTCAACTAGCGTGATACTCAACTCGCCAAGGGGCTCGAGCTGTTGAAACGACAGAGCAGCCTGACGGTAGAGCTCAAGGATGGCAAGAAACCGCGCTACCACCACACCGGGCTCGCTCACACCGGCGATCAGTTCACGAAAACTGCACTGGCCCCTGCGCAAAACACCCAAGATATGGATTGCTTGCTCGCGCACACTCACCAGCGGAGCGTGGAGGTGATCGGTGCCCACGCTCGGAATGGCCCGGGGGGTGAAGGCCAGGAGAGCCAACGCGTGGAAATCCTCCAAGCTGGTCGACCACCGCAACGTCGGTGTGTGATCACGGTAGTGATTTTCGAGGGGAACAACACGGGGATGACGACGGGATTCGTCTTCAAGCGCGTGAGCGAACCACCGCGAGACGTCCTTAAAAGCCCGATATTCCAGGAGCCTGGCGAAGAGCAGGTCCCTTGCTTCGAGGACCTTGACGTCTTCGGCATCGACATAGTCACCCTGTGGCAGCAAGCCGACAACTTTCATATCCAACAAAGTCGCCGCCACGACCAAGAATTGACTGGCCTGGTCGAGCCCTTCCTCGCCCTCCAAGGTGTTGACGTAGTGGATGAATTCCGAGGTGACCGCAGCCAGCGCGACATCGGTAATCGGCATCTCACGTTTGCTAATGAGCCGAAGTAACAGGTCAAATGGTCCGTCAAAGTTGCCAAGGCTCACGTGAAAATCGCCCTCGGCTGCCTCGGCGAGTGCCTCGGAGACCAGAGCGTCGGAACTAGGCAATCGCGCCCCTGGAAACAAGTTCACGCGCGAGCTGGCGATAGGTTTGTGCACTGGCGTGCTGCGGAGCGAACTCGGTAATCGGGGTCCCGGCAACGGAGGCGTCGGGGAACTTCACGGTTCGCCCAATAACCGTGTCAAGCACCGTGTCGCCAAAGCCTTCGACAACCCGATCGAGCACCTCTTTTGCGTGCAAGGTTCTCGCGTCAAACATGGTGGCCACAATTCCGTCAATCTGCAGGGCCGGGTTGAGACGCTCCTTGACCTTGTCAATGGTGTCGATCAGCAGCGCAACACCCCGTAGGGCGAAATATTCCGCCTCGAGCGGGATGAGCACTCCGTGGGCAGCGGTGAGGGCATTAACGGTCAACAGGCCCAGGGACGGCTGACAGTCGATCAGCACCACATCGTAATCATCGAGGACGGGCCGAAGCAGATTGGCAAGGATTTGTTCGCGGGCCACCTCACTGACGAGGTGAACTTCTGCCGCTGAGAGGTCGATATTGGCGGGAATAACGTGAATCCCGGTAATTGCCGAAGGTTGAATGGTTTGGCGGATATCTTTTACCCGCCCAATCATCGCGTCATAGATGGTCGGCACATCGTGGCTTTGAATACCCATTCCTGCTGACAGCGCACCCTGGGGGTCAAAGTCCACGAGTAAAACGGAACGGCCGTACTCTGCCAACGCACCAGCCAGGGAGATGGTGGTGGTGGTTTTCCCAACTCCCCCTTTTTGGTTACACAGGGCAATGACTCTGGCTGGTCCGTGAGAATCCAACGCTTCGGGGACTGGGAACTCCCGCACGGGCCGGCCCGTGGGGCCTGTCTTTACTGCCGTGGATTTCGCTGAAGCCATGGCCACAGTGTACTCCGGGCCTAAGCCCGCGCCCGGGGATGTGAGGTGTAATACACATCTCGGAGGGAGTCGATTGTGACTTTGGTGTAGATCTGGGTGGTCTGCACCGATTGGTGACCCAGTAGTTCCTGGACAACTCGGATATCAGCTCCACCAGCCACGAGGTGCGTGGCACACGAATGGCGCAGAGTATGTGGAGAGAGTTCCTCGGTAATCCCCGCCTTGTGCGCGCGCGATCGCAAAACCAGCCAGATGCTCTGCCGAGATAGCGGTCCTCCCCTGGACCCCAAAAACAGCGTGGGGACGGACTTTTTGGCTCGAGTCGCGAGTACCGGCCTCGAGCGCACCAGGTACGCTTCCACGGCCGCTCGGGCGTGCGAACCCAGCGGAACGATGCGCTCCTTATCGCCTTTGCCGATCACGCGCAGGAGTTCTGGCGCTCCCCCGTTGGGGCTGTGGACGTCATCGAGCGCGAGGTTTGCCACCTCACTCACCCGCGCACCAGTGGCGTACAACAGCTCCAACAGCGCGCGATCTCGAATGGATACAGGATCATCGGCTGAAATGCTCTCCAGTAGGTGGCCAACACTCTGCACGGACAGAGCTTTTGGCAACCGGCCAGGTGCGCGGGGGCCGCGAATTTCCCGGGCGGGATTAGCGCTTGCTCCCTGGTGCACAACGAGGTACTCGAAGAAATTGCGCAGAGAAGACAGGCGCCGCTGCTGTGATGTTGGGGACCCAGCAAGCATCGCCGCGTAGCGAGCGATATCTTCTGACGTTGCATCGACAAGCCCGCTCGTCGTCTCCGCCGCCAACCACTGAGCACAGTGGAGCAGATCGCCGCGGTAGGCCGAAATGGTGTTGGCCGACCGACCCCGCTCCAAAGCCAGATAGCGCAAGTACGACTCAACGATCGCGGCATCATCGCGGCGCCTGATCACGAGGGGTTTAGGCGCGGAGCTTGGCATGGGCGACCAACAGTCCCGTGACCGAAATCTGGTTGCGGATATGACCATTCAGGGCAGCATCGACGGCTTCGGCCAGGGGCCAAAACTGTACTTCCATGTCGGCTTCTTCACCGGTTCGGACATAGTCGTAATCCAGCGGGGCCAGACCAGTTGCGAGGTAAATATGAATGACTTCGTTTGAGCCACCCGGCGTCACGTTGAGCGTGACCATATGCTCCATCGAGGCGGCCTGGTAATTCGCCTCCTCGGCTAGTTCCCGGTGGGCAGCCTGGATGGGGTCTTCGCCCGGCATGTCAAGCAGGCCCGCAGGCAGCTCCCAATTTCGTGACCGAACGGGGTGGCGATACTGGCGCACCAACAACACCCGTCCATCCGCATCCACCCCAACGACCGCGCTGGCGCCGGGATGGTCGACAAAATCCCGGCGCAGTGTGCCCCCGGCGTAGGCGAAGGTCTCCCGAGCGATGTCCCAGATAGCACCCTCGTAGACGACCTCACGCCCGAGCACCTGCGGTTCTTCACGGGTGTCGTGAAGCTGATCGTGACTCACGCTGCGTCCTGGTCGGCTCCCACGGGAAACAGCGCCGATGATTCATGGCGCTCAATCGCCGCTTTCACCAAGCCGGCAAACAATGGGTGGGCGCGGTTGGGGCGGCTGCGAAGCTCAGGGTGGGCTTGGGTCGAGACGTAAAAGGGATGCACCGTCTCAGGGAGTTCAACAAACTCGACGAGGCCACCGTCTGGAGATTGACCGGAAATAACGAGGCCCGCGTCGGTGAGTTGTTGGCGGAAGGAATTATTGACCTCATAGCGGTGGCGGTGGCGCTCTTCGATGGTGGCCCCACCATAGAGTCGTCGCACCACTGTCCCCTCGGCCAGTTCGGCGGGATAGAGGCCTAAACGCATCGTGCCACCCAAATCACCATTGCCGGAGAGAATTTCGACCTGCTCTGCCATTGTCGCGACCACCGGATAGGAGGTCTCCTGGTCGAACTCAGAGCTTGAGGCACCGTCGAGCCCCGCCATATTGCGGGCGTATTCGATCACCATGCACTGCAGGCCAAGGCAAAGACCAAGGGTGGGGATTTTGTGTTCGCGCGCGTAACGAAGTGCACCAACTTTGCCGTCAATACCGCGAATACCAAAGCCCCCAGGGACGCATATGCCATCAACATCGCCTAGTTGCTTATGGGCATCGGCTTCTGTGACACAGTCGTCACTGGCGATCCACTTGATGGATACTTTTGCCTGATGGGCGAAGCCGCCGGCGCGAATTGCCTCCACTACCGATAAATAGGCGTCAGGAAGGTCAATGTACTTTCCTACAACCCCGATGGTCACGTCACGAGACGGGTTATGTACTGCGTCAAGCAGCGTGGACCAGCCGTCCCACACCATCTCTCCCGCGTTTAGTCGAAGGTGCTCGACGATGTAGTCATCCAAGTCTTGGCTGTGGAGCACGGAGGGGATGTCGTAGATACTGGCAACATCAACGGCGTTGACCACAGCGGCTTCATCGACATCGCACATTAACGCGATCTTGCGCCGGTTGGCTGCCTCGACGGGGCGGTCGCTGCGCAAAACCAGGGCGTCTGGCTGAATACCAATCGAGCGAAGTTGAGCCACCGAATGCTGGGTCGGTTTTGTTTTTTGCTCGCCGGAGGCACCCATATAGGGAACAAGGGAGACGTGGACGAAGAAAACGTTCTCCCGGCCTAGTTCGTGGCGAATCTGGCGGGCTGCTTCGATGAAGGGTTGGCTCTCAATATCCCCCACCGTTCCACCGATTTCACTAATGATCACGTCTGGTTTTGGGGTGGCATCGGCCTGTTCGCGCATCCGGCGCTTGATTTCGTCGGTGATGTGAGGAATAACTTGAACAGTCTCACCCAGGTACTCACCGCGACGCTCACGAGCAATCACATCGGAGTAAACCTGACCGGTCGTGACATTCGCCGCACGCGAGAGGTTGATATCGAGAAAACGTTCATAGTGGCCAATATCGAGGTCGGTTTCGGCACCGTCGTCGGTGACGAACACTTCGCCGTGCTGGAAGGGGTTCATCGTACCCGGATCCACATTCAGATAGGGGTCAAGCTTCTGCATGACAACCCTCACGCCTCGGCCGGAGAGGAGATTTCCGAGGGAGGCAGCGGTGAGACCTTTGCCGAGGGAGGAGACCACGCCTCCGGTGACGAAAATATGTTTCGTGACCGGGATTGACTCGGTTTGGACCGCATCCTCCACGGGGTAAAACTCTAACCGGTTTTGTTCATCCCCCGCTGCGACTCACCGAGTCGTGGCCGAGCATTTCTCGGGCATGAGCTCTGGCGCTATCCGAATCCGGGTCACCGCCCAGCATCCTGGCCAACTCCGCCACACGGTCGTCTCCGTCCAACACCCGCACACTGGAGCGAGTTACCTCACCGGAGGAATCCTTCACAACGCTGACGTGCCGGTTCGCGAACGATGCCACCTGGGCTAAATGCGTGACACAAATAACTTGGGATGATTCGGCCAGGCGAGCCAAACGTTTCCCAATTTCTAACGCCGTTGCACCCCCAACACCGGAATCGACTTCATCAAAAATGAAGGTCGGCACCGGATCTGCCTCCGCAATCACGACTTCGAGAGCGAGCATCACACGCGAGAGCTCGCCTCCAGAGGCGGCTTTGGCGACAGGCCGGGCTTGGGCTCCGGCGTGGGGTGCGAGCAGAAAACCCACCTGGTCTACACCGCTGAGGGTCGCCTCTCGCGGGCTCAGCTCCACAACGAAGCGGCTCTCGGGCATCGCGAGGGCCTGGAGCTCAGCCGTGACCTTCTGGCTGAGATCCTGAGCCGCTGTCTTGCGCATGGCGCTGATCTGACCCGCGAGGCTATCGAGCTGCTGCTGGTCTCGCGCCAAAGCAGCCTCTAGTTCGACGCGACGATCCCCCGACGTATCAATGGCTAAGAGTGTGTCGCTGGCTGATTTCTCAAAATCCAAAACCTCGTCGAGACTGGGACCAAATTCGCGCATTAAGGCACTGATCGACGCCCGGCGTGACATCACCGACTCGAGATCAACGCCATCGCTCTGGCTCATCGCGGAAAGGTAACCCGATAGCGACTGCGATGCTTCGTCCAGGTGAAACAGGGCCTCGCGAAGGCTCTGTAGGGATGCTG
>CBFHWA010000025.1:0-14999 GCA_965659525.1 Pontimonas sp.
GGGAAATGCGATTGGGATTGCGCTCGCCGGGCTGCTCTTTGGCGCCTTCAAAGCCGGTGGCCCACAGATGCAAATTATTGGTATCTCACCGGAGGTGCTCGGCATTATTCAAGGCGCCATTGTCTTGTTCATCGCGGCACCACCGCTGATCCGGGCGATCTTCCGGCTGCCTGCCCTGAAACAAACCCCCGCACTGGATCGACTGCGCGCACGGGTGTTGTCCAGGGAGGTGACCAAATGAGCGTTGATACCTCCCGGCTGGAAGTAACCCCCGGAATGTTCTCCCTGGCTGAAGAAAAGGCCAGTTGGCGGTCGACCATCGTGATGGGTGTTTTCGCCATCACCGTTCTGGTCTTCTTTGGCCTCCTGGGTCGAGTCGAGCCCGTGGAGTACAAGATCACCGCCGACGACGCAGCGTTTGCCCTGCCCGCCTTCGTGGCGATGTCCAATACGGTCAACCTCGTCGTGGGCGTGCTCCTTCTGGCGATGACCGGTGTTGCCGCCTGGTGGGTCTCGCGCAACACCCCGGTGCCGCTGTGGTGGATTGTCATCTACGGCGCAATCGCCCTGTTTGGACTCCTGGGCTGGTTGGCCGCGGGAGATACTGTTCCGCTGGCATTTTTGCTGGCAAACGCCCTCATCCTCGCGATCCCGATTATCTTCGGCGGCCTGTCTGGGGTGATGTCTGAGCGGGTGGGCGTGGTCAATATTTCGATCGAAGCCCAACTGCTCGCCGGAGCGTTCGTCGGGGCTGTCGTGGGAAGCCTCACCGGCAACCTGTATGTGGCGGCGCTCGCCGCGATGGTCTCCGGGATGCTCCTGGGAATGGTCTTGGCGGTGTTTTCGGTGAAATACCTCGCCGATCAAATCATCGTCGGCGTGGTGTTAAACGTTCTCGTGATCGGGATTACCAACTTCCTGTTCTCCCAGTGGCTCTCCAGTGACGCCGACCGGGCAAACTTCCCCGGAACACTCGATATTTTTGCCATCCCGCTGCTATCAGATATTCCCGTCCTCGGGCCGGTGCTGTTTGACAACCGGATCACCGTATTCGCGGCATTTCTGGCCGTTCCGCTGTTGTGGTGGGTGCTCTTTCGCAGCCGCCTGGGCCTACGCGCCCGCTCGGTTGGTGAATACCCCATGGCAGCTGACACCGTGGGAATCAACGTCGGGCGTACCCGCTTCTGGTGGGTAAGCCTCGGGGGAATGCTCGCTGGATTAGGTGGCGCTGCCCTCACGATTGGCAACACCGGTGCGTTTGGAAAAGAAATGACCGCCGGTCAGGGCTTTATCGCCCTCGCCGTCGTCATCCTTGGCCGCTGGCACCCGTTTTATATGTCAGCAGCTGCGCTGCTGTTTGGGTTCAGCATCATCCTGCGGGTGTGGGCTAACCAGGTGAGCCCCGGTATACCGACCGACTTTATTTTGATGGTGCCCTACCTGGTCACACTGATTGCCGTCGTGGGCTTTGTGGGTCGAGTACGACCCCCCGCCTCAGTCGGTAAGCCGTATGTGAAAGAGTAGGGCCAATGAGTGATGTGGACTGGGCGGCCCTGCGGGATATCGCCACCGGCGCGATGCGCCGGGCCTATGTGCCCTATTCGAACTATCCGGTGGGCGCTGCTGCCATCGTCGACGATGGCCGGGTTGTCTCGGGCTGCAATGTCGAAAACGCCTCCTACGGCGTCACACTCTGCGCGGAGTGTTCCCTGGTGTCACAACTGGCGATGACCGGCGGCGGCAAACTGGTCGCCTTTACCTGCGTGGATGGAAACGGCGAGGTGCTCATGCCCTGTGGGCGCTGCCGGCAGTTGCTCTATGAACACTCTGCTGAGGAAATGGTCCTCGAAACCGTCTCTGGTATTCGCACGATGGATGAGGTTTTACCCGATGCTTTTGGCCCACGACAGTTAAGGAACTACCACCAGTGACCCACACCCTGCCCGGCACCGACATTTCGATTGAGTCACTGCCAAAAATTTCCCTCCACGACCACCTCGATGGGGGGCTTCGCCCGCAAACCATCGTCGAGCTCGCCGCCGAGGAGGGCATCGAGCTGCCCGAGACGAACGCCGAGGCATTGGGCAGATGGTTTGCCACCCAGTCTGACTCTGGCTCACTGGTGGAGTATTTAAAGACCTTCGACGTCACCACCAGCGTGATGCAGACCGCGCCAGCACTCCAGCGAATCGCCCGGGAGTTCGTCGAAGACCTCCACGCCGATGGGGTTATTTGCGGAGAAATCCGCTGGGCTCCTGAACAGCACCTGCACAAGGGGCTGAGCTTGGATGAGGCGGTTAACGCCGTCCAAGCCGGAATCGACGAGGCCGTTTCTGCCATTGACGCCACCGGTCAGCGCATCTGGATCGGGCAGCTGATTTCGGCCATGCGCCAAGCCGATAATGGCCTGGAAATCGCGAAGCTCGCCCTTGCCCACCGCGATAGCGGTGCGACGGGTTTTGATATCGCCGGGCCGGAGGCTGGGTTTCCCCCCTCCAGGCTGCAGGATGCTTTTGATCTGCTTGCCGGGGAGTTCTTTCCCGTCACCGTCCACGCCGGGGAGGCAGACGGGGTGGAGAGTATTCGAAGTGCCCTCTTGGATGCCCGCGCCCTGCGGTTAGGTCACGGCGTGCGCATCGTTGAGGATATGAGCGTTTCCGACGATGGCGATACGGTGACGGTTGAGCTTGGCGCAGTGGCGAAGTGGGTTCTCGATCGGGGCATTGCTCTGGAGACCAGCCCGTCATCAAATATTCAAACCGGTGCTATCGGTCAAGACCGGAAACTATCCGACCACCCCTTTGACCTGCTCTACCGCCTGGGCTTTTCTGTCACCGTCAACACCGACAACCGTCTGATGAGTCAGACGACTCTGTCGAAAGAGCTCGCGCTCCTGGCAGAAACCTTCGGCTATGACGCCGATGACATCCTGGCCTTCCAGATCAATGCCGCGCATGCGGCATTTGTCTCCCGGCCCGATAAGGACGAGATCATCGACACCCTGATCGCGGGTTTCGAAAAGATTTAGCCACCAGCAAGCGTGGACACCAGGGCGTCAATATCGCCCTGGAGGGCGACCTGAAGGTCCTGGAGTGCGCTACTGGCCTCATCCTGGGTGGGACGAAGGCAGTCGAGATACACCTTGAGCTTTGGTTCGGTGCCACTGGGGCGGATGATGACCCGGTCACCCTCGCCCAGGGCGAGGGCGATGAGGTTCGTTGCTGGCATATCCCCCGACGGGTGTAACAGGTCTGTCACCGTGTCAATGTGGAGCGAAGAAAACGTCTCCGTCGTGGCAGCCCGAACAGAATCCATGACCTGCCCGGCGATTGCCATCGAGTCAAACCGCAGGGAAATCTGGCCCGAGCCAAAGCCACCGTAGGTCGCTCGCAGGTCACCCAGCACATCCCAGATGGTGCGTGAGTGGTTTTTGTGCCATGCCGCGAGGCTTGCAAAAAACAGCCCCGCCGATATTCCGTCCTTATCCCGGACCGTCTCGGGGTTGACCAAATAGCCAAGGGCTTCTTCGAAACCAAAGACCAGACCGGGGAGGCGAGAAATCCATTTAAATCCCGTGGGGGTTTCCACCGGTGTGAGCCCGTGCTGGCGGGCAATCGCCGAGGCGATGGGGGAGCTCACCAGGCTGTAGCCAATGACGCCGCTCTGGCCTGCGTTCTCCGCCTGGGATGCTCGGGCGGAGGCCAACACGGCCCCCAACTCATTACCCGAGAGCATTGTCCAGCCTGAGCCATCGTCTTGTGGCAGGGCAATGGCGAGGCGATCAGCATCCGGGTCGTGGGCGATGATGAGGTCCGCGCCGACCCGGTCGGCTGTGGCCATCGCCAAATCCAATGCGCCAGCTTCCTCCGGGTTGGGAAACGACACAGTGGGAAAGTCTGGGTCGGGCTTGACCTGGGCATCGACGACGTGGATGTCGTCAAAGCCCGCACGGCGAAGAAGCGTGACGAACACATCAGCGCCCACCCCGTGAAGGGGGGTGTAGCAGATGCGAAGGTCACCTCGCCCCGCTGGTTCAAACCCATCGGCAACAGCCAGGGTGGCGTCGATGTAGGCAGAAATCACGTCAGAGCCCACCGTGTCGAAGTCTTCTGAGCGGGCTAAAGCCGTCGCAGCCGTGCTGGTGTGCGAGGTCATGATGGCGGCGTGGATGTCGGCATCATTCGGGGGAACAATCTGGGAGCCGCCATCGGCGCCTCCGAGGTAGACCTTGTAGCCGTTATCGGCAGGAGGGTTGTGACTGGCGGTCACCATCACACCAGCGTCAGCCCCCAGGTATCGAAGCGCAAACGCGAGGACGGGGGTGGGGGTGTACTGGTCAAAGAGGATGGCGTTAATGCCCATGCCCTGCAAAACCGTGGCGGTGTCGTGGGCAAAAACATCGGAGTTATGCCGCGCGTCGTAGCCAATCACGACCGAGGGGGTGTGGTCGCTGACGTGTTGATGTAAAAACGCCCCCAGTCCCGCCGCGGCGTGGGAGACGACTACCCGGTTCATCCGCTGGGGTCCGGCACCAATCTCGGCGCGAAGCCCCGCGGTACCAAAGGTGAGGTGTCCACTAAACCGGCTGCTGAGTTCCGCTTCGGCCGACGCGTCTGCTTTTTCGACCCGGTCGATCAGGTCGGCTAGTTCCGCCCGGGTGACCGGATCGGGGTCCTGATCAATCCAGGCCATCGCCTCTCGAAGCAGGTTTGTTGCATCACTCACAGTCTGTTAACCACCTTGGCCAACATGTCACCGATTACTGCTTCGGCGTCTTTGCCCGCCTGGATCACCTCGTCGTGGCTCAGTGGCTGATCGCTGATGCCCGCGGCAAGGTTGGTAATGAGCGAAAAACCGAGAACTTCCATTCCTGCCTCCCGGGCGGCGATGGCTTCCAGCGCCGTCGACATCCCGACGATGTGGCCGCCCATGGCTTTGGCCATCTGCACTTCTGCGGGGGTTTCGTAGTGGGGTCCACGAAATTGAACGTAGACACCTTCGTCGATATCTGGCACCACGTCCCGGGCGATTGAGCGCAGCCTGGCCGAATACAAGTCAGTGAGGTCAATAAACGTCGCACCCTCAAGTGGCGAGTTGGCGGTGAGGTTCAGGTGGTCGCTAATGAGCACAGCAGTTCCGGGACTCCAGTGGCTTTTAATTCCCCCCGCACCGTTGGTGAGAACCATGGTGGTGGCTCCAGTAGCGGCGGCGGTGCGAACTGAGTGGACGACTCGTCGTACGCCGTGTCCCTCGTAGTAGTGGGTTCTCGCGCCAATAACTAACGCGTGGCTGCCATCGGCGAGTTTGACCGAGCGCAGGGTGCCGATATGGCCCTCGACGGCGGGTTTGGAAAACCCGACAATCTGGTCGGCGGGAATCTCTGCGACACTCTCGCCCATCACATCCGCTGCCTTAGCCCAGCCCGAACCAAGGGTCAGGGCAATGCGGTGAGAAGAAACTCCGGTTTTTTCCGCAATCTGCGCTGCTGCGTGCTGGGCAATCTCTGCCGGGTTGGCCTGTGGGTCATCCAGGGGGTTATCAACGCTCATCCCCCCAGCCTAAGCCGACGCGGCGGCGACGTGGCGGTGGCGACGTGGCGGTGGAGTCAATCACACTGCCTGGTCGCAATTACCCGGCTGGGAGGGTTCGAATCCATTCCCATTGGGCGCCGAGTCCATCGCGTAGTGACCAGGTGGGGTTGTAGCCCAATTCCCGCTGAGCTTTTTCGATATTGCCCTTGGTTTCTTTTTGGTCACCGGGTCTGGCTGGTTCATAGCGAATATCGAGGCTCGTGCCACTGACGTCTTCGATGATGCCCAGCGCATCGCTCAAACTGTAGGACTCGCTTCCGCTGAGGTTATAAATCTCGCCCGGCACTGCGTGGTCGATGGCCTGGATGGTCCCCAACACACAGTCATCAACGTAGGTGTTGGTCCGCCGCTGCGAGCCATCACCGTAAACGGTGATGGGGGTGCGGTCCCTCGCGGCGGCGAGGAAGCGGTGGTAGGCCATATCGGGGCGCTGGCCGGGTCCGTAGACCGAGAAGTAGCGAAGGACACTAAAGGGCAAGCCGAAATTGTCGCGGTGGGCAAAGCCCAGTTTCTCCGCCGCCAGTTTCGACACTCCATAGGGTGAAAACGGGTTCGTGGGGGAGTGTTCATCGCCTTCGGCGATGCGGCCATAGACCGACGAGGTCGAAATCTGGATGAATTTTTGCAGCGAATCACTCGCGGTGGCGCGAATAACCCGGTCGAGAGCCATGACGTTGTTGTCCATATACAACTGCAGGTCTTCCCACGACTTCGTCAGCCCCGGCATGGCCGCTTCGTTGATGACGACCTCGGGAGATCCCAAAACCCCGAGATCATCGTGTCGCAGGTCAGCCTCGATGAGCCTCACACCGGCAGTACCCTCCAGGGCGGCAAAGCGGTCCCGTTTCATCTTTGCGGAGTACAGGTCCGGTAGGAAACAATCCACCCCGGTGACCTCGTGGCCACGATCGGCCAACATCTCCACCAGGCGTGCGCCGATAAATCCGGCCGCACCGGTGACGAGAATACGGGTCATGGATTACCTCCTGCTCACAACCCCCACAGTCTAGGCACAGCACCATCCCCCAGCAGGTGGCCGGAGTGCTCTGTGGGGCTTAGGCCGCTTGGTAGGTCACGAGGATATGGCCGGCGCTTACCGTGTCGCCGATGACGCAGTTAACCGATTCGATGACACCATCGCGGTGTGCCTGCATGGGCTGTTCCATCTTCATCGCCTCGAGAACACAGACCAGGTCTCCCGCAACGATACTGTCACCGGGTTGGACGGCGATCTTCACCACAGTTGCTTGCATCGGGGAGGTCAGGGTGTCGCCGGAGTTGGCAGCACCCGCCACAGAGTTGCTTTGGCGCTTGGGTGGCTTATGCAGCGCTTTCTCGCCGCTTTGGAAAATAATCGATGGCACACCAACGCGCAGGCGCCTGCCTTCTACTTCCACCACAACGGTTCGATAGGGGTCTTCATAGTCGGCATCCGATTCGACTGACCCGCTCCAGGGCTCAAGCTCGGCGTCAAACTCGGTTTCGATCCAGCGGGTGTGAATCTGGAAGTCCTCTGGGTCCTCTGCGATAAACGCGGGGTCATCGCAGACAGCCCGGTGGAAGGGCAAGACCGTGGGAAGGCCCGCCACCTCAAACTCCAGGAGCGCTCGCCTGGCGCGCTCAATGGCGTCCTGGCGGCTGTGGCCGGTGACGATCAGTTTCGCCAGCAACGAATCAAATGCACCGGTGATGACATCACCGGTCGTGACTCCAGAGTCAACCCGGATTCCTGGGCCGCCGGGGAAGCGCAGTGTGTGGACGGGGCCTGGCATCGGCATAAAGTTTGTACCGGGGTCTTCCCCGTTGATGCGAAATTCGATGGAGTGGCCGTGGGCAACCGGGTCGGCGTAGTCGATGCTCTCGCCTTCTGCGATGCGGAACTGTTCGCGCACCAGGTCAATACCGGTGACTTCTTCACTGACGGGGTGTTCGACCTGGAGTCGGGTGTTGACTTCCAAAAACGACACGGTCCCATCGCGGCCGATGAGAAACTCGCAGGTGCCAGCCCCCACATAGTGCGCTTCCTTGAGAATTGCTTTCGATGACTCGTAGAGAAGCTGCTCTTGTTCGGCAGTGAGAAAAGGCGCGGGAGCCTCTTCGACGAGTTTTTGGTGGCGACGCTGGAGGGAGCAGTCCCTCGTGGAAATGACCACCACATTGCCGCTGCTATCGGCCAAACACTGGGTTTCGACGTGGCGGGGCTTTTCGAGGTACTTCTCGACAAAACACTCCCCGCGGCCAAACGCGGCGATTGCCTCGCGCGTCGCGGAGTCAAAGGCCTCATCGATTTCTGTTTCGCTGTAAACGACTTTTAACCCCCGGCCACCACCGCCAAACGCGGCCTTAATCGCTACGGGCAGACCGTGTTGTGCCACGAAGTCTTTTACTTCTGCAACACCCGACACGGGGTTTAAGGTGCCAGGCGCCAGGGGCGCGCCCACTTTTTCTGCAATATGCCGCGCCGTGACTTTATCGCCCAGCTTCTCGATCGCTTCTGGGGAGGGCCCAATCCAGATCAGCCCCGCGTCAATGACGGCCCGGGCGAAGTCCGCGTTTTCTGCCAAGAAGCCATAGCCCGGGTGGATGGCGTTTGCCCCCGAGCGCTTGGCAATCGAGAGAATCTTTTCGGTCACCAGATAGGTTTCGGCGCTGGTTTTACCGTTGAGGGCGTAGGCCTCGTGGGCTAAGCGAACGTGGCGGGCATTTCGGTCCTGGTCGGCGTAGATGGCGACCGTTCCGATACCGGCATCTTTTGCCGCACGAATAATGCGAACGGCAATTTCTCCGCGGTTAGCAATGAGAATCTTTTGAATTCGGGCCATGACCACACAGCATAGGGCGCAGCGACCCGACGAATGTGGAGCTTGTGGCTACATCAACCCCGCTTGTTGTTGTGGGAATCCACAACTACGCCCCGACCCACAGGTCGGTGTAGGAAAAGCCCAGCTGGCGAACCAATCGTCGCAGCGCCACCACGGACAGTCCCACCACGGTGTAAGGATCTCCCTCAATCGACTCGATAAAGCCGGCGCCTTTGGCATCAATCGTGAACGCCCCAGCGACTTTCAACGGTTCACCGGTGCGGATATACGCCTCAATCTCCTCGTCGTCCAGGTCATCGACAAAGCTCACCCGCGTCGATGTCGCCACCCCGGCTTCGCCCACCACCTCGCCGGCTTCGCAATAGAGCAACGTGTGCCCGGAGTGGAGCACACCGGTTTGACCGCGTTGGAGCGCCCAGCGCCTCCGGGCCTGCTCTGGCGTATGCGGTTTGCCATAGATATTCCCGCCGATTTCAAAAAGCGAATCTCCGCCGAGAACCAACCCCGAGACCCCACTGCGCTCCAGGGCATCAACGGCTTTTGCCCGGCCCAGGAGCTGAACCATTTCGCTGGCGGGAATCGGTCCGTGAGTGGTGGCCTGATCGACGAGGGCTTCTTCGTCGACCTCGTGGCTGAGCACCTCTGGTGCCAGGCCCACCTGTCGCAGGGTGGCAAGCCGTGCCGGAGAAGTGGAGGCGAGATACAGCTGCACGCGGGGAGTCCTTAGGCTGGTGGGATGGCAGTCAACGTGGGAGAGGTGCTCGAGCTCGAGGTTACCAAGGTCGTCCACGGCGGTGATGGCCTGGCCCGGCACGACGGTTTTGTCATTTTCGTCCACGGCGGACTGCCCCACGAGCGGGTGCGCGCCGAGGTGTATTCGGTCAAAAAGTCTCACGCCTTTGCCGAGCTTGTGGAGGTAGTGACCCCCAGCTCGCAGCGGGTGAGTCATATTTGGCCAGAAGCCGATGTATCCCGGCCACCGGCCACGCGCGCAGGTGGTGCGGACTATGGCCACATCGACATCTCCTACCAACGGGCACTCAAAACCGGAATCCTTCGTGAAGCACTCACTCGCCACGGAGGAATTGACGAAGCACGGGTAGAAAACCTGCGCGTTGAAGCCCTCCCTGGTGATGCTGACGGGCTGCACTGGCGCACTCGGGTGACCCTCCACGTCGGATCTGACGGAAGAGCAGGCCCCTACGCCGAGCGAAGCCACCAGGTCATCCCCGTGTCCACCCTGCCCCTTGCGACCGAGGCGATCGAATCACTGGGAGTCCACACCACCGACTGGGCCGGTCACCAGCAGGTCCGCGTCGTCCACACCTCCTCTGGTGAGCCACGGGTCATCATCGACCAACAGCGCCCCACCGAGATTATTGAGACGGTTGGTCAACGCGAGTTTGTCTTAAGCGACCAGTCATTTTGGCAAGTCCACCACCGGGCAGCACCGACACTCCACCAGGCTGTGGGCGATGCGCTAAGCCGCGTGGACGTTGATCCTGCCGCCACCCACCTGGACCTCTACGGCGGGGTTGGATTATTCGCTGATGTTGTGGGAAGCCACTTCGGTGACCAGGCCCCCATCCTCGTTGTCGAGTCCGACCCGCTGGCCGCTGGCTACACCCAGCGAAACCTCACCCCCTATGCCGGTGCAGTGGCGGTGACCGAAGAAGTTAAGGGCTTTCTCAGCCACTACCGACCGGACGGAGCCGTTGGAGCAGTCATCCTCGACCCGCCGCGTTCGGGAGCGAAAGACGAGGTGGTCAGACGCGTCGCAGCACTATCGCCCCAGGCCATCGTCTATGTCGCCTGTGACCCCGTTGCTCTGGGTCGAGACCTGCGGACATTTCGAGAACACGGCTACGAACTAGAAAATGTGCGGGGCTTTGATCTCTTTCCCCACACCCACCACCTGGAGGCTGTTGCGCTCCTGGTGCCAGCATCCGCATGACACGGTGCTGGTTAGAGCGGGATGTTTCCGTGAACCTTCTTCGGTGGCTCCACCGTCTTTGACCGAAGCGCTCGCAGTGACTTAATAATCAGCGAGCGGGTGGCTGCCGGTTCAATCACGCCATCGATTTCCCCACGCTCTGCTGCGAGGAAGGGGCTTGCCACACTGATGGTGTAGTCGTTGGCGAGCTCTGCCCGAACCGAGTCAACGTCTTTTCCGGCTTCTTCAGCCTGCTTGATTTCTTGGCGGTAGAGGATGTTCACCGCGCCTTGGCCACCCATGACCGCGATTTCGGCAGTAGGCCAGGCGTAGTTCAAGTCAGCGCCCAAAGACTTTGAGCCCATCACGATGTAGGCACCACCGTAGGCCTTGCGGGTAATCACGGTGACCAGTGGCACGGTTGCCTCGGCGTAGGCGTAGAGAAGTTTCGCCCCGCGGCGAATCACACCCGTCCACTCCTGGTCGGTTCCCGGCAAATAGCCGGGGACATCGACCAGGGTGAGGATGGGGATTCGAAATGCGTCGCAGAAGCGCACAAACCGGGCAGCTTTTTCGCCCGCGTCGATATTGAGTGTTCCGGCCATGTGTTTGGGCTGGTTGGCAATGACCCCCACTGAGCGGCCCTCCACCCGGGCAAACCCCACCACAATGCTCGGAGCAAACAGTGGTTGGACTTCTAAGAATGAGCCGGGGTCGACCACCAGGTCGATGACCTGGAGGACGTCATAGGGCTGGTTGGTGCTATCGGGGATCAGGGTGTTGAGCTGTCGGTCCCGGTCAGTGATCTCGAGGTCAACCGAGCTTAAATACTCGGGAGTTGGGGCCTCGAAGTGGTCGGGCAAATACGACAGCAGAACCCGGGCGTAGTCGAAGGCGTCGTCTTCGTCGCTTGCCAAATAGTGGGACACACCGGATTTTTGGTTGTGGGTGAGACCACCACCGAGTTCTTCCATACCGACGTCTTCACCGGTGACCGTTTTGATGACATCGGGGCCGGTGACGAACATTTGGCTACTGCCATCGACCATGATGACGAAGTCGGTCAGGGCCGGCGAATACACGGCGCCACCGGCAGCGGGACCACAGACAATGGAAATCTGCGGAATGGTCCCAGACGCAGCAGTATTGCGTTTGAAGATTTCGCCGTATTTGCTCAGCGCCACAACACCTTCTTGGATGCGCGCTCCGCCCGAATCCAAGATGCCGATAATCGGCACTCGGGTGCTAAGCGCCAGGTCCATGATTTTCATGATTTTTTCGCCAGCAACTTCGCCCAGTGAACCACCAAAGATGGTGAAGTCTTGGGAGTAGACGGCAACCTGCCGACCGTGGATTGTGCCGGTGCCGATCACCACGGAGTCGCCGTAGGGGCGTTTTGAGTCCATCCCAAATGAGCTCGTGCGGTGTCGAACAAATTCGTCGAGTTCAACAAAAGAGCCGTGGTCGAGCAGCGCCTCAATACGCTCCCGCGCCGTTTGTTTACCTTTGGCGTGCTGTTTGGCCACAGCAGCTTCGCCCGCAGCGGTGACCGCTTCGTGGTAGCGCTTTTTCAGATCGGCAATTCGACCCTGTGTGGTCAGCAGTTCTTCGTTGACGGTTTCACTCACCCCAACAGGCTAGACCGCCTGGTGGGGGGATTTTTCATTTGCGATGACGAATGAAAAGCCCGTGTCGTTGGTAAAAACCCACAAAACCAGGTAGCACGGGGGCTTATTGGGCCAGCAACGACTCGTAGAGCTCGAGGTAGCGGGTGTTGATTGCGGTGGACCCAAAGCGCTTCTGTGCTGCCGCAGCGAGCTGCGATCGGGCTTTGTCCAACCGGGGGCCTGTTGCCACGCTCTGGAGAAGCTGTGGCAATTGGGCATCCTCATCGAATAACACAGCGGCCTTGTCATAGCCGGTGTGCTCGGGCAGGCCGGTGTGGTTTCTGGCAATGAGAGATACCCCAGCAGCCTGCGCTTCAGAGATTGCCAACGGTTGGTTTTCTGCCAGTGATGGCACCACGAGGTAGTCAGAGGCGGCCAATACCGATGCCATCTGGGCAGGACCGAGGTAGCCCAAGTGGTGGATGTTTTCCTCGGGGGTGCTGATTGTGCCCCGGCCCACAATCAGCCGTGTCGCCTGGGTACTTCCCGCCCGTGAGCCACGGAAAGCAGTGAGCGCGACGTCGATGGCTTTAACCGGGTCGGACAAGTTACTCGCCGAGACGAGAAACACGGTGTGGTCTGCGGGGATTGCATAGTCGTGCCGGGCTTTTTGGCCATCAATGACCGCGGCGGAGGGCTCGCTCAGTGGGTTGTAGATAACGCTGACGGGCAGATCACCAAGGCCCTCACTTCTGGCCACCTCATCCGCAAGCCAATGGCTGGGGCTTACCAGCGCTAACTGGTGGACCTGGTGAAGTGAGGCAACAAGGCGTTGCCTGGCCTGTCCCATGGCCCGCCGCCACGGACCGCGAACGGCCTGGCACGACGAGGGCTGGTTGGTGTGGCAGAGACAATCCAGGGCGTAGTGACAGCCACCGGTGAGGGCCGCCATATCGTGCAGTGTCCACACCACCGGCCGGCCGGCAGCGAGTCGTTCAAGGTGGTCGAGGTCAACCAGCCCGTGTGGCCAGTGGATGTGGAGAATGTCGGCATCGGCAAGCTCGGCGGTGAGGTCGCGGTGGAGCCTATTTCGATAAAACGACACCGGCGCGGCGAAGTCGGGTCGTTTGACCAGGTACTGGTCGAGGGCTGCAGCGATGGTGTGACGTGGGGTGGCAAGAGGGTTGTCGTAGAGGGTGCCATCGATGGAGGAAATGAGTCGCGAATGGTGACCGCGCTGTTGTTGGGCGGTGACGAGTCGCCTGGCGACACTGCCTGCTCCTCCGGAGGAGGAGAAGGACAGGTGAGCGATGCGAAGCGGCACGATTCCACGCTAGTGGCTGTTTCATCACCAGTATTCAAAGCCCCGTCAATCTAGGCTGGCCAGGTGAGCTCAGCGCAGGTAGCCCCACAGACGGCCCCCGTGGTCTTGCTGGTGTTTAACCGCCCACAGCACACCGACATTGTGGCCAGGCGTGTCGCCCAGGCACAACCTCGCGCGGTTTATGTGGTGGCCGATGGACCCCGGGCAGACCACCCGGATGATGAGCTGATGTGCCAGGCCGTTCGCGACGTCATTGCCGACATTGATTGGGACTGTCCGGTTCACACTGACTATGCAGAACACAACCTGGGGCTAAAGACCCGAGTCTCCTCGGGTCTTGATTGGGTGTTTGACCACGAAGACCAGGCCATCATCCTCGAAGACGACTGTTTGCCCGACCCCAGCTTTTTCCCCTACGCCACAGAGTTGTTGGAGCGCTATGGCGATGATCCGCGTATGGGGCTGATTTCTGGGAACAATTTTCTCCGCGGCCACAGCGTCGATGACAACTCCTACTACTTCTCGCCGGATATGCGCATCTGGGGCTGGGCCACCTGGGCGAGGGTGTGGCACGACTTTTCCCGGCAGGGCCTGAACAAAGAGTGGTCACGCGATGAGGCCAGCGCTGCCGTCTCGCGGATCCAGTCACCGGCGCGACAAAAAAACCTCATCCGCGAGGCGGAGCGGGTCCACCGGGTGAACTCCTGGGCACTGCCGTTTGTCCTCCACGCTCAGCACCGCGAGTATCTCAGCGCCGTGCCGGAAAAAAACCTCGTCACCAATATTGGCTTTGGTTCAGGCTCCACCCACACCAAATTTGAAAGCTTCACTGCCGAAGTTCCCACCGCCAGTGTTCAGTTTCCCCTCACCCACCCCGAGGATGTGCGCGCCCACCCCACGGCCGGCCAGCTGGAGGCACGGCTGGAGCGACGCGAGTGGTTGACCTATCCACTTCGACACCCCGTCGATGTGCTGGGTCGAATCTGGCGCTACCTGCGCGGGGCCTAATCTGCCGGGCACTACTGTGCTGCGGCGGAGGGGCGCTTGCGGGGTTTTTTTACCAGCGGATGTTCGGTGACTTTGGCAAACGCATCCACTAACGAGTTGGGGTCGAGGTTGATGACGGGGCGACCGGAGAAGTGGCGACGAAGGGCCAAGAACTGGTTGGCCGTGGAGTAGAGGCTATCGGCGATGCCATTAATCGCGTCTTTGCTGATGTTTTGGACACCCGAGTCGGTGTTTTTCAGGTGGGTGGGTTGTCGAAGGACCCGGTTATCGGAGTCAACGCTGAAGTGTTGGAAGTAGCTGAGGTCTAAACCGATCACGAAGACCTGTTGTGGTCCGAGGTGGAGGCCAACCGCGAGAGCCTTCACACCGGTACTGCCCTGGTAACCGCGGGGTTTGAGGGGAGAAATATTCGACGACCACCCCTCCAGGGTGTCGTTATCGAAATAGAGAAACTGGGTGGCCGTGGTCATGGTGTTGATGACCGACTGCCACGTCCAGGGAACGATCACGCGAACATCGGGGTGTGATTCCACCGCGTCCCACGCTTTGGCATTGTTCGCCCGGTTCATCGGCGAAAACACCGAATCCGACCAGACCAGATAGTCCGGAGTAATGCTCGCGGCCAGGGGGGAGTTGAGAAAATAGTTCGTGGCAACAACGACTAACTCGCCCGATCGTTGACGCGCTGCCACCTGCCGGACATTGAGTGATGTT
>CBFHWA010000026.1:0-14996 GCA_965659525.1 Pontimonas sp.
CTCCGTCTCTGCCGGTATTAACGCGCTCTCGGGGCCGCTGCACGGCGGGGCCAATGAGGCCGTGCTGTCGATGCTTGCCGATATTCGCGACTCCGGTGAGGGTGTTCACCGTTTTGTCGAACGGGTAAAAAACAAAGAAGACGGTATCCGCCTGATGGGCTTTGGCCACCGGGTCTACAAAAACTACGACCCGCGGGCGAAGCTGGTCAAAGAATCAGCCGATGCGGTGCTCGCTGAACTGGGCGTTAAAGACGACCTGCTGGATATTGCCAAAGAGCTTGAAGCTATCGCGCTGGCTGATGATTATTTTATTGAGCGCCGGCTTTACCCCAATGTCGACTTCTACACCGGCGTGATTTACAAAGCCATGGGCTTCCCCACGCGAATGTTCACCGTGCTCTTTGCCATCGGCCGCCTCCCCGGCTGGATTGCCCACTGGCGAGAGATGAACCAGGATGCGAGCCTTCGGATCGGCCGACCCCAGCAGCTCTACACCGGACCGGCCGCCAGAGACTGGCCTGCTCGCTAAGGCCGCTGCGCCACCGGCGCCTAAGCGTGAAGGGCGTCGTTGAGGGTCACACCCACACCGTTTCGCGGCAGTACTTCAACAACGCCGCTTTGTGAGTTTCGGCGGTAGAGAAGCCCCGATACTCCAGAGAGTTCACCGGCTTTTCGCACCTGGCTGCCCGAGGCCGCCAGCACAGAAACTTTCGTCCCGGCGGTGACGTAGAGGCCCGCCTCGACAACGCAGTCATCACCCAGGGAAATACCAATACCCGCATTGGCGCCCAGCAGGCAGCGCTCGCCCAGGGAAATCACCTCGGTGCCCCCACCGGAGAGGGTGCCCATAATGGACGCTCCACCACCGATATCCGAGCCAGCCCCGACGATGACGCCCTGGGAAATCCGACCCTCCACCATCGATGAACCGAGGGTTCCGGCGTTGAAGTTGACGAACCCCTCGTGCATCACAGTGGTCCCGGGCGCTAAATGCGCCCCCAGTCGCACGCGCGACGAATCGGCAATCCGCACGCCCTGTGGCACGTGGTAGTTGGTCAGCGGGGGAAACTTGTCAATGCCGGTGACGTGGACCCCGGCGGCCTGCAGGGCGGCGCGTTTGGTGTTGAGCGTTTCGGGGTGGAGGGGGCCAAAGTTACTAAACGCCGCGATCGGCAAAATCCCAAACAACCCCTCGAGGTTTATCGAGTTGGGCGTAACCAGGGTGTGTGAGAGCACGTGCAGGCGCAGATAGGCATCAGGAACACTCTGGGGTGGGGCGTCGAGGGCGATCTCGAGGCCGATGCCCACTGTGTCGACCTCGAGTAGGTCGTCGGATCGTTCCTGGTGGGAAATGCCCTGGGGGAGGATATGCGCGTCAAACTGCGCCGGGGGTGGGCCGAGCTGGGGGTGTGGAAACCAGGTATCGAGAATCGTGCCATCGCGGCTAATGGTCTGGAGACCGTATCCGTAGGCGGTCGTGGAGTGGGAAGCCATAGTTTCTAGGCTAGCTGGCAATGCGCCCCGGGATACACTCGAGGACGTGTCCAGCCGTGTGAAACCCTTCGATCTCTCGCGTGGTGTGGTCGCCCTCGCGGCCGACATCATCGATATTGACTCGGTCTCTGGCAATGAAGAACACCTCGCTGACCGGGTGGAGGCGACGCTCCGACAGGCTGATCACCTCGAGACAATCCGTCACGGCAATACGGTTGCGGCTCGAACCACGGGGGCCAAAAACCACCGCGTCATCATCGCCGGACACCTCGACACGGTGCCCTGGGGTGCTGCGGGGGCATCTCGATTAGCCGATGGTGTGCTCTGTGGTCGAGGCAGTGTCGATATGAAATCCGCCATCGCCAGTCACCTCATTCATGCCGTGTCGTTGGTCTCGCCCCGGGTGGATGTGACCTGGGTGTTTTACGACCAAGAAGAAGTCGCGGCCGATAAAAACGGTCTCGGCCATTTTGCTTCCACCCACCCCGACTGGATGGTCGGCGACGCCGCGGTATTGGGCGAGCCCTCCAATGGCGGGGTTGAGGGCGGCTGTAACGGCACGATGCGTATCGAGCTTTCTGCCCACGGGGTTGCTGCCCACTCTGCGCGGCCCTGGCGGGGAGAAAACGCCATCCATCGACTCCACGCACCGCTGGAGATACTCTCTGGCTTCGAACCAGAAACCCGTCGTGTCGACGGCTTGGACTACCGCGAGTCGCTCAACGCCGTGGGGGTGTCCGGCGGGATTGCCGGCAATGTCATTCCCGATGAGGCTGTCCTCACGGTCAACTTTCGCTTCGCCCCCGACCGCAGCCCAGAAGCTGCCGAGGCCTACCTGCGCGAGGTTTTTGTCGGAATGGACCTTGTCGTTACTGACCAGGCTGCCGGTGCCCGGCCGGGTCTTGACGGGCAATTGATCCAGTCGCTGGTCGAACACAGCGCTCGTGAGGTATTACCCAAATACGGCTGGACAGATGTCTCGCGGTTTTCTGCCCTCGGTATTCCGGCAGTGAATTTTGGTCCCGGTGATGGCGCTGTTGCCCACTCGGATAACGAGTCGGTTGCCACCTCTGAGATCGAGCACTGTCATGCCACGCTGGGTCGCTGGCTGTCCTAAGACCCGTTGTTTTGGGCTTTGGTTGTCGCAGCTGCCCGTTTCCCGGGATAATAGGGGTAACGACAACGGGACAACGAGGAGATTGACGCCATGGCCGCGATGAAGCCCCGCACAGGGGATGGACCCATGGAGGCTGTCCGTGAGGGCAGGCTCATTATCGTGAAGGTACCCCTCGAGGGTGGCGGCCGCCTCGTGGTCTCCGTGAACGATGCAGAAGCCACTGAACTGCGCGATGCGCTCAACGGGACGCTGAAGTAGTCGCTACGCTGCCGCGGAATCAAGCTGCACCCAAACCAGGCCTTCGGCCATGGGTAGCAGCGTGAAGGAAAGACGCTCGTCGTGAGAAATAGTCGACAGGAGACGTCGCATCGCCTGAACGTCAGCACCGCGTTTGGCCGGGTCGGCGATATCGCCACCAATAAGCGCGCGGGCAATCACAATGGACCCTCCCGGGCGGCACACACCCAGCGCGTCGTCAAAACAGGACTCGAGGTCAGCCGGTGGAACATCCACGACGACGAGGTCGTAGGAGTTTTCGTTCATCTTGCCCAGAACGTCTTGGGCACGCTCGGTAATCAGGCGTAGTTTCGTCGGGGCTAGCCCCACCTGGGCCATCAACTCGCGCAGGGTGACATGGTGGTCTGCTTCGTTATCGATGCTCGTAATGTGGGCCTCGGGGCAGGCTTCGGCCAGGCGCATCGTGGTGACCCCCACACCGGTGCCCACCTCAATGATGTTGGTCGCGTCCATATTCCGCGCAATCGCGGCAATCGTTTGGCCCACGACGCTGCCCAGGGCGCTGACACCCTGCTCAATCGAGGCTTCTGTGAGGTAGCCAACGTCGTCGGATTCGCTGAGGGAGTCTTGTGCGTAGCGGGCGATGAGGTCCCAATCTGACACGACCATCCTCCTTCACCTCGGCTGTGCTGGCTGAATTCAGCCTAGGACACCACGTCGCCGGGGCGACTATTGTGGGCTCGTGTCTTTCGGATTGACCTTTGAAAAACTGCTGCTGATCGCTCTGATCGCGGCATTCATCATCGGACCCAACCGCCTGCCGGTCTATTCGGCGAAACTGGCGAGGCTGATTCGCTCGATGCGCCAGTTAGCAAACGGCGCCAAAGACCGTGTGCGCGATGAACTCGGTCCCGACTTTGACGAGGTCGAGTGGAAAAAATTAGACCCGCGCCAATACGACCCGCGTCGAATCGTGCGCGAGGCGCTGACGCAACCGTTGGATGAACCCGAGCAGACCACGTCAGCTGCCCCAACGGACAACGCAACCGCGGCGCGCAAACCCGCCACTGTGTTCGACCCCGACGCGATTTAGCGCGGCTAACGCGGCGAGAGCGGAAGCGTAGAGCCCACCAGGGAGCGGCGGGTGGAAGAGAGCTGCTGAAATGTCGCCGCGAGAGCCACGGAGGCCGCGTCGTGAGGGTCTCGCCAGATAATGGGCTCACCGGCATCACCCGCCTCGCGCAGTGGCACCGAGAGGGGAATCTGGCCAAGCAGGGGCACCTCGAGTGAATCGGCAACCTGCTGGCCGCCACCAGAGCCAAAGAGATCCAGTGGGGTGCCATCGGTCAGGACACCGGCTGACATCGTCTCGACTACCCCCACCACGGTTTGGCCGGTTTGGCGGGCGACAAGCCCCGAGCGAATCGCCACATCAGATGCGCTGGTTTGGGGTGTGGTCACCACAATGACCTCACTGTGGGGCAGGAGTTGACCCACCGAGATTGCCACATCACCGGTACCGGGGGGTAAATCTAAGAGCAGCAGGTCGAGGTCACCGAAGAACACATCGGAGAGGAACTGGTTCACCGTTCGATGCAGCATGGGCCCGCGCCAGCTCACCGGCGTCGCCTGATCGACAAACATGCCAATCGAAATGATTTTTACGTCACGGGCCAGTGGCGGCAAGATCATGTCATCGAGCCGGGTGGGCTTGGCATCGCCCAGACCAAAAAGCCCCGGCTGGGAAAAACCAAAAACGTCGGCGTCGATGACGCCAACGCGCAGACCCTCTGAGGATGCCTGGGCGGCAAGATTTGCGGTAATCGTGGATTTGCCCACACCGCCTTTACCGCTGGTCACCGCGATAATGCGCGTGAGTGTGTCGGGGCCAAACTGTTGGGTCGGTGACTTATCTCCGCGCAATCGCTCGATGAGTGCTGCCCGCCGCGGCGGGTCCATCACAGTGAGCTCCACACGAACCGACAGCGGTCCCGCGATCGAACGAACCGCGTTATCAACATCTCGTTGAATGCGATCCGAGGCGGGACAGCCCACAATGGTCAGTGCGATCACCACCGAAATCTCCGATTCGGTGACGTCGACCTGGTCGACCATATCCAGCTCGGTCAGTGGTCGACGAAGCTCCGGGTCGATTACCGTGGCAATCGCCTGGTAGACGGCGTCGCTCGATGGTAGGGCCATCGTCACCTCCCGACTCGTCTGGCACGTTTCGGTATCGGTGTGAGCCTAACCAATTGGGGTGGGAGAATAGTCAGGTGGCTCAACGTTCAAAACTCACCCGCGCCGACCAGCTGGCAACCATGCCCGCTGGCGAAGAACTGGTGCGCTGTGAGACCTACCCTGAGGCCAAAAAAGCGGTCAACACTCTCCTCGAGGGGGGACTGCCACCGCAGTCGCTGTCCATTATTGGCGACGGCCTGCACTCTGTTGAACGCGTCACCGCCCGCTATGGCTACGGCCGAGCCGCCCTGTCCTCTGCACTAACCGGCTCCTGGATCGGTCTTTTTGTCGGCCTCATCGTCGTCACCCTGGGTGTGGACATGTCGGTGGGGCCGCTGCTGTCGGGTCTCGTGATTGGTGCGGGTCTGGGAATGATCGTGGGCATGGGGCTATATAGCTCGCAGCGTGGCTCCCGGCCCACGTTTCGGTCGATGAATCAGGTCATCGCCGAGAGCTACCGTGTCGTTGTTGACGCGGAACACCAGGGGGCTGCCAAGCGGGTACTCGCCGAGGCCAAGGGGGCGTGAGATGCCCGAAGAGAACAACACCCCTGAGCTCAGCCTCACCGGGGCACTCAACTTGGGGGGCTTGGCCCACGTGGCCGAGTGGCTGGAGTCCAAAGCCGCCCACGAAATTGCTGAAGAGCTCACTCGGTTAAACCCGGTCCAATCAGCGCTGGTGTGGCGGATGCTCCCACGCGATGTGGCGCTCGAGATTTTCGAAGAGCTCGATAGTTTCCAGCAGCAGCAACTGCTCTCGGGAATGCGAGATCAAGCCTTCCGCGAAGTGGTCGAAGGGATGGACCCGGATGACCGGGCTCGCCTGTTAGGCGAAGCCCCGGCCGGGTTTGTTCGCCGGGTGCTCGCGGGGCTAAGCCATAAAGAACGGGCGATGACCGCCTCACTGTTGGGCTTCCCCGATGGCTCGGTCGGTCGCGTGATGAGCCCCGAAGTGGTCACCGTCGCCGAGTCGACCCGCCTGGCCGACGTCTTGGACGTTGTTCGGCGTAAAGGCTCCGATGCGGAAACAATTGACCTGCTCGCCGTTGTTGACCGGGCGAGAAAACTGGTCGGTGTGGTGGGCCTGAGTCACGTGGTTTTGGCTGACCAGGAAATTACCGTGGGTGAGATTGCTGACCGGGCGGCACCGACACTGGATGTCAACGAAGATGCTGAACGCGCTGCACGGTTGGTCCAAGAGACCAATCGGCTGGGTTTGATGGTGGTTGATAGCGAAGAGCGGGTCCTCGGGGTTCTCACCGTCGATGACGCTCTGGAGGTCATTGAGGCTGCTGATACCGAAGACGTTGCCCGTCAGGCCGGTGCTCTGCCCTCTGCCGGTCACTACCTGTCTGACTCGGTGGTCAAGCTCGCCCGCCTTCGCGTGTTTTGGCTCGCAGTGTTGATGTCGGCAGCGACGATCACCGTATGGGTGATGGGGCTGTTTGAAACAGCCCTACAAGAAGTGACGGCCCTGGCGCTGTTTATTCCCCTGCTGGTGGGAACCGGCGGCAATATTGGCGCCCAAGCGGCAACGAGCGCCGTGCGGGCGGTGGCGGTCGGTGAGGTGCGCCCCAGTGATGCCTGGCGGGTGGCGTGGCGCGAATCCCGAGTGGGCCTGATTTTGGGACTGAGCCTCGGGGCGATCGCCTTTGGCGCTGGCTGGCTGGTCGGTGGTCTTGCGGTGGGGGTCACGGTTGGCCTTGCCATCGTGTTGCTGTCTGTCTGGGCGACCACGATTGGCTCGACCATGCCACTTGCTGCCCAGGCGCTAAAAATCGACCCCGCGGTGATTTCTGTGCCCCTGGTGACCACCCTGGTCGACACCAGCGGGCTGATTATCTACTTCCTCGTCGCCGGGTTAATCCTGGGCCTCTAGGCCGGTGTCCCGCGAGAGTCTGGCCACCCAGGCTTCAACCTCGTCGGGGTTTCGGGCAATTGCTGCAGAGAGGTTCTCGCCACCGGATTCGGTGACGAGAATATTGTCCTCAATACGGACGCCGATACCGCGCCACTGTGGTGGCACGGTCAGGTCATCGGGTTGGAAATACAGTCCCGGTTCAATAGTGAAGACCATGCCGGGTTTTAGCTCCTGGTCAACATAGAGCTCACGGCGAGCTTTTTGGCAGTCGTGGACATCCAAACCCAAGTGGTGGCTGGTGCCGTGGATCATGTAGCGGCGATGCCACCCGGCGTCTTTATCCAACGACTGGCTGGCGCTACCGGGAAGGAGCCCCCACGCGGCGGTGTACCGGGCGATGACCTCCATCGCCGCGTCGTGGATGGCGCGAAAAGCCACCCCCGGTTTCACGACAGAGAAGGCAGCATCGGCAGCTTCCAGAACGACCTCGTAAATCTGTCGCTGCTCCGGGCTAAAGCGTCCCGACACCGGGATCGTGCGGGTGATATCGGCGGTGTAAAGCGAGTCGAGCTCCACACCGGCATCGACTAAGAGCAGGTCACCAGCGCTGACGGGCCCATCGTTTCGCACCCAGTGCAGGATGCAGGCGTGTGGGCCGGAGGCGGCGATTGTTCCATAGCCCACGTCGTTTCCTTCTAAACGGGAGCGGCCCGCGAAGGCTGATTCGATGATCCTCTCGCCGCGCTCGTGGCCGATGGCCTGGGGCAGAACACGGATGATGTCATCAAAGCCTCGGTGGGTGGCATCGATTGCGCTTCGCAACTGCTCCACCTCCCAGTCGTCTTTGACAAAACGCAACTCGGCGAGGTGTTGGGCCAGCAGTGAATCGGCTTGTGCCAACAGTGACGCCTCATGACGGCCGGCTTCAGTTTGGCGACGCTGGGTTGTCTGAAGACTCAACACATCATCAGCCTCCGGCAGGAGCACCAGGCGGTCAATCGGCGCAGCCGTTGGATCCCACGCCTCGAGCGGGCGCACATCGAGACCCAGCATCGTGGCGACGGCCTCCAGCGCGGGCCGCGGTCCGGTCCAAAATTCACCAATGGCCGGGTTTGCATAGAACTCGTCGGTTTCTCTGCCGGCGGGGCCACGCGCGTAAAGCACCGTCGTGACCGGTGTGTGCCCCGTATCGAGCACCAACACACTGCCGGGAACCGTTTCGGAACCCCAGCCGGTGAGGTGGCTAAATGCGGAGTGGGGGCGGTAGGGGTAGTCGGTGTCGTTTGAGCGGCGAGACTCGACCCCGGCGGGAATGACCAGAAGTTTGCCCACCAACTCCTCGGGCAGGGTGTGGAGAAATTGCTCACGCCGGGCCTGGGCATAGTCGGCGATGGCTAATCGGGCCGTCGTGGTTTCCGGAGCCTGGGCCCAGTGCTCGGAGATGAAGTCCTTAAACGCCGCCGATTCGGGGGTTCGTGAGCGCGGAGGGCGCTTGGTTGAATCTGCCACCCACCTAGTCTCCCACCCTGTGCCGCCTAGCATGGAGTGATGTCCCAGCCAATTATCGACCTCCACGCCCACTCCCGGGCATCTGATGGTTCTGAAGACCCTGCGGAGGTCATCGCGCAGGCAGCCCGGGCTGGCCTGTCAACGATTGCCCTGACCGACCACGACACGATCTCGGGTTGGGCCCAGGCAATTGATGCCGCGCAGTCTTGTGGAGTGGGGTTGATCCCCGGTATTGAGCTGAGCACCCAAATTCTCGACCACACCGCGGGAGTAGGGCCACACAGTATTCACCTCCTGGGTTACCTCGTTGACCCCGATCATCCGGAACTTGTCGCCGAGATGGCCAAAATTCGCTCCCACCGCGATAACCGCCTGCAGCTGATGGTCGACAAGCTTGCCGCCGACTATCCCATCGACTGGCTCGAAGTCCGGGCCGCCATCCCGGAGGGGGCAACTCCTGGTCGGCCCCATATCGCCGAAGTACTCGTCGCGAAATCCATCGTGGCTGATACGACAGAAGCCTTCCAGCACATCCTCGCCGCGGATGGGCCCTATCACGTGCCCCACTACGCACCGAAACTCGAGCGCGGAATCGACATTATCCGCTCCGCCGGCGGCGTTCCCATCCTGGCTCACCCGCTCAGTCGCGGAGGAAACCCCGCAACGGATGTGTCGGGTTCACTCGAGCAGGCGATTGCCAACTATCAACGCTGGTGGGAGTTGGGCCTGATGGGTATTGAGCTGGGTCACCGGGAAAATGACCCGAGCCTCACCCCTCGTCTAGGACAAGTCGCCGAGCATCTGGGTTTCATCACCACCGGCTCCAGTGACTACCACGGAAGTAAAAAACCCAATGTTTTGGGGGAGCATTCGACAACCCCCGAAAGCCTGCAACGCATTATTGAAGCGGCTCGGGGAGTGGCCCCCGTTGGGCCCCTGCCGCTCTAGCTCAATACCTTAGGAGCCCTGCGGGCTTGTGCGGCGTCGTCGCCGACGCCGCGGTGTGCCATCGCCACTGCCGGAAGAGTCTTTCTGTCCCGAGCGTGGCTCGCCTCCGGATGACTTCTGACGCTGGGCCCCGCCCGCTGATTGTCGACCCTGTGATGGTTGACCGGCGCGTTTTTCCCGATTGGGAATCGGCGTGGCCGTGAGTCGGCCTTTTGTCTTGGCGGGAATGTCAAGATCGGCAAAGAGGTGCTCAGACGAGGAATAGGTTTCTTGGGGCTCGGGGATTCCCATTTCCAAAGCGCGATTAATCAGAGCCCATTTGTGCATATCGTCCCAGTCGACAAACGTCACCGCTATGCCCGTGCGCCCGGCCCGGCCGGTTCGACCCACGCGGTGGAGGTACGCCTTATCGTCTTCAGGAATCGTGTGGTTAATCACGTGGGTCACATCGTCGACATCCACCCCGCGAGCGGCAACATCGGTGGCGATGAGGATGTCTTTTTTCCCGGTGCGAAAAGCCACCATGGCTCTCTCCCTCGCGTCCTGACTGAGGTCACCGTGAACGGAGGCGGCGGGGAAGCCCCGGTCGGAGAGCTCCTCCTGGAGTCTCGCAGCAGCGCGTTTGGTTCTGGTGAAAATAATGGTCCGGCCGCGGCCATTGGCCTGCAGGATTCGGCCAATGATTTCGTCTTTGTCCAGATTATGCGCCCGGTAGACGAAGTGTTTGATGTTCGCCTGTGTAAGGGTCTCTTCGGGATCCTGTGCGCGAATGTGCAGCGGCTTTGACATAAACCGCCGAGCAAGAGTCAGCACCGGACCGGGCATGGTCGCAGAAAACAGCATCGTGTGGCGCTTTTCGGGCGTGTAGTTAAACAGCCGGTCCACATCGGGCAAGAAGCCAAGGTCCAGCATTCGGTCGGCCTCATCGAGCACCATGACCTGGACGTCCTTGAGCGAGAGTTTGCGCTGGGAAATGAGGTCCAACAGTCGACCCGGGGTGCCAACAACCACCTGGGCGCCGGCCTCAATTTGTTCAACCTGGCCCTCATAGGCCTTGCCGCCGTAGATTGCGGCAACAGTGGTGGAGCGACCCGAGGAGGCCACTTCGAGGTCCTCGGCCACCTGGATCGCCAACTCCCGGGTGGGAACAACGATCAGGGCTTTGACGCCCGGTTCCGGGTTGGGGCCCAGTTTCTGCAGCAGCGGCAGACCAAAGCCGAGGGTTTTACCCGTTCCCGTGCGGGCTTGGCCGATGATGTCCTGGCCGGAGAGGGCAACGGGGATGGTTTGTTCTTGAATAGGAAAAGGGGATTCGATTCCCTCCTTGCGGAGGGCCTCGACCATGTCCGGCTCAATGCCGAGGTCGGAAAAACTCACGAGATAGAAGATTCACTTTCGATTAATTAGGTAGCTCACAGTCTACCGGCCTGGACACCAGCGCGCGTGGTTCGACGATTCCCGGGTCTATCCTGAGGGGATGCGCTGGCGGTTGTGGGAAAAAAAGCCCTCCTCTCCGACCTGGCGAGTGCGCTCGAGGCGGGCCAAACCCGAAGCCGCCCGGTTGGATTTAGCCACCCTGGTCCCGCCTGCGGCGGACCTGCTCGCCCACGCCGCATCCAGTGCCCTCCTCGTTGCCGGAGAGTACGGCCGGGTAGCCCGAGAAGCGTGGTCGGCAAAAGACCGCGATCAATTGGTGCGAGCCGAAGCGGCTGTGCTGGGCCGCTACACCACGCTACGCAGCGTTCTGGGTGAATATTCCCCAGACCCCGTCGAGGCGATGGCGGGGCCGCTGGCGTCCCAGTCGGAAATGTTTCAGCGCTTTAGCGCCGATCACTGGTACGAGCGTGTGGGCACCTGCTACGTCGTCGGGGGGTTCTTAACCGATTTTTACCGCCTGGTTTCCTCCGGTCTTCCCCCCGCTGCCCGCAAGGACATTACGCCGGTTATCGACAGTGCGGATGCCGAAGACCTCGCCGCTCAGGTCCTGGAGCGCATTATCGACCTCGATGCCGCACACGGCTCGAGGCTTAGCCTCTGGTCGAGGCGGCTTGTGGGTGACACGATGCTCATCGCCCGCGCTGCGCTTCGAAGCGGCGACGATGTGGGCCAGGAACTTTATGAGCCGGTGTTTACCGACATCATCACCGAGCACACCAGACGTCTCGAGCGACTGGGGCTGACCGCCTAGTCAGCCCAGAGTGGCCAGAGGCTATTTGTGTACTGGCGGCTCGGCAACGGGTGCTGCAGAATCAGTCAGCTGTTCGTACAGCGCTTTGTCGGCACGATCACGCGCACCGGGTAACCAGATGGCAACGACGATGTGGGCAGCTGTCGAGATGACCAGGGCGATAAGCCACGCCCAGATTGAGCGCGGCTCCAGGCCCAACCACATGGCAGCAACGAAGAGAACACTCGCCAGCGCGACCTGCAGGGCGGGCAGCGCGATGAGGCCGTGGCGGTCCCGGCCGGGCACGAGGTAGCGCACCGCGGCACCAATCAGCGCCGCGGCGGTCACCACGAGGACCAGTTCCATCAGCCGTCGCCTAGGGCGCGAAGCCGACCTTGCGAGCCGGTTCTGTCACCATTTCGACGTAGGCCAAAGTGGTGACGGGAACCAGGTAGACATGCCCCTTGTCGTCCTCAAAACGGACCATGCCGTCATCGCCTTTGGCGATTTGGGAGGCAATGTCTTTTTCCAGCTCGGCCGCTTTTTTCTCGGTCTCGAAACTCAGTTCACGCGTTGCGTGGGTAATGCCGATACGAATCTCCACGGCTCTAGCGTACGACAGTCAGTGCTGGGCTTTAGCCTGAAAGCTATGAACAGCCAGTCTGAGTCCACAGACGAGCTCGTTCGCGCGCCCTTATCGACCCCCCAGGTCATCCTCGGTGCCCCCGGGTCGGGTAAAACAACGCTGGTCCAAAGCCGTTTAGCCCACCTCGTCAGTCAGGGTGTCCACCCCGATCAGATTCGCATCCTTACCCCAACCCGAGCCCAAGCCACCGCCCTGCGCGACAGTGTGGGACTCGCGCTGGGGGTCCCCACCCAGTCGGCCGTGGTCCACAGTGTGCAGTCGTTTTGTTTTTCCCTTCTGCGAACCCACCGAGAGCGCCACGGGTTAGAACCCCCCACGTTGCGCTCGGGTGCCGATGTGGACCAAGACATCGCTGCTGTGCTCGACGAACACGACAGTTCCGGCGGCGGTCCACAGTGGCCGGCGCATCTCAATCAGGCAGTGCGCTCCACCGAGGTGTTTCGCACGGAGCTGCGCGAACTCATCGCTCGACTCACCGAGTGGGGCATGGGACCGCAGGAGCTTCGCTCACTCGCCCACGTTCACCCCGCCTGGTCTGCGGTGGCTGATTTCCTCGACGACTACCTTCGCGTTATCGCCCGAGCCCGGCCCCACCAGTTTGACTCGGCGGAGCTGTTACGGGTTGCCACCTCCCTCATTGAGGAGGGAACGATTGCCCCTGATGGCTTGCGAGCAGTCATCATCGATGACTTCCAGGACCTCTCACCCGCGGCGGGCGACCTGGTCGTGGCATTACACCGGCAGGGGGTTTCTCTGACCATCACCGCAGAACCCGACGTCGCCGCACAAACCTTTCGCGGTGCTGACCCCGAGGGTCCGCTGCGGGTTGCCGACCTGTTGGGTGTCTCGGCGACGCTGCTGCCCCGGGTCTATCGACATGGCCCCGCGGTGCGCCGTATCGTCAGCCACGTCACCTCACGTATCGGTGCCGCCCGGGCCGGCGCACAGCGCCACGCCTCCGCGGTGGCCCAGGATGTCGCACAGCCACTCCTTGCCCTGAGTTCTCCCAGTGCGGGGCGTGAAGCACACGATATTGCCCGGCTGTTGCTCCAGCGACACCGTGATCACGCTGTTGCCTTTTCCGACATGATTATCGCCACCCGACGCGCCTCGGAGATTCCCGTGCTGGCTGCGCGGCTTCAACAGGCGGGGGTTCCCACCCATGTGGACTATCGCTTGGGTTTGGCCGAACACCCCGGCAGTCGCGAGCTCGTCGGGTGGATTTTGGCCGCACGCCAACCCGGGTGGCTCACCCCGGATCGAGCCACCACTCTTCTCGAGGGTGTCTATGGTGGTTTTGAACCCCGCCGGTTGCGCCGCTTGGAGGGGTTTCTCCGGGCCCTTGAGCACCAGCAGGGAACCCCCCGCCGAGGTATCGAATCGCTCATTGCTGTTCTGGAGACCGGGGAATATCCACCGGAGTTGCCCACATCGTTTCACCGGCCACTCGAGCGGGTTCTTCGCGTCCTGTCGACCCTGCGTGACTTACCTGCCTCGGCCTCCGCGGTCTTGGTCACTTCAGCGGCGTGGGATGCGTGGGCGGTGGAGAGCCAGTGGGTGGCCAGGGCTTCTGATGCCAGCCACCCGTCGCTGTTTCACCGCGAAGCCCTCCAGCAGGTCTCCGCGCTGTTGGCCACCGCGGAGCGTTACGCCGAGCGCCACCCCGGAGTGGCCCCCGACGCATTCTTCGAGCGCGTCCTCGGCGATGCGATTACCGAAGACGTTGTGCTTGCCTCTACTGAGCGCACCGGGGTGTGGATTGCCACGCCGTCAGCCCTCGCCGGTGTCGAATGCGACACCGTTGTGCTTCAGGGACTGACTGAGCATGTCTGGCCTAATACTCGGATTCGCTGGTCGTTACTGGGTGCCCCCCTGGTTGCTCGGGCCGTGCGCGGGCAATTGGACGAGGCCGTTGACGACCAGCGCGTCGTTGTCGATGACGAGCTGCGCATGGCCGCCCTGGCGCTATCGCGGGCGAAAAACCAGGTCATTGTCACGGCGGTCAATTCCGACGACTCTGGCCCCAGTCCCCTGTTTCGGCTGATCGAAAGCCAGGCGCAGTGGGTCGAATCCGATCCGGGCCACCTGGGCTCCACGCGCGAACTCGTCGCCCACTACCGCCACGCGGTGACTGATTCGTCGGCCGCCAAGACCGAAGCGGCCCAGGCTCTGGCGATCCTCGCCGATCGCGGTATTCCCGGCTCGCATCCCGATCAGTGGTGGGGCCTTGCCCCCGCCACAACGCAGGCCCCGCTTTATGACGATGCCGATATCCCGCTCTCGCCATCCACTCTGGGTAACCTCGAGGCCTCACCGCTGGATTGGCTGCTGGATCGTATTGCCCCCGACGAGCCAACAACGGCGATTGGGATTGGCTCCCTTGTTCACCACGCCCTCGAGCACGCACCCTGGGGTGACGAACAAACACTGGTTGGTCTTGTCCAGTCGCGCTGGTCCGAACTGGACTTTGAATCGGCGTGGGTGGCACAGGCCGAAGGGAAAAAGGCCCATGCGCTCGTCGCCGCCCTCGCGTCCTATTTGGCTGATCGTCGCGGTGAGGGTGTCGAGGTGGTCGGTGTGGAAAAGGGGTTTGTCGTTCGCATCGACAACGTCGTGATGCGCGGCTTGGTCGACCGTATTGAGCGGCAACCCGATGGCGGTCTCGTCGTTGTCGATCTCAAAACTGGTCGTGCGGTGACCAATGCGGAAGAAATCGCTGCCCACCCCCAGCTGCAGGCGTATCAGTACGCGCTATCTGACCCAGAAACCCGTGCTGA